>JBBRYZ010000124.1:0-11911 GCA_038237165.1 Bacteroidales bacterium | reverse complement strand
TATGCATTTAAACTGCAAATTTATACAATATTTCAATACAAATATGATTTTGAAAAATAATTTTATTTGCTTGGAGTTAATTTCCATTTTGTATTGGAGGTGTGATGAAATGAAGAAACAGAACTCCTGACTTCTCTCAAAGTGAAAACGCTGTTTATTTATGTCATTCTTATTTGGCAATCCATATTCTGGTTCGCTCCTTCAAATCCATAAGTGTACATGAAAAAATAATGAATTAATTTTCCGAATTTGGTAAAAATGAATTCGCAAACATGCATGTTAATTTATTCATCCGAAAATTACCACTTTCAATTTGCTTCTATACTTTCACAATTGATTGATCCTAAAGAACCAGGTAGGAAGTTCTGAGGATATAAATACGGAACGATGCTTATTGTTATCTGGAGATAAAAGGGTATAAATGATGAAATGAATTCAAAAAACAGGGTGGCTTTCTAAAAAGCGGTGGTGCATCTTTTATTCTATTTCAACAGCTTCCTTCCTGTTTTTAAAAGTATTAGGAGCATATGTTTTATCAGGAATTCCCAATAGCGTGATCCAAAAAAACACTCGATTCTGGTAAGAAAGGGCAATTCTTTGCTTTTAATAGAGTTGCCCTCTTTTTATTATAAGGAATTCGTCTATAAAAACTCCCTCTTAGTCCATAAAAACTCCCTCAACTTATATCTGATTTTTCAAAGCCTGATTGCGATTGTAATTTTGTTTCATCAATTTAATGATCAGAAGCTATGAAAACTAAAATTATCAAATATTATCTTTTGTTGACGGGCTTCCTGCTGGTTTCTACAATTACATACAGCCAGCAGCAAGCCAAGGAATGGGATTTAAGGAGTTGCATCAATTATGCGCTGCAGAACAATATACAGATTAAAAAGCAGCAACAGTCAGTTGAAACCAGCAAGGTGAATTTTGTGCAAAGCAAAGCCGACCGGCTTCCAAACTTAAATGCAGGAATCGGGCAATCGTTCACCAATCAAAAGGATACGCAAGGCGGCAGCGGCCAGGAGCAATCCTTTACCGGAAACTACAATTTGCAATCCTCCATGATTCTGTATAATGGCAACAAACTCAACAATACCATCGCACAAAACGAACTTTATATAAAATCGGGCGAATTGAGTGTAAAAGAGTCGGAGAACAATATTGAACTGGCAATTACGGCTGCCTACCTCAAAATCCTTTATGCCCGCGAATCGGTGCAGAATGCCAAAAATATTCTTGTTTCGTCGGAAACACAGCAGAACCGCGCCAAAATACTTTTCGAAGCCGGTTATATTGCCGAAAGCAATTATGCCCAGGTGCAGTCGCAATACAGCAACGACAAATATTCGCTGGTGCTGGCCAAAAACAGCATGAGCAGTTTGATACTTCAGTTAAAACAGTTGCTCGAACTGGGTATGAATGATGAACTTGCCATTAAATTCCCCGATCTCAACTCAAGCCAGATTCTGAAACCTCTGCCTTCGAAAACGGATGTGTACAATACCGCGCTAAAAGTTATGCCGCAGGTCGAAAACGGGAAGGTGAACACTGAAATTGCCAAAACGGACCTTCTCATTGCGCAGGCGGGATTATTGCCGAGTCTGTCGCTGAACGCCAGCCTTGCCACAGGTTATAGCGCTCCAAATACGATAACATTTCCAACGCAATTGGGCGATAAATTTTACCAGAATGCGGGAGTTAGTCTTAACATACCAATATTTAACGGCAAACAAGTAAAATCAAATATTTCGAGGGCACAGATCGGTATTGAAACGGCTAAGCTTTCGCAAATTGAAACCGAAAAAAACCTGCTCTCCGATGTTGAAACGGCTTACCTCGATGCCGAATCGGCCCAGGGGAGATTTCAGGCTGCATCTGAACAGCTTAAATCAACTCAGATCAGCTATTCGCTAATTGAAGATCAATTTAACCTGGGAATGAAAAATACCGTTGACCTTATCACGGAGAAAAACAAATTTCTAACCGCTCAACAGGAATTTCTGCAGGCAAAATATACAGCCATTATCAATTACAAAATTCTCGATTTTTATCAGAATATACCCATCGAACTTTAAGCAGAGTTTGATTTGCAGGAGTTAAATTTCAATCAGAAAGTACTTTTTGCTCTTGCAAACGAATTAAAATAATTTCAAAATTCCGAATCCATAAAAATTTAATTACAATGAAAAAATACAGAATTTTAATTTTCGCAGTACTAGGCTTAATTGCAATAGCATCGGTTTATTGGTTTTTCGTCAGAGGAAACAACAAAACAGTTATCACCTATGCAACGGCAGTTGTTACACGAGCTTCCATAAGCAATACTGTAACAGCCACAGGCACCATCGAACCAGTGAAACAGGTAAGTGTAGGAACCCAGGTTTCGGGTGTAATCAAGAAAATTTATGTCGACTATAATTCTACCGTTAAGAAAGGAGAACTGTTAGCCGAACTCGATAAAACACCATTGCTGGCTTCGTTAGCCTCAATGAAAGCGGATCTGGAATCAGCAGTCAGCGCAGCCACATACCAGGAGGCTAATTATAATCGTATTAAAGAACTTTTTAGTAAAAAGGCAGTAAGCGAAACTGATTATGAAGCAGCATTATATCAATACAGTAATGCAAAAGCTAATTTAGCCAAGATGACTTCGGAAGTTAATAAGGCGAATACGAATCTGGGATATACCATGATTTATTCACCCATCGACGGAGTAGTTCTGAACCGTGCGGTGGATGAAGGACAAACGGTTGCTGCAAGTTTCAGTACGCCAACCCTTTTCACCATTGCCCAGGATCTTACCAAAATGCAGGTTGTTGCCAATGTTGACGAAGCCGATATAGGCCAGGTAAAAGAAGGACAAAAAGTAACATTCACAGTTGATGCGTATCCTGATGATAGTTTCAAGGGAACTGTTAAACAAATTAGACTTTTAGCTGTAACTACTTCTAATGTTGTTACTTATAGCGTGGTAGTTGATGCGCCAAATCCTGATCTGAAACTAAAACCGGGACTCACTGCAAGTATTATCATCTATACCCAGGAAGTTGAAAACGTTTTAACCATACCCGCCAAGGCACTACGATTTAAACCCGACAGCACTTTAAAGGCCAAAATGTCACCGCCAATGCCGGGTACACGCCAACCAAGGGGTAGCGATGACCAAGCTGCTGCGGCATCACAGCCAGCTCAACCTTCCGGCACAGGCCACAGTGAGGTTGAAGCCGATGATACAGAGGCTTTAAAAACAGTTTGGGTAAAAGAAGGCGACTCCATATATCCTGTAAGGGTATCAACCGGAATGACCGACGAAACTTCTGTTGAAATTATTTCAGGGCTTAAAGAAGGCCAGTTAGTAGTGATTTCGATGGACCAGGTGAAAGCTTCTGCGGCAAAAACAGAATCGGCCAGTAGTCCTTTTATGCCTAAACGGCCCGGAAGCGCACCCAAAAAATAAGAAACTCAGGCCTGGAGAGTCAATTTAAATAGTTACATAAGTGATTCAGATTGTTTGGCTTGCATGTCAGAAAACAAGATTGCAATCCTGATTCTCCGGTTTAAAAGTAATTCTTTATACGAAAATGAAAATGACTGATATTATAAAAATTGAACACGTCAAACGTGAGTTTATAGTTGGCAACCAGAAAGTGGCAGCACTCAGGGGAATATCATTTACTGTTGGCCAGGGCGAATTTGTTACCATAATGGGAACAAGTGGTTCCGGCAAATCAACTCTGTTGAATATTCTTGGATGCCTCGATACGCCTACAGAAGGCGAATACCTGCTCGATGGCACACCGGTGCGTTCAATGTCGAAAAATGAAAGGGCAAAGCTGAGGAATATGAAGATTGGCTTTGTATTTCAAACATATAACCTGTTGCCGCGTACTACCGCGCTCGAAAATGTTGAGTTGCCTTTGATGTACAATGCAGCAGTATCAGCAAAACTACGCCGCGAGAAAGCAATGCATGTGCTCGAAGCTGTTGGTTTGGCCGATCGTATGCTTCATATGCCCAACCAGATGTCGGGCGGACAGCAACAACGTGTGGCCATTGCCCGCGCTTTGGTAAACGACCCGGTTATTATCCTTGCCGACGAAGCAACAGGTAACCTCGACACCAGGACTTCTTACGAAATTATGTCGTTGTTCCAGCAATTGAATTCCGAAGGTAAAACAATTGCATTTGTTACCCACGAACCCGATATAGCCTTGTTTAGTCAAAGGAGTATTGTGCTTCGCGACGGAAGGATTACAAGGGATGAGAAAAGAGAAAAAGTAGGATCAGCCATGGAATCGCTGGCAGCTTTGCCCGTGGAGGTTGATGCTGAATAAAGGAGGGATAACTGATCGACAAAGTAAGAGACAACCTGGATATGAGAACTATTCTTCAAAACTGAACACTAAAATAAAGTATAATTGATCGCCCTTCTCCTCCAGGAGAAGGGAGGGGATGAGGTAAAAATAAGAAACCATGAACATAACAAATCTTTTCAGGATATCATTAAAAGCCCTTGTGAGCAATAAATTCAGAGCACTGCTTACCATGTTGGGAATTATAATTGGTGTGGCTGCAGTTATCGCCATGCTAGCCATTGGGCAGGGTTCAAAGCAAAGCATACAGGATCAGGTTTCGCAAATGGGTTCCAATATGCTTATGGTTCAGCCGGGTGCCGATATGTTTCAGGGTGGGGCAAGGATGTCAGCCAGTGCAAATCAAACACTGGTACTTGCTGATTATGAAGCCATAAAAGCACAAAGTAACTATGTTTCAGCCATTTCACCCCTGGTGAGTGCCAACGGTCAATCCATATACGGCGCCAATAACTGGCCTGTCGGTATGCAGGGTGTAAACCAGGATTACCTTGATATCCGGAAATACGGTATCGAAAGTGGAAGGGTATTTACAAGCCGGGAAATTGCCTCTGCTGCTAAAGTTTGCCTGCTTGGGCAAACGGTTGTCACCAATCTTTTTGGCGAAGGTGTTGATCCTGTAGGGAAATCAATACGGTATAATAAAATACCTTTCGAAGTAATCGGAGTGCTGACCGAAAAGGGCGAAAACGGAATGGGCCAGGACCAGGATGATGTATTGCTTGCTCCATATACTACAGTTCAAAAACGGGTTGTGGCAATTACCTATCTCAACTCAATTTTTTGTTCAGCATCTTCCGAAGATGTGAGCGAAAAGGCCCAAACTGAAATTGGGAATATACTGCGTGTGCAGCACAAAATAAAAGAAGGAGAGGATGATGATTTCTATGTGCGCTCACAAAAAGAAATGCTTACCATGTTCAGCAGTACCAGCGAGGTTATGACAATACTGTTGGCAGTTATAGCAGGCATATCATTGATAGTTGGAGGTATCGGCATTATGAACATTATGTTTGTTTCGGTAACCGAACGTACCCGTGAAATCGGCTTAAGAATGGCTGTAGGCGCCAGGAGTCTCGACATTATGACCCAGTTCCTTATTGAAGCAATCATGATAAGTATTGTGGGAGGCGTAATAGGTGCCGCTTTGGGCATCGGAAGTTCGTTTATTATTAAAAATATGCTCAACTGGCCAATAGTAATTACAAGTACCTCTATTGTTTTATCATTTGCAGTTTGTACATTTACAGGAGTATTTTTTGGCTGGTATCCGGCTAAAAAAGCTGCCAATCTTGATCCGATTGATGCCATTAGGTATGAATAAAAGATTTCTGATTGGGGATTGGGGATTTGGTCTCGATAGCTATCGGGATTGGAACCCGAAACTTCAGATGTAACATTAGTTTTAAAATCAATCACTACTAAACTATTAAAAACTATAATTCTGCTGAAGTGCTCGAATGACGGGCAATGTAGCCCCTCTCCCTCGGAGAGGGGTTGGGGTGAGGTTCTAATTGCTAATCAGAAACTTATAGCATATATTCGGTTAATAGTGGAAATCAATTTATAACAAATATTCAGTCAATGTCGGAAATACAAAAAAAACAGCCAATTCAGTTTTTGATCCATTTCATTATATGGGGTATTGTGGCATTTTTTCCCCTGATATTCATTTACAACGAAGGGGAAAGAAACGTTATCCGTTATCTTGATTTCTTACTGCCGATAATGTTTCTGATGATTGTGTTCTATACAAACTACTCCCTGGTCATCAGCAAATTCCTTTTCAACAAAAAAATCTGGCAGTTTTTCCTTGCCAACCTTGTATTATTTGCTGTTTGCCTTTTTCTCATGGATTTAATACGGCAGATTTATTTTGATGCATACTATGCCAGACTCGAAGTAATTAAGCATTTGCCACGCAGGGCAAAAATGAAAGAAATTATAATGTTCCGCGATCTCATTTCAATGAGCGTAACTGCAGGATTAGCTACCGCTATAAAAATGACAACGGAGTGGTATCAGTCGCAAGCCGAACAAAAAGAGCTCGAAAAGCTGCATATGGAATCGGAACTCAATAACCTGAAAAGCCAGCTAAATCCTCATTTTCTTTTCAATACACTGAATAACATCTACTCGCTGATCGCTATTAACCAGGATCATGCGCAGGATGCAGTACATCAGCTGAGTAACCTCATACGATATGTGTTATACGAAAGCGATCACCCCAAAGTACCTTTGAGCAAGGACCTGAAATTTACATCGAACTATATCAAACTAATGAGTCTCCGGCTTCCGTCGCACGTTACCTTGGAAACTGATATCATGAAACCTGACGAGAGCACTGTAATTGCACCTTTACTGTTTATCTCGCTGGTTGAAAATGCGTTTAAACATGGAGTAAGTCCGACTTTGCCTTCCGTAATATCCATACGGATACAGATGAAAAACTTGAATGAACTGGAATGTCGCGTTGAAAACAGCAATTTCCCAAAACCTGAAGCTGATATAAGCGGATCGGGCATAGGGCTTATTAATCTGCAAAAGCGGCTTGAGTTAATTTATCCATCTGCTTTTACGCTCAACGTCGAAGAGAAAAAAGACAGTTATATTTCAACTTTAACACTGAAATTATGACCATACGATGTTTGCTTGTTGATGATGAACCGCTGGCGCTGGATTTACTGGCAGGGTATGTTGAAAAAACGCCATCTCTTTCCCTTGCCGGACGATGCAGCAGTGCTTTCCAGGCGATGGATGTGCTTGATAAAACTGAAGTGGATCTGATGTTTCTTGATATACAGATGCCAGGGCTCTCGGGCCTGGATTTTTCGCGTAGTTTAAATAACGGGCCAAGAGTGATTTTTACTACCGCATTTGAGCAATATGCGCTCGAAGGATTTAAGGTGGACGCGCTCGATTATTTGCTGAAACCTATCAGCTACCCTGAATTTCTGAATGCCGTTAACAAAGCGAAACGATGGTTCGAAGTTTCCGAAAAGCCGGCCCCTCCCAAAGCCAGAAACTCCATTTTTGTAAAGGCTGATTATAAGCTTATTCAGATCGAATTCAAAAATATCCTGTATATCGAAGGATTAAAGGATTATGTAAAATTTTACCAGGAAGGAATTGAGAAACCGATTCTGTCGCTGATGAGCATGAAATCGCTGGAGGAAAACCTTCCGGAAAAACAGTTTATGAGGGTTCATCGGTCGTTTATCGTAAATCTGGATAAAATCAAAACTATCGAACGCAACCGCATCGTATTTGGCAAGGAATATATTCCGGTGTCGGATAATTATAAAGAGAAATTCCAGCAGTTTGTAAACGAAAGGTTTTTCTGAGCCTGAAATTATTTTATCTGAATCAAACGGAATATCCATTCCTATATACCAGGGCTTATCCAAATAGTTTATACTTTACGTCAACACAGGTTCATATATCTCCACTCCGATCTCAATCTTGCCAACTCCTTTTCCCATACTCCCACCATCCTTATATTTCCATCCAAGGCGGAAAATATTTTTGATACCTTTGCACTTTGCCAACTTTGCAGCATGGAAAATAAATTATTCGTTCACAACACTTTATCACGTCAGAAAGAACTTTTCATTCCGATTAATCCTCCACATGTAGGCATGTATGTATGCGGGCCGACGGTTTATGGCGACGCTCATCTGGGTCACGCACGTCCGGCCATTACTTTCGACCTGGTGTTCCGTTACCTGAAACATTTGGGATACAAAGTGCGATATGTCCGCAATATTACTGATGTTGGCCACCTTGAGAACGATGCCGACGAAGGCGAAGATAAAATTGCCAAGAAAGCCCGTTTGGAGCAGTTGGAACCCATGGAAGTAGTGCAGTATTTTACCGATCGCTACCATTGGGCCATGGATAAATTAAATGTACTTAAACCAAGCATTGAGCCACGCGCTTCGGGTCATATCATAGAGCAGATCGCCATGGTGAAAAAAATCCTGAACGCCGGGATGGGGTATGAAAGTAAGGGTTCGGTTTATTTTGATGTGGAGAAATATAACAAAACCAATAAGTATGGCATCCTCTCCGGTAGAGTTGTTGAAGATCTTTTATCGAATACTCGTGAACTTGAAGGTCAGGATGAAAAGCGAAACAGTTTTGATTTTGCACTCTGGAAAAAAGCCCAGCCCGAGCATATTATGCGCTGGCCTTCAGATTGGAGCGACGGTTTCCCCGGATGGCACCTCGAATGCTCAGCCATGAGCACCAAATACCTTGGTGAGCAGTTTGATATTCACGGCGGCGGTCTGGATCTGCTTTTCCCGCATCACGAAAGTGAAATAGCCCAAAGTACAGTAGCCAATCATAAAACTCCGGCCAAATACTGGTTACATAACAATATGATTACCATCAACGGGCAGAAAATGGGGAAATCCCTTGGAAATTTCATTCTGCTTGATGAGTTTTTCGCCGGTACACATGCAGCCCTGGAGAAAGCATATAGCCCGATGACGGTTCGCTTTTTTATCCTCCAGGCACATTACCGCAGCCCGCTCGATTTTGGAAATGAAGCCCTTCAGGCTTCGGAAAAAGGATTTCAACGGCTGATGAAAAGCATAGCAACCATCGAAAAACTGATTCCCTCCGGTAAGTCAACCGTGGATATAGATGCTATCCGTGCAAAATGTTACGAGGCCATGAACGACGATCTAAACAGCCCTATTCTTATTGCACATCTTTTTGATGCCGCGCGTATCATCAATTCGGTGAACGACAAAAAAGAAAGCCTTACGTCAGAGGATATAGGTCTGCTTCGTAATACCATGCATACCTTTGTTTTTGATATTCTTGGACTGTTGCCCGAAACCGATCCGCAGGCAGGAAATCAGGTAATTACTAACCTTGTAAATATCATCCTCGATATACGGCGCGAAGCCCGCACCAACAAGGATTGGGCAGCCAGCGACCGCCTGCGCGATGAACTGGCTAAGGCTGGGGTAAATATCAAGGATACAAAAGACGGGGCAACCTGGGAGGTTGAATAGAATTGTGGATTTTCGATGTCGGATGTCGGAATGTGGAAGTCGGAATGCCCTTGGAAACCCTGAAACTTTTAAATGGATTTCGGAATTTGTTAGAAGTGGATATGCTCTAACCTCCCATTCTTCTGAAGTCCTCCCCAACGGGGAGGATTTAGGTGGGGTCTGAACCCTTTGCTTCGACTCCGCTCAGCCTCCGGAAACCCTGCGCTTCGGCTCCGCTCAGCCAACGGAAACTCTGAAACTTTTTAAAAAGCTAAACACCTAAATTTTAATTACTTCATGCAAAAAGAACTGATTGCCTTTATCCATAAATTCGATTCTATAGTTCATCCATTATCAAAGGAATCAGCGCTCGCATACTGGAATGCTTCCATAAGCGGAAATGACGAGGACTGGGAAAAATCGGAAGAACTCAATATTGAACTCACCAAGGTTTTCTCAAACAAAGAGAATTTCGCCTTACTGAAACGCATTAAAGAATCGGATACGATTACTGATGAGTTACTGAAACGCCAGCTCAATCTGCTCTTCAATGCTTACCTGAGAAACCAGGTGGATACGGAATTGCTGAATGCTGTTATTAAAATGCAGACTGAAATCGAAAAGAAATACTCGAATTTCAGAGTTGAAGTGAATGGCAAGGAACTCAGCGATAACGAAGTGGAAGAAGTGCTGAAAACCTCGGTTGATTCCGCCGAACTTCAGCAAACATGGGAAGGCCATAAAGCCATAGGACCTTTGGTAGAACTGGATATAATTAACCTGACAAAAAAACGTAACGAAATTGCCAATGAGTTGGGATTTATGAATTATCACGAAATGAGTCTTAAACTCAGCGAACAGAACCCGGACGAAATCAGCCGGCTGTTTGATGAACTTGATAACCTTACCCGAGCTTCATTTGCAGGTTTAAAGGATGAAATTGATTCATTCCTGTGCGAGCGCAACCAGGAGAATCCCCAAAACCTGATGCCCTGGCATTACCAGAACCGGTATTTCCAGGAGCCTCCGGCCATTTATAGCGTTGATCTTGACAAGTACTATAAAGATCAGAATATTGAAGCGCTCACTACAGATTATTATACAAGCATCGGCCTCGACATAAAGGAAATGCTGGCAAAAAGCGATTTATACGAGAAACCCGGCAAAAACCAGCATGCCTATTGCATTGATATTGATAACCAGGGCGATGTTCGCGTACTTTGCAACCTGAAACCCAATGCCAGCTGGATGGGAACCATGCTTCATGAGTTTGGCCATGCCGTTTACGATAAGTATATTGATCCGCAGTTGCCATTCGCCCTACGTAGCCCGGCTCATATTTTTACAACCGAAGCCATTGCCATGTTTTTCGGCCGGATGTCGTCGAACGCACAGTTTCTGGTAGATTTGAAACTTACTGACAAAGCTGATGCCAACAAAGTAGCCGGTGAAAGTTTCAAGGTGTTACGGCTCGAACAGTTAACCTTCAGCCGTTGGGTGCAGGTAATGTACCGTTTCGAAAAAGCCCTTTATGCCAATCCCGATCAGGATCTGAATACACTTTGGTGGAACCTGGTGGAAAAATACCAGATGATACGCCGCCCCGTCAACCGCAACCTGCCCGATTGGGCAAGCAAAATACATATCGCGACATCGCCATGTTACTATCATAATTATATGCTGGGCGAATTGCTGGCATCGCAGTTTAATAATCACATTGCATCAAATATTCTAAAATCAGATGATTCCGGACAATGTTATTTTGGAAAAGAAGAAGTTGGAAACTATTTTAAAAGTAATGTATTTAATCCAGGTGCCAGATATGGCTGGAACGAAATGATTGAAAAAGCTACTGGCGAAAAGCTCACGGCCAGGTATTATGCTGAGCAGTTTGTAAAATAATCAGTACTAAAATCAAAATTCAAAAGACCTGCAATTCGAGAGTTTGCGGGTCTTTTTGTCATGCAACTAACAATTAAACACAGCGATTCCCCCTACTCCTGAAAATTACAATTATGTCTAATGGTTCCTGAATCCATCAGGCTTTTTTATTAAATCCCCCCGGCTTGCGAATACTTATAACTCGCGCCCTACTTTCCGACAACCAATTATTCATATAAGACTTCTTTGTAAGAAGTAATATTGTTAAGTTTGAAGTGAGATACTCAGGTACACGACCTGCAAGCGCATAGTTTTCCGATATTTAAATAACTCGTTTCTTCCTGAGTAAGTCAATAATATTCTGCTTAACTCTTTCATTTTTACAATGAGCAACAAATTCTCTTACAATTTTCTGGTTTGTATCTGACTTCCATATAATTTCCTTGGTTTTTATCGA
The DNA here is from genome assembly GCA_038237165.1 of Bacteroidales bacterium. Lineage (GTDB taxonomy): Bacteria > Bacteroidota > Bacteroidia > Bacteroidales > UBA4417 > UBA4417. Next base: position 191 of record JBBRYZ010000124.1, on the reverse strand, counting down.
TAAGTATGTGCTGATAATATAAGCCTGATAATTCTCTTTGATTGTATCCTTCAAATGTCTTTCTGATGAAAGGAATAATTCTTCAAAACGCTGATTGAGATTAGAAACTGGCGGCATATTCTCAATGTTGATCAAATAACATGAAATCACTGAGTAGTATAAATAATACCATGCTATTCTATTATTATTTA
>JBBRYZ010000123.1:0-11984 GCA_038237165.1 Bacteroidales bacterium | reverse complement strand
TTGTCATTTCTTCGCTCAGCGACCAGAAGGTGTTGATACTGTTAACTTTCAGAAATGGGGTGTGAAACTCAATTGGATCATCATCAATGCTGTATTTCACCGAATTGAATTTAACCAGGTTCTTGTTTAGTATAGCTTTATAGTTGGAGGCCGGTAACATCGTTCCAACGGGTGAAAATGTTATTTCCGATTTCCCGGTCCACATAAACCGGCCTTGAATCGCAGGTTCAAATTTGATATACTGAGTTGTATCCCATTTATTTATGAGTCCTGAATCGGAAATCAATTCCCTGTTAAATGTGAAAACCAGGTTCTGTGACCGCAAAACTTCATCCTTGAAATTGGTCTTCTTAACTTTCAGCGAGTTAAAATTGCTGCATGAGGACAATACAATGCCCAGCAGAGCGAAAAGGATTAGGTTCTTGAACATAATTTTGGGAAATTAAATGATTTATTAATCTGATTAATAGCAATGTAACGAAAAAGATTATTGAATTTTGTAAACCGGATATCAGCATTAAAATTAAGGAATAATTGATCAGAATGTAAATTGTGATTAAATAATAATTCTTTTTGATCTCTATTTGATTTTATTTCCCCACTAACCCGATATGAATTTGGAAACTAAGATTCCATTTTGGAATATCAAGTTATTGTAGGGATTCACGATTAATACAGAATGGTTAACTTCAGCCGTGGGGGTGATAAGTCAGGATTTAATTCAGCCCTTACCGGGCTGGGCTTTTTCATCATCTAACACCATGGGCTGCACCCATGGTTATTCAGATAGCGCCCTTTCAGGGCTTTACCAAATATTGATATTGGTATTGCTTTGAAATTGAATTACTTATCAATTCTGAATACCGAGTCAATCACGGTTCCATCAATCCATTTAATCACAGCCACAACTTCATCGGTCAGATTAGGTTTCTGTGGTTTGCCGCAGATTTTTTCAGCTTCGGCCTTAAGCTGGTGAATTGTTTTGATCGGAAGTGAACTGCCTTTCATTTTTTCGATCAGGTCGGGACGTAAAGGATTAATAGCGATACCACGCTCAGTAACAATTACATCGATCAGTTCTCCCGGACCGCAAATAGTGGTAACCTCATCACGAATAACCGGCATCCGGTCGCGGAACAAAGGAATTGGAAGTATTACGCATTTTGAAAGAAGGCAATTCATCCATCCGCCTATCCCATGCAGCAAATAACCATCGGAATGAGTTACCACGTTGGCATTAAAATTTATATCCACTTCGGTAGCGCCAAGAATTACAACATCAACAAACTGCGCAAAGTTTCCCTTGCCATGATAATTGTAACTTGTAAACGGGCTTGTATTTAAATGTCCGGCATTTTCGCGCATCGAACGCACACCTTCCAGGTCAAAAGTCTGGCCATCGAGTATATAATCAACCAGCCCATCTTCGAGCATTTTAACAAGATATTTGTTGCTGCCACCACGTGCGAAACGGGCTTTCATGCCTTTTTTACGAAGCATTTCGGCAAAGTAAATACCAATAGATAAGGCAGTTCCGCCGGCACCGGCCTGGAACGAAAATCCATCGTGAACAATTCCGGTTTCCTCGCAAAACTGCGCAGTCATCTCAGCAAGCAAAAGTCTGTCAGGACTTTTGGTTATTTCGGTGGTGCCGGAAATTATCTTTTCAGGAATCCCAACCTTATCCATCACCACAACAAAATCCACGTAATTCCCCTGAATTTGCCAGGGTACACAAGGAAATGGTACCAGGTTATCGGTAACCACAATCACCCGGTCGGCATATTGCGAATCGGCCAACGCGAATCCAAGCAATCCGCAGGCTGCGGGACCACGATCGCCGGTTGCATTCCCAAATTCATCGGCGGTAGGAGCAGCAATTACAGCAATATCAATATGTACATCTCCATCCTGAATTGCCTGGTAACGACCACCATGTGAACGAAGCACACCCAGTCCGGCCATATTTCCTTCCGAAGTAAACCGACCCAAAGCACCGTTCATACTACCTTCGATATGGTGAATAACTCCATTCTCGAGGTATTTGATCATAGGTGAATGGCATTCGAAAGAAGCCGAAGGCATCCAGGTCAGGTTTTTGATCCCCAGTTCTGCAGCAGCATCAAAAATCTGGTTGCCAACCAGATCGCCATTACGAAAATGATGATGGGTGGAGATTGTCATCCCATCTGCAAGCCCGGCTCTGACCAGAGCATCTTTCAAAGAAGGAACTACTTTATTGCCATCTTCAGGATAATCAGCACAGCTTGCAATAGGAGGTGCATATTTACGACCGGTTGGCTTGTATTTGCCAAAACCCATGTACGGAATTGCATCCTTACCGTTAACTATTTGAGGAACAGTGCGCCCCACTGCATTTATTGTGAGTTTATCGTATTTTGACATATCGAACGGATCTATTGAAAAAGGTAATTGCTGTTGTTTATCAATTTTGGGTCGGAAGTCTGTCTTCGGACTCCGGACTTCTGACTCCGGTCTCAGAACTCCGGTCATCTTACTTCCTACTATGCATTCAAAAATTCTTCATGCCAATTGGCAGAAATTTTCCCCATAATAACCGCCAGATCAATAAGTTTCTGAGCCCTTTTAACTACGGGAGGGTCAATCATTTTTGTGCCTAACGAAACAACGCCAAGTCCTTTAGCTGTAGCTTCGATAAATGCATTCACGATTTTTTTTGCTTTTTCAATTTCAGCATCATCGGGAGCATAGTTTTGGTGTATCACCCTGATCTGGCGCGGATGGATACAACCCATTCCGTCGAAACCAAGCGCTTTTGAACGGATAACCGTCTCTTTAAGAGCTTCCATATCGCCAACATCGCTGAATACAGAATCAATAGCCTGTATTCCGGCAGCTTTGCAGGCATTAACCACCATGCTACGTGCAAAGAACGACTCAGTTCCTTCCTGCGTGCGGCGGGTTCCCAAGTCGGCTGTATAATCTTCGAGGCCAATGGCCAAAGCGACAACATTTTCACTTTGAGCTATTCCAAGGGCATTTAAAACACCCAGAGCGCTTTCGATAATCGGCATAAGCCAAACATTTCCGCTGATCTTATATTTGGTTTTGATCTGGCTGATTTTCTCATTTACAAGCCGGATCTGGTCAGCACTTTCGCATTTGGGAACCAGTATAAGATTAACATTATTCGGAACAAGGTACTCAATATCTTCTAATCCGGCAGGTACCTGGTTTATACGAACCATGCGTTCGGCACCGTAAAAATCTATATTTCGTAAAGCATTACGAACCAGGAACCTGGCTTCATATTTTTTTGCATGAGCTACAGCATCTTCGAGGTCGAGGATAATACCATCAGGCTTGTGAATTCCTGCATTTATCATCAGACTGGGTGTATTGCCAGGCAAATAAAGGCGCGAAATCCGATTCCTGTCGCGGCTAGTCTGATAGCTGTTTTCGGTTAAAGCCGGAAGCAGATACTCTGTGGTGGAACCTGTAAGTTGCCTGATGGCGGCTTCCATGCGGGCGGCCATTACAGATGTAAGGGCGCCGGAATCTACTACTAATAATCGGGCATTTTTAATTTCGTAAAATGCAAGGATATCATGAAGAAGCTTCCGGATTTCCTGTCCATACATCGACTCAACTTTACTGATGAGTTCAAGCTGGATTCCATCACTACTGGTTATTTCAAGGGTAATATGGCAGTCGGAACGTATTCCCTTCCCTTTGTTTCCAATAAGCGCCAATTTGTCGGTTAGAAACTCCATAATCTATCATTTATTATGTTATGTCGATTTAAACACATTGTGAAATTGTTCACATCTACGCAACAAAGGTACATTGGCAAGTGAATTTAGCAAATAATAAAGACATAAATACTGAAAATATTTTATCAATAACTTACAACTAGTCTTTTTTTTAAGTTGAGGAATGTGTGTTTACAAAAAGACAATTCAATAAATCAATTTTTCCGGATCAGTTGAATACTGAAGAAGAGCAAGCAGTTGTTGACCTGTTAACCTAAAAATTGCGATTGCAGGCATAAAAAAAAGGAAGCCAGAGACTTCCTTTTTTTAATTAGCCAGTTCACACTGACCATAAACTTACTTTTTAACAGTGTCAGAAACAGTAGTTGTAGTAGTAGTAGTAGACATGGTTGTATCTACTGTAGTTGATTTCATTGTAGTGTCTGCTGTTGCATCAGATTTAGTTTCGCCTGATTTGCAAGCTGCGAATGATGTGAGAGCGGCGATTGCGAGAAAAAAGAATAATTTTTTCATGTGTTGTTTGTTTAGGAGGTTAATTTGGCGCAAAATTATACAAATATTATTCACAATTAACACGACTTTTGTTTTTAATGCGAACTTTGTTTTTCTTTTTTTGTTAACAACCCGGCGGTTGATATCTATTTTACCTAGGGAAACAACAACTTCGGGAGGGCAGAAAGGGAAATCCAATGAGTGGCACGAAATTTGACAATCGACAAAAAAATGCAATTTTTAATATTTATTTTAAATCCGAAAACTAATTCTGATTATCACCATTTGTACTCTCAGGTGTGACTTTTATGCCTGGTTTCCATATATAAATCCAATAATTATGCTGAGTTCATTATCTTAAATCATATTTTATTGTTAAGTAAATTAATCCGAATACACTGATTTACAGGCCAAACACCAAAGCTTTCCGGCCTCTGTCAATAAGAGATAAGCATTGGCATCTGTTATTTTTTTACTTTTGTCGGTTGGCACGGATAGTAAAATGATCAAAAATCTGCTGCTTCCATCGAAAAACAACACAAATCAGCTTATTAAAAGGTATTTATGCTATCCTCATACAAAAAACATAATTTTTCAGGTAGCCCTCATGTTGTACTGGTAATCAGGCTGTTGCTTGTATTGGCATTGATGATAATGACCAGGTTACTCATTTATTTCCTGCACCCTTCGTTGTTCCCCGGCATCACACCGCAAAAACTCCTTTATTATGCGTTTACAGGTATCAGGTTCGATATTGTAGCTGTGCTTTATGCGAACATTATCTATATATTCCTGATGATTATGCCGTTTCGTATACGGAGTAGCAGTTTATACACTATAATTGCGGATATTATTTTCTACCTCTCCAATATCATCCTTCTGGTTCCAAACCTTGCTGATACTGCTTATTATCCATTTTCGCTGAAACGTATGACGATTGATATATTCAGCTATATCAGTACCGGTGACGATACCGCCAACATGATGCCTCAATTTATCCGTGATTTCTGGTACGTATTTTTGCTCTGGATGACCTCCATTTTTCTACTGGTTTATATTGCCCGGCGTATCCGGGTTTCGAACAAGATTGTGAGAAATAAACAAAATAAATATTACCTTTTTCAATCGCTGGCTATGATCTTTATGATCGCTTTAACCGTGCTTGGCGTTCGTGGAGGTTTACAACTGAAACCAATTGGGATTTTAGATGCATCAGAATATGCCCCTTCGCAGGAAACACCGGTTGTGCTTAATTCAGCTTTTACACTTATGCGATCGTATGGACAAGAAGGTATAAAACGGGTTAATTTCTATACAGACGAAAAAGAAATGACCGATATTTTTAATGTTGAGAAAAACTATTCAAGTCTCGATAGTCTTGGCCATGTGATCCCTATGCAGAAGAAAAATGTGTTTGTAATTATTCTCGAGAGTTTTTCGGCCGAACATATAGGCGCGCTCAGCCATCAGAAAGGAAACTCCAAAAGCGACTTTACCCCGTTTCTCGACAGCCTTATCGGGAAAAGCATCGTTTACGAAGGATTTGCCAATGGCAAACGCAGCATTGAAGGCATTCCCGCAGTATTGGCTTCACTTCCTACCTGGATGGCTGAGGATTTCATCACTTCGCAATATGCTTCCGATAAATTTAACAGCTTGGCAAGCCTGCTGAAAGCGGAAGGATATAATACATCTTTTTTCCATGGAGGCAAAAATGGAACCATGGGATTTGATGCATTTTGCCGTTCGGCCGGGTTTGATAATTATTACGGGAAAAATGAATATCCCCAGCCTGAAGATTTCGACGGACACTGGGGAATTTGGGATGAACCTTACCTTCAATACATCGCCAACACGCTAAATACTAAGCCTGAGCCTTTTATGGGCGCTGTTTTTACACTTTCATCCCACCATCCGTACAAAGTTCCCGAAAAGTATAAAAACAAATTCCGGAAAGGTCCGCTCGAAATCCAGCAAACCATAATGTATTCGGATTATGCGCTGCAAAAGTTTTTTGAAAAAGCAGCCACTATGCCCTGGTTTAAAAATACAATTTTTGTGATTACTGCCGATCATACCTCGGAAGCATGGCAAGCTTTTTATAAAAACAGGGTGGGGCAGTATTTCATTCCTATCATATTTTATGAGCCACAGAACAATAATACCGCACGTAAGGATATCATTGCGCAGCAAACCGATATTATGCCTACCTTGCTCGATATGTTGCATTATCCCAAGCCTTTCGTTGCATTTGGAGGCTCCCTGCTCAGGAACAATGAGCCGCGGTTCGACCTCAGTTACCTGAACGGGAACTATCAATTGATCTCGAACGGGTACGCTTGGCAAACGGATTATAATGCCTCAAAATCATTATATAACTTCGTAAATGACAGCTTGCTTACAAAAAACGTATTCACGAGTCAGGGTAACTTTGCCGCGGAGAAGGACAAACTGCTCAAATCCGTTATTCAGCAATACAACAACCGTATAATTGAAAACAAGCTAACGATACAGTAAACCTATATGACCGAAGGGAAGAAAAAAATTATTTTTGTCGTGAATCCGAAAGCCGGCATCACACCTAAAAGCAAGGTGATTATTGAGTTGCTTACCGGAAACATTATGCCTTCAGCCAGGTTTATTCCCGAAGTTGTTTTTACTCAACGAGCCGGGCATGCTACCCAACTCACCAAAGAAGCGCTCGAAAAAGGAGCTGACATAATAGTGGCTTTAGGAGGTGACGGTACAATTAACGAGGTTGCCTGTGCCCTGATTGGTACTGATATTCCTATGGGAATACTTCCGGCAGGATCGGGAAACGGACTGGCGCGTTGCCTGGGAATATCTATGAATTATGCTTTTGCACTTCGCACTATAATCAGAGGAAACACCAAACTTATGGACGTGGCATTTGTTAACGACCAGATGTTTACAAGCATTGCAGGCATAGGATTTGACGCCCATGTTGCAAAGAAGTTCGCCGATTCATCCATTCGTGGAATGCTTTCTTATATGAAAATCATTCTAAATGAGTTCAGAAGCTATAAGCCGGTTAAATATAATCTTACGATTGATGGAAAAGAAGTTGAGAAACAGGCGCTTATGATTGTTTTTGCCAACAGTGATCAGTTTGGTTTAAATACCCGGATTGCACCCGAAGCAAAAGTGGACGATGGCTGGCTGAATATTTGCGTGATCCGTAAAATGCCCGTTTCACAACTACTGAATGTTGGTTATCATTCCATGCGGGGTACGCTTATCAAAACCGGTTTTGTAAAATATTATAAGGGAAAAGAGATCAGTATTAATAATGTTCAGGATCCTTTAATGAATATCGACGGAGAACCTAAAGTCGTGAATTCACCGCTCAATATCAGCATAAAGCCATTATCATTGCGGGTAATTGTGCCATAATCAGAAAAAGTTAATAGTTAACAGAAAATAGTTAATAGTTAAAGAAGAGCACTTTCTAATCCCAAAAGCCAAATCTATCAAAGTAAATGTCAAAAAAAGATAAACCAGTAGGAATTGTTTATTCAACGAACCCTGATTATGGCTACCAATACAAACAGGGTGATGAGGCAGCAACCTTGCCACCTCAGCAACAGAACCTACGTGTAATGCTTGACCGCAAATCGCGTGGAGGCAAGCAGGTTACACTGATCACCGGGTTTGTTGGCTCCCAAAACGACCTCGAAGATCTTGGACGTATGCTGAAAAGCAAATGCGGTGTTGGAGGTTCAGCCAAAGACAATGAAATTATTATACAGGGCGATTTCAGGACAAAAGCATTGGAATTGCTTTTAAAAGCAGGATATAAAGCAAAATTGGCAGGCGGCTGAAAATAGTTAAATGTGGTATTTTTTATCCGGCAGTTACAATTATAAAAATCATCTTCATATGTTTGAATCACTCGTTGGTACAATAACAAAATGGCTTACGTGGCTAGGCTTTTCACCCGAATCAGCCGCCAAAACAGCAGGCATTTCCGACTTTTTAATGGTTATGCTTATCGGGGTGATCATATATTATATCACTAAATTCATTATCATCCGCATCCTTAAAAAGATAGCGCTGAGAACTGTGAGTAGCTGGGATGATGCGCTACTTGAGCATAAGGTATTTCAGCGCATGGCTTTTTTAATCCCCGGTATTCTTATTTATCAGTCAATTCCGGTTACGCTCGACGAATTCCCCGGATTTATACCAATGGCATTAAAACTGACCAACATTTATATTGTAATTGTTTTTTTACTGATACTGAACTCTTTTCTGAATTCAATTTTTGCAATGTACCAGAAGAGTGAATTTGCGCTTTATCACCCGATTAAAGGATATATACAGATTGGCAAGATCGTTGTTTTTATAGTGGTTTTCCTTCTGATACTCTCGTTGCTGTTCAATCAGTCACCTTTATATATGCTTACCGGATTAGGCGCTTTTTCGGCAGTTCTTTTATTAATATTTAAAGATCCGATTCTCGGTTTTGTAGGTGGAATTCAGCTTTCGGCCAATGATATGGTACGTCAGGGCGACTGGATAAGCATGCCCAAATTTGGCGCCGACGGAACTGTTCTCGAAATTTCGCTTACCACTGTAAAAGTTCAGAATTTCGATAACACGATTTCTACCTTGCCAACGTATTCACTGGTTTCGGAATCGTTTCAGAATTATCGTGGAATGAAAGATTCGGGTGTACGACGTATGAAACGTTCCATCAGTATTGATATGTCGAGTGTGAAATTCTGTACGCAGGAAATGCTTGATAAGTTCAGAAAAATAACCATTCTACATGAATACATTGACCGCACTGAAGCTGAACTTGAGAACTATAACCGTGAGAATAAAATTGATAATTCTGTTTTTGTAAATGGCCGGAGGCAAACAAATATAGGGGTTTTCAGAGCATATCTTGAATTTTACCTGCAACAGCATCCGTTGGTGAACAATAAAAACGACCAGTTGGTAAGACAACTGCAACCGAACTCGCTTGGAATTCCAATTGAAGTGTATGCCTTTATTTCAGAAACCGAATGGATTGGTTTTGAAAAAACGCAGTCCGATATATTTGATCATATACTGGCTATTGTTCCACAGTTTGATCTGCGCGTTTTCCAGAGTCCTACCGGCGAAGATCTGAAACAAAGCAATGCTGTGTATTTTGAAAGGAATGATATCCCGGCGTAGGTGGAAAAATGTCATACAATTGTTATACGATAGTCATATGGTTGTAAATCAATTGTTTCAAAATTTCAAGTCTCAGAGTTACACGCCGCTATGCAAAGCCTAAGCGCAGGGTATTAGTGTCAAAATCGTGAAGTCGTGAAGCAGTGCAGTCGTGAAGCCGTGCAGTCGTGTCGTCGTTTAGCCATACAGTCTTGCAAGTGAATTATTATCCTACAGTCTCATATCCCTTTTTGAAAAACTCAAACCAGGTCACATTCATCAATAACATCAGAAGGCCGTAAACCATATCTTCGACAGGAATGGTGCCAACTCGTATTCCCAGGTTTTGCGTATTATCATAATGCACAACTTCTTCAGGAATCCATGATCCTGTAAGCAAACCATTAACAATAAAAAACGGAATAAGTGTAACAAAATACATCAGGTAAAACCTGCCCATATATCCGCCACGAACCACAAATCGGTGAAAAAGCAGGAAACTCCCTGTAGAAATAAAAGTAACCGAAGTGTAAAGTCTTCCGGTATTCAATAATCCGATAATTAATAAAAAAAAGGCTAAGACCAACGTTATATTTTTTGCATATTTTCCGAGATAATCCTTCTTTACCAGGTAATTGAGTGAGTAGTAGGTAAACAGGCATGCATAGGGAATTGCAATAAAAAACAACCATTCTTCCACAGGCAAATTACCGATAAAGAACCCCAGTAGGTATCGCGGATTAAAACCCCATACTGCCAGGTGTGTCTTCAGCATATCCCATGGAATAAACACCAGCATGGTTAGTAGCATTGCCGGAAACAGGAACCTCCATTGCTTTTGAAAACGCAAACGCTTGTCGAAACCGGCAATAAAAGGAATGCTTATTGCCCCGAGATTTATAAAAACATATAACCAATTATTCATCAAAACGTTATAAACGAACATTTAATTATTTACCAGCCTTCTTCTTTGCAAATCCTTCTTTGTAATATTTTAAAGGCGCCACCAGAAATCCATAGTTATAATTTGCCCGTGGATTATGATGTTCCTGATGAGCTTTCACCGTTGCCCGCAGGTAGCGATTCGAGAAATTTTTCAACATCGGAATCCGCTGATGCACATAAACATCGTGAAACATAAAGTAGGCGACACCGTAAAGCATTATCCCAATACCTATGCTGAGCAAATACCCATTTGGTGTCATAACTCCAAAATAGATCAGGAAAATGCTGGGAAAGGCAAATATAACGGCAAAAATATCATTCCATTCAACCTTACGCCCATCACGGATATGATGATCTTTGTGAAAAAACCACATAAAGCCGTGCATCACATATTTGTGGGTAAACCATGCCATAAATTCCATAAAAAGGAAGGCCAGAACCACAAGCAGGATTTTAATAAACAGTTCCATGGTCATTTGATTTATTGTTATGCGTTTTTAATTGTTAAGTTTGGTAGGAAGACCGAAGTCCGAAGACCGGAGTTTATCACTCTTTCCTATTTTATTTCTTAATATTGAATTCCCGTTCTTGTTTGATCAGTTTCAACCTTGATTTCTATTCGGGTTTTGAGAAGATCGCCCAACTTTTGTCTCCGGTCTTCTGACTTCCAGCCACCAAAAAGCTGAAGCTTCCCGACAACTCTATTTTAAACAATCTATTCCCCAAACAGTTCAGGAAATCTATCCTCCATTTTCTCCATAATGATCCTAAACCATACCGTATAAAGCTCGGGAGTTGATCTCATATCTTCCATCAGGTCCTCAATTTTAATCCATCGGAAATCATTTGCCTCTTCTGGATTAATAACCGGTTCACCATCAAAAGTTCCAAAGAAAACATGATCGAATTCATGCTCAATCAGACCGTTTTCGAAATGTGCCCTGTAAATAAAAGCAAAAGATTCTTTCAGTTTGGTAGTAAAACCCATTTCTTCTTCGAGCCTGCGTGTAGCCGCTTCCTGGCTCACTTCGCCCGGTCGTGGGTGGCTACATGCGGTATTGCTCCACAAACCCGGAGTATGATATTTGCTGAAAGCCCTTTGCTGCAGGAGGATTTCTCCCTTGCTGTTAAATATAAGCACCGAAAGCGCCCGGTGTAATTCGCCTTTCAGATGAGCTTTCAGTTTTTCCATCTCTCCGACAGGAGTATCGTGAGTGTCAACAAGTATTACGTTTTCTGCCATTATTTCTTTGTATTGAATTTCACAATCAATTGATTTATGGTTATTTTCTCAGATTCATCCAGTTCTGCCCGCGCTAACATAAAACGGCAAATCCGGAGATAAAGATAAGCATTTGGGTGATCAGAATTAACGCCGATTAGGGTTTGAAGAATAATTGCCTTATCATTTTTCTTGTTTCCTGAATATCCAAGGAAAGCCGGTGCATTAACCTGCGTAGCCAATCGGAGGAAACGTATTTCAGCATCCAACGGTTTTAGCGAAACGGCTTTCTCCAGCTCTTTTTTGCCCCTGTTGAAATATTCAAGTTTGTTCCAGGGACCCTTTACGGAAGCAGCCGCAGCCGCTGAAGCTGAACCTCGGTAAGCTATCATCACCAGATCTTT
>JBBRYZ010000122.1:0-12152 GCA_038237165.1 Bacteroidales bacterium | reverse complement strand
GGCCCTTTGTTTTTATAATTAAATGAAAACTTAAAATATTATTCATTATGTGTTCAGTGTTTATCATTAAAAATCGATAATGAATAACATATAACACTTAATGAAAAATATAAAAGGAACGAAAATCTCACCATTGAACCTTGAACGCTTCATGCATTAGAACCTTTGAGCTAGAACCCTTAAAACAACTGCCTAATTATAAATCATTAAGGTTTCACCATCATATGAGTACCTGTATTGCAAAAGGGCGAATGGTGAGGGTCCGCTTTCGGGTGTGCCGTAAGGGAGATTGAATCTCGACATGCAAACCGAATCGACGCAGAAAAATCCAGACGCATCAACAGATACTCTGGCTCCCGTTTTTTCAGGATCATAAGGACAACACCGCTCGTACACCATGAAATCCTCCTGTGTTGAACGGTAAATAACAATGCCCCTATATCCTCCATTTACATATAAATAACCCGATAGAGGTATATAATCTAAAGTATTTGGGTACAGTAGCTTATTCACATAGACGTAAGGAATAGCTGTTTGCCGGTCTTTTCCGCAACCTGGGAAGATCAGTAATAAAATAATTATCGCTGCTAATACTCGCATAAAGTAATTATTGTAAGATATTTTCGTTGTAAAAGTAATGCTTAACTGTTTCAAAACGTAAATGCCTCTTTAAAATTGCATCAAATCTCTATACTGAAAGAATCAAATGAACAAATCTTTTTATAAAAGCAGGCTGATCCTGGCATCCGTAATTATTACTTTAACTGCTTTCACGTTTACGGGTTCGGGTTGTCGCCTGCTGAAACATGATAAAAAAGAAATTGCTGAGAAAAAACAGAAAGCTGCCGATCAGAAATTTAATGATGAGTATGTGAAAGCCGTAAAAAAGCACAATAAAAATCAAAGCAAGCAGGCTCAGGCAATGATGAAACAAACTAAAAAGGATGCCTCAAGGTATAACAAGCCGAAAAAACGGAGAATATTTTCAGGCACTAAATGTAAATAGAATCTTACTGTACTGATTTCAAGAGCTGTTTTGTTCTTATTGAAAATAATATTGCAGATTGAATATTCCCGGATTTACAATTAGCAGAATTTTTCGATACCCAGATTATAAATATTCAATATTCTGAAATTTATTATTGATCAATTTGTAAAAAGTGCTGAAAATCTTATTAACTTTACCCCGTTTTATAAGCCAGGCTATTCACAAACTGACCATAGTATAAAAAAACCAAAGCAGAAATATCTGCCTACTTTTTAGAAATTTACAGAAAGGACCCTTTTTAGCGAAGGGTCTTTTCTTCTTATTTAATAAAAACAAACTGCTACCGATATGACACAGGTAACATATTACACAAAAGAGGGATTTGAAAAACTGAAACTTGAACTTGAAAATCTGGTTCATATTGAGCGCCCTCTTATTTCGCAACAAATTGCTGAAGCCCGCGACAAGGGTGATCTTTCGGAAAATGCCGAATACGACGCAGCCAAAAATGCACAGGGAATGCTCGAGATGCGAATTTCGAAACTACAGGATATGATCCGTAATGCGCGACCAATCGACGAATCTAAAATGGATGCTTCAAGGGTTCAGATTTTATCTACTGTAAAACTCAAGAATCTGAATAATAATGCGGAGATGGTTTACATGCTGGTTCCTGAAAACGAAGCCGATCTGAAATCAGGTAAGATTTCGGTTACCTCACCCATTGCTAAAGGTTTGCTCGGAAAAGCGAAGGGAACTAAAGTTGATATCACAATTCCGACAGGTTCGATTGCGCTTGAAATCGTTGATATAACTATCTAATTCAATAGCCATGGCAGGATTATTTGCACGTATAGCTTCCGGCGAAATTCCATCCTATAAAATTGCTGAGGACGAAAGATTTTTTGCTTTCCTGGATATTAACCCGCTGGTCAAAGGCCATACGCTGGTAATTCCAAAACAGGAAATAGACTATATTTTTGATATGGATGAAGAAATGTATAAGGATCTCTGGCAGTTTGCGATGAAAGTCGCCAAAGCCATTAAAAAGACTGTGCCTTGTATTAAAGTAGGCATTGCCGTGATAGGCCTTGAGGTTCCTCATACCCATATTCACCTGGTACCGATGAATACCATGGACGATATTAATTTCAGCAGGCCAAAACTAACCTTTCCTGCACATGAAATGAAAGAACTGGCTATGGAGATAGCAGCCCAGGTAAAGTAATATAAAATACAGGAAAAGGAATTCTGGAAACCGCTTTTTAGTAAAGGCGGTTTTTTTTGTGCTGAACTAAAATAGTCGTGACAAGGAATAAGAAGAATTCCACATCGATAAAAGGCTATTAAAACGAAATAGATTTTGCCATTGTCTGAATTATATTAAATTTGGAGAAGATTTTCCTGAATTCCTATAAAAAGCAGTCACAAATTCATTAAATGTAGTCTTCGCGTGAATAAAACAATTCAATGGTTCGCCTACCTGTGGTTATATTTGCTGATGCCCAGGTTTAAGATGATGCGGCTACAACGCCAGAACAAGACTGCCGAGAGGGATGCCTGTGCGCATGCCATAGCCCGCAACTGGGGACGAAAAGCTATAAATGCAAATGGTTCAGTAATTAAAGTAACCGGTATCGAGAATGTTCCCGTTACTGGCGGAGTGCTTTTTGTTTCAAATCACCAGAGCAATTTTGACATTCCGATTATTCTTGGTTTTGTACCCCGCGACAAAGGATTCATCGCAAAAATGGAATTGCTGAAAGTTCCGGTGTTCCGTACCTGGATGACGAATCTGGGGTGCGTTTTTATCGACAGGCGGGATGCAAGGCAGTCGCTGGCAGCGCTCAGCCAGGCTGCGGAACGATTAAAAGAAGGTCATTCGCTGGTGATTTTTCCTGAGGGCACCCGTAGCTGCGACGGGAAACTTGGCCGTTTCAAATCCGGAAGCCTTAAACTAGGGATAAACTCAAACGTTCCTATTGTTCCGATAACTATCAATGGATCAATGAATATTATGCCGAAAGGAACGTCATTTATAAAATCAGCCAGCGTTGAAGTAATTATTTCGCCACCTCTTATCCCCGATGAAATGGAAGTAAAAAATGCCAATTATATCACTGAAAAGGTAAGAAGTATTATTGAGGCAAATCTTCACGAAAACTCCTGAAGGATTCATTCCTGATTCTGAACGTCCTAACCTGGAGAAGCCAGAACCAAAAGAAAATTGAATATCGAATATCGAACAAGGAATATCGAATATCGGATATCGAACAAGGAATATCGAATATCGGATATCGAACAGGGAATATCGGATAATGAAGTAAAAAAACGAACAATGGAATTGCCTAAATATAAATGATAGCAGTACTAATTCTATAGTTTCATAACTTCTAACTTTATTATTCCTTGTTCAATATTCGATATTTATAAATCGCATTTGAAATATTCTGCCAGAAAACACACAAATATTTTTTTTTAGTCACTAACAGATCAATACCCGATTTTTTCAATTTTTATATCCTTCCCCGACTCAAAAGGATTCATGGCATTGATGAGTCGAGCTTTCTGAAATTGTTTCATATCAGGAACTTTGATCTTCATTTCGCTGATTATCTCATTCTTTAACAAAAAACTTCGCATGGTTCCGTGTAGCAGGGGAGTGGATGGAGTAACCCACTTGGTTCCATCGAAAAATATAATATTTGAGTAGCTAGTATCCGTCACGAAGCCATTTTTAATGATAAGAATTTCGTCAAATCGTTCGCGTTTTGTGAGTAATTCGTTTAAACGCCCACGGTTTGTATATTTATAATTGTACAGAATTGTATTGGCCTCAATCATCCTGAGTGATTTTACGACGTGAGGCAGATAAAGCTCAAATTCAATCGTTTTAATTATCCTGCTGTAAGAAACCCTGCATTTAATCAAACCTTTTTTGCAGTTAGCCGGAATTTGTATTACTTGTTCCAGATCAATTGTATCAGTGGACTTGTACAGGGATTTACGGCTTTGATTCAGCCTTTCGTTGTGATATTCCAGGTTTTGAAGAACTCCGTCCTGCAATCTTATGGTTTCAAATAAAAGGGACATATATTTTGTCTTTTAATTCGTTAAATTCCGCTTGCGGATTGCTGTTTGCAGTTATTCCGCCACCACTGCAGAAAAACAGTTTGTCATTTTCTTTTTTAATAAACCGTATCATTACTCCCGAATCGAGTTTTGATCCGTCGAAATACCCGAAAACGCCGGTATAAAATCCCCGTGAATAAGTTTCGGCTTCACGTATGATCTGAAGCGTTTTTGCCTTTGGCGCACCCGAAATGGAGCCGGCAGGTAAAAGCTTACTAACGATATTTCCCAGGTTCGAAAGGTAATTTTCCTGCAAGGTACCTGAAATTTCGGAACTTACCTGAAGAAGTGTTTTTTCGTGGGTAACAATTTCCTCTATATACCTGAAACGGTTTACTTTCACATTTGTTGCCACTATGCTCAGGTCATTCCGGATCAGGTCGACAATAGTGTTATGTTCTGCAGTTTCTTTCGGGTCGGCGAGTATCACTTTCTCCGCATCCCGCAAAGATGCATCTATGGTTCCTTTCATCGGGAAGGAGTGAATAATTCCGGCCTCAATCTGAATAAATATCTCAGGCGAAAATACAACAAACTTATCAGCAAACAGCAATCGGTAACGAGCCTTACTTCGGGCAAAAATTTCGGGGAGCGATACGTTCAGCTCAATGGCAGTTGGGAAAGTAAGATTTGTGAGGTATGAGTTGCCCTCGGCAAGATTGCGGTGAACTATATTAAATGCTTGACCATATTCGCTCTGTTCCACCGGGTGCTTCACCAATTTTACCGGCACATCCGAAGATCCAACATCGAGGTCATTCCCGGTTCCGTTTACATTAAAATAAATTCCTGCTGCGGCCGCTTTCTCTGGTTTCACGAAAAAACCTTTTTTCAATTCAAAATCAATCCCGAAAAGAAATGGCTGCTGCCTGTTTCCAAAAGCGTTCATCAGTTCAAAGACCTTTTCGGCGGGGATCAGCATTAAGTTTTCCGGTTATTTATTATAGGTAGAATTAAGTGCTTAGTGCTTGGTGCATGGTGCTTAGTGCATGGTGCATAGTGCTCGGTACTTGGCTCCTGTTACATTGCCTATTCACTCTCTCTATTTATACACAACTTCTTGTCAATCAATCTCCTCGTCTCTCAGTCTCCCCATCTCCCAGTCTCAGTCTCCATTTCTCCCCCTTTCCTTGTCGCCTCGTATCCTCTCTACCACCCGTCCTCTCAGTACGCCCTCTCATTCCGTCCTTCAATAAAATTAATAAAGGATCTGTTTACCACTTTATTGCCACCTGGAGTAGGATAGTTACCTGTAAAATACCAGTCGCCGGTATGATTTGGAATGGCCTGATGCAGATCTTCGACCGACTGATATACAATTGCAACTTCAGCTTTGCAGCCCGGAGGCGTTACCAGTTGAGCGATTTTTGCCGATATCTGTTCTGTTGTAAACAGCTCATATATTTCCTTCACATAATTAACAATCTTTTCTTTGGGAAGTTTTTCCTGTGCCTTGCACTTACGGTAAACTTCGTTGAGAACTTCATTCTGATGGGTTTCCTTTAATAATTCAATGGTAGCAGTGAAGGCGATAAAATCGGTTATTTTGGCCATGTCGATGCCATAACAATCGGGATAACGGATTTGTGGCGCCGATGAGGCAATCACTATTTTTTTCGGCCCAAGCCGGTCAAGCATCCGGATAATGCTCTGTTTCAATGTAGTTCCGCGAACAATGGAATCGTCGAGAACTACCAGACTATCAATACCACGCCGAACGGTGCCATAGGTAACATCATACACATGGGCTACCAGGTCGTTGCGTTGCGAGTCCTGAGTTATAAATGTCCTGAGTTTAATATCCTTTACAGCAACTTTTTCCACACGAGGCTTCAGTTTGAAAATTTCCTGCAGTTTTTCGCGTGTTATAGTTGCTCCGGCTTTTAATATTTTATCGGATTTTATCTCATCACACACATTATTCAGTTCTTCGGTGAGGCCATAAAAGGCTGAAGATGCCGTGTTCGGAATATAGCTGAAAACCGTATTCTCCAGGTCATGACCAACTTCCGAAAGAACACTTTTAGTTAAAGCTGCTCCGAGTTGCTTGCGTTCATCATAGATTTCTTTATCCGTTCCGCGGCTGAAATAAATGCGTTCGAACGAACATGAGCGCCTTGGCCCTGGTTTTTTAATCTGAACTTCCTCCACTTTCCCATCGCGGCGAACGATAAGTGCATGTCCTGGTTTTACCTCATGAACAGTATCATACAACACATTCAAAGTAGTTTGAATCACCGGCCGCTCGGAGGCAGCAACCACAATTTCGTCGTCCTGGTACCAGTATGCAGGGCGTATCCCGTTAGGATCACGTAAAATAAATGCATCACCATGTCCGAACATACCTGCAATGGCATATCCTCCATCCCAATATTCCGATGAATCGGTAAGCAGGTTTTTAATGTCAAGGTTTTTAGCTATAAGTTCCGTGCTCTGCTGCTTGTTAAATCCTTCTTTCTTGAATTTATGGTAAAGTTCTTCGTTTGAATCGTCAAGAAAATGGCCTATTTTTTCGAGTATGGTAACTGTATCGGAAGTCTCGACCGGGTATTGCCCCAAGGTAACCAGTCGCTGAAACAGTTCATCCACGTTGGTCATATTGAAATTTCCAGCTAACACAAGGTTGCGGGTCATCCAGTTATTATACCTCACTACAGGATGCAGGTTCTCAATATTATTCGTTCCGAATGTCCCGTATCGCAGATGCCCTATGAAAACCTCGCCGAAAAAAGGAATCATATTTTTAAGCCATACCGAATCATTTATTTTTCCAGGGTCATTATGCATTAAATCCTGAAAAGGTTTATATATCTGTTTGAAAATATCATCAATCGGTCCTGATGCATTCGACCGCACCCTGTCGATATAGCGGTTTCCCGGAGCGACATTAAGTTTTATACTTGCTACCCCTGCTCCGTCCTGTCCACGGTTGTGCTGCTTCTCCATCAGCAGGTGCAGCTTGTTGATTCCATAAAGTGTGGTGCCATATCTGGTGTAGTAATATTCAAGAGGCTTAAGCAACCTGATAAAGGCGATACCACATTCATGTTTTATTTGTTCGCTCATGGGATAAGGATTGGCTTTGGGTTTGATGCTTTGAACAATTGTAAAATTAAAAAGTAACAACAGCAGGAGAGATTTTTAATTTCTTCCTGGAGTTGTACCTAAGTCTTCATAGAGCTTCAGAGTGGGGGCAATTAATTTTTAATCAGCTTTTTACTGCCGGTAAACCCTTTGTCGGTATAGAAAAGCAGCACATAAGTTCCTTTCGGGAATGAACTTACATCAAGGTTAATTACATGACCGGTAGTTATTTGCCGTTCAATTACCTTGCTGCCTGTGAGGCTTACCATAATTATTTTCCTGATGTCATCAGGAACTCCGACCAGAACATAGCTTTGAGCGGGATTAGGATAAACTTTCACCTGTTCCATTAAAGGGTTTTCAGGAATTCCAAAGGTAGATCCAAGCTTGTTGTAATAACAGGTGTAGGTGTATGCATTATGCTCAATGGTCCACATACGGTTTGGTTGTCCGTAAGGGAATTCAACGGCTGTATCGTTCCAGGAACTATTGATACGGAATTTGAATTCGAGCTGATCGCCATCCAGAAATCCAGGTATAGTGGTTGAATAAATTGTAGAGTCGGTGCCGGGGACAATAGATAAAATATTTTTTTTGCCGTTAAAAAAGTTGAAAGTACCGGCTATATCTACTGTGTCTGTCCTGGGATTGAACAGGCTATCGGCGATGTATCTGCTCATGTTTACAACAAAATTGAGATTTACAAAATGCGTTGAGTCTTCGGTTACCATCAGGTCATCAATCGCAAGTTTATCCCCGCCCGAAGCGGTATTCAGCCTGAATCCAATATATATAGTTTGGTTGGTATATCCGGCCAGGGCCAGATCGAGTGTATTTGATATAAAACCATTTGAATTATTGGAAGTAAATGATCCTGCCGGGCCGTTGAACAGGCATCCGGAAACCGATTTTTCGGTATTGGAAACATAAACCTGATATGTGTCAGTAGTTCCGGGGGTTAATTCCATACTTTTCCAGGTTAATTTCGAAGCTTTCCCTATCCGTATGGCGGAGGTAACAAACCAGTCGTCGGCAGCCTTGGCGGGATTATAATTCGATGTTGCAACCGCTGCATGATTGCCGGATGTACCGACTGTGGTTACAAACCAAGGCACACTTTTAAGCGTGTCGTACCCGGTTCCGGCCGGAATTCCTTTATCCAGGTTCGAAAGCGCATAATCCTGAAACAGGTTGGCTGTATTTTCAAATGTTTGGGAATACATTACCTGCTGGGCTTTTGAAGCCACTAATACAGCAAGCAGGAAAAAGATTGTAATAGAAAGTTTTCGCATCATACAAGAAAATTGAACACTGTACTTCTTTGGATGGCTGTGCTATTAAGTTGATTAACAAATTGTTGCGATGCCATTCAAAAAGGCTGCCCGGATTGAACGGTGCAAATTTACAAATTCTACAGCAATAAAACGGGTATGAACAAATATAGCCATAATGAGTTATGTGATATTAGCATTTTTTAACGTTAATTTGTTTACAGATTTAGTAGTAATCTAATCATACATCCCAATGCGCTCCTATCAGTTCCTCATCTTTTTCAGTATTGTCATATTTATTTACAGCCTTGTTAATTTCTACATTTTCAGGCATGGCATGATGGCATTGCCGCAAGGTATAACTTTCCGGAGATGGTATCCCTGGATGTTTCTATTCCTCAGTGCATCTTATATTATTGGCCGGGTACTCGAACGAGTATGGATTTCGCCGGTTAGCAGCTTTTTTACTTTTGTTGGAGCATTCTGGCTGGCACTGATGGTATATTTCCTGATGGCTGTTATTGTTGTTGACCTGATACGGCTCGTGCTTTATTTTTTACCATCCCGGCCTGAATTCCTGGTAAATAATTATGAAGATGTTAAAAAATACGCGTTTATTGCCGTTACCGGGATTGTTGGAATCGTTGTTTTGGCAGGACATATCAACGCCCTGAATCCAAGAGTCAACAGGCTTGATCTAAAAATTAACAAGAAAGCCGGCACAATGAAAACACTTCACATCGCTGCCGCTTCGGATATTCATATGGGAACTTTGGTCGGGCCGAGGCGAACGGCTAAACTGGTAAGGATGCTCAACAGTTGCAATGCAGATATAATTTTGCTGGCAGGCGATATTGTAGATGAAGACCTTGCACCCGTTATTCACAATGATCTCGGTCGATCCTTGCTAAAGCTTAAAGCTCCACTTGGAGTATATGCAATTACGGGCAACCACGAATATATTGGTGGGGCCGAAGCTGCCGTAAAATACCTTGAAGAGCATGGTATCAAAATGCTTCGCGATACTGCAATTAAAATAAATGAGAGTTTTTACCTTGCCGGCCGCAACGATCGCGATTCGAAACGATTCAGTTCGAAAGAACGGAAAACTCTTGAAAACGTATTGGAAGGTGTTGACTGCACTTTACCTGTAATAATGATGGATCATCAGCCATTTAATTTTCAGCAGGTTGTGGATGCCGGAGTGGATTTTCAACTGTCGGGGCATACGCACCACGGGCAGTTGTGGCCTTTCAATTATATTACCAAAGCCATTTACGAAGTGAGTTGGGGATACAAACAAAAAGATAAATCCCAGTTTTATGTTTCGAGTGGATATGGTGGCTGGGGACCACCGGTTCGTACAGGGAACAGACCCGAAATACTGGATA
Source organism: Bacteroidales bacterium (assembly GCA_038237165.1). Lineage (GTDB taxonomy): Bacteria > Bacteroidota > Bacteroidia > Bacteroidales > UBA4417 > UBA4417. The sequence goes on along the minus strand of JBBRYZ010000122.1, from coordinate 2,286 downwards.
TTTATATCACTTTTGATTAATATTGTGCTTGGTGCACAGTGCGCGGTGCATGGGACTAAAATATCTGGATTGTAATAACTTTGAGATTCCCAAGTATTGCTTGTCAACTAACACTATGCACTCAGCACCATGCACTAAACCACGAACTAACCACCAACTGAAATGACCCTCAACTTTACACGCATCCAATCACCGGTCGGAATTCTTGAAATAACCGGAAGCGCTGATGGAATCCGTTCAATATTGTTTATTGATAAAGCTATTGAATCAACGGAAGTGCCACCAGTCTTGCAGAATTGTGTAAATCAACTGAATGAATATTTTGCAGGAACCCGAAAGCAATTTGATCTGGTTCTTGATCCTGCCGGAACAGATTTCCAACTTAAAGTTTGGGAGCAACTCCTAACTATTCCTTTTGGGAAAACCATCTCATATCTCGATCTGGCAAAGCTTACAGGAAGAGAAACCAATACCCGTGCCGTGGGCAACGCCAATGGTAAAAACAAAATAAATATCGTAGTGCCTTGCCATCGTGTAATTGGCAGCAACGGCAAACTTACCGGCTATGGTGGCGGTTTATGGCGCAAAGAAATTCTTCTGAAACTGGAAATGGGAACAAAAATGCCGGGTTTATTTGCGGAGCTGGCACAGGAATAATCCAATATAAAAATTACTGCCGTTTAAATTTTCTATCTGAACCCCATCACTTCTTTTTAGCATGCCTGAAATCCCAGGGCGATTGCGGATGGATTTGCCGCCACAGACCGGTTTTGTTAGCCCTTGCGTCATCTTCAAGTTTTGCCAGTTCGGGATCGGTATTGTACTCTTTGTATTGCCAGGCCATGCCTAACCGCAGCAATTCCTTATTCAGACAAATATCGCCAACGTAAACATAGGCAAGCGTCCTGCCATAAGTATCAAGGCCGACTTTTTCAATCCGTACATCTTTTTTAAAGCAAAGTGCTACCGTTGCCATTTTGGCGCTGTCACCGTACTCCTGATCCAACTCAGGGCAATCAATGCCCTCAAGACGCACTTTAATCTGTTTGTCATTACTGGTTGATACCACAATCGTATCTCCGCTATAAACTCCTATAACTTTTGCCTTAAATGAATCAGTTACAGAAAGCAGCGAAAACAGAATAAGCAATATTAAAGTTTTCATTTTTCCAATATTTTAAGTCCGGATTTTAATCGAATTAGACCAGGATTGAAGTTGTTTTAAGGATTATTTGTCTTAATTTCATCAGACATTACTCTCTTGACCAATGACTTACTCAGGTTTATCAGGCTCGTAGATTTGTTTATGCTGTAAACAATATTTTGAACCTTTTAAGGCTGGCCTGCTACACCTTTTTCCTGTATTTGTAATTGCTATGCATTGCAAGTCCTGGGCGGGCTTTTCCACTGTTTTAACCGGTGTTGCAGCTGGTAATTTGACTGCAACTGGTTTGGGCTCAGTTACCGATGCTGCCGACTTTGAAAATTTTGATTTGTTGAGTTCAATAATCTGGTTCTCAAGCCACGAGATCTCATCATCCTGAAATTTATTCTGTGACGCCAATGTATCAACCAAGGTAGTCAAGGAATCCACTTTTGCTGATAAAACATCAACTTCCGCATTGTGTCCCGCATTAAACCTGGAGCATGAACCCGAAACAAAAAGGAGTATCACTAAGATTGCATATATGTTTTTCATAATCAAATGATTTAAAACATAAAAGTACGAAATAATTACCTCCATTGGTGCTGGCTTTCAATGAAAATAATTGTGAAGGAGTAGAATAACAAAAATATCAGGATAATGTTTGAATTTTCAAAATCGATGAAATGAAGAAACTGGTGAATTCTGAATACGGAGTCGGGGATAGGGTAAAGGTTTGGGTTTTAAATTTTGATAGAAAACAGAGCCTGTCTTTAATGGTACTTTCGAGGCCAAACGAGTCTGAAAACAAGAATGCAACTGCAGGAAGAATTTACAAATAACCACCATTTCTACCAATACAGGATTTTTTTTATACCGGACCAACTCCATGTTTAACCGCATATTCATGGATTTTCTCAATCTCCGAAACATCAACGTATTCAGCATTCTGATTCATTCTAATTGTATCCCATACCTGATGTTGAACCGGGAAGTGTAAGTTATTAGGTTCCACAGACACAATAAAACCTTTAGCTTTAGCCAACACTTCCTGGAGCTGATTCAAATCGAAATAGTCGTTCTTTATATGATTAACTTGCCTCTCAAAATCGAAAAATTTAGCAAATACCGGTCTTTCATTT
>JBBRYZ010000121.1:0-12299 GCA_038237165.1 Bacteroidales bacterium | reverse complement strand
CGGCAATAAAAAGGATGAACCAAGGCATGGGGAAATGGGATTTCGGATTTGCGATTTACGATTTATTATTGGGATTTCGGAATGGGGTTAAACCCCCTCTGTCCTTCGGACATCTCCCCCGGAGGGGAGAACCTTAAAAGCTAATTTTGTCTACAAGTTTTTGATTTGAGTCTTGGTCCCGATAGCTATCGGGATTGAGTCTTGAGTTTTACGATTGGGATTTCGGAATAGGATTAAACCCCCTCTGTCCTTCGGACATCTCCCCCAGGGGGGAGAACCTTAAAAGCTAATTTTGTCTACAAGTTTTTGATTTGAGTCTTGGTCCCGATAGCTATCGGGATTGAGTCTTGGGATTTACAGTTTACGATTGGAGAAATTCCGACTAAATAATGCTAAATCGTCGGCAATGAACAATTCGTAAATCGTCCCCGATAACCATCGGGATCGTAAATCGTACATCTTCAAAGGGTTTATTCCGCCAGCGAAAGTGCAAGCTTAGTCATGTTGGTAAAGTTGTTTTGCCGTTCTTCGGCGCTTACGTGGTCGCCGGATAAAAGGTGATCGCTAACAGTTAGCAACGAGAGGGCTTCAACTCGCAGGCGGGCTGCCAGCAGATACAAACCGGCTGATTCCATTTCAACGGCTAGTGTGCCATATTTACGCCAAAGTTCGTAAGCATCGCCTTCTTCGGGGAAATGATAGAACAGATCTGAAGAAAGGATATTGCCAACTTTTACAGGCATGTTCATTTTAGCGGCATTGGCTGCGGCAAGTTGTGTTAACCTGAAACTTGCGGTAGGGGCGAAGGTCATACCCGGGAAATGCCTTGAAACAGCTGCTGAATCTGTTGATGCGCTAACCGCAACAACCACATCGCGCAGTTTTACTTCTTCGAGTAATCCACCACAAGTGCCAATCCGTACCAGTGTTTTCACCTTATAATCATTGATCAGTTCGGTCGCATAAATCATATGAGAGGGAAGTCCCATACCGGTGCCTTGTACCGAAATCCGTTTACCGTTGTAATTTCCTGTATATCCCAGCATACCGCGTACGTTGTTGTAACATACGATGTCGGTAAGTAAGGTTTCAGCTATATGTTTTGCCCGTAAAGGGTCGCCGGGAAGCAGTACAAATTCTGCTATTTCGCCTGGTTTTGCTTCAATATGTATACTCATTCTTATATAAATAGGGCTGCAAAGATAAGGACTTTTAGGTATGCTGGTTTACTTTTTGCCAAGATTGTGCCCGGCGTATTTCAGAACTCTGTATTTCAGGAATCTGCTGTTGAGAAATTATTCCGGCGGATAAGAATCAATATCGGAAAGGCAACGGTTGAAATATGTATGGTTATTTAAAAGTATCTTTGCTAAAATTCATTCCATATTCCCGAATCCGGAACTTTAGAAGTCATTTATGAAAACACAATTGAAAAAAGACGAGAAAGTGATTATGGTTACGCGTCCTCACTGGCTTACGCTCACCGGTCCTTTCATTATAACGCTTATCGGTTCAGCTATTGGAATCGTGATCAGCTTATATGTACTGTCTATCGGCGCTTACGGACTTAGTATTGATTTTGCGTTCCTGGGTTACTTTATTTATAAAATTAAAGAGAGAAAGAATAATTTATGGGCCGTAACGAACCTGAGAGTTATAGATGAATTTGGCGTATTTTCGAATAACACCAAGGAAAGCCCGCTTGATAAAATCAATAATGTGACTTACCATCAGTCGTTCTGGGGTAAGATTTTTGGATATGGAAATGTGCAGATACAGACGGCGGCTGAAGTAGGCTCGACTGATTATTTCTCGGTTGAGCATCCCATGGAACTGAAAGATTCCATAACCCGGATGCAGGAAGAATATAAGCAAAACCAGGTTACGCGACAGGCAAGTGCAATGGCCGGCGCCATGCTTACAGGCCAGCAGGGTTATAAAATGGATGTGGCTGCCGAACTCGAAAAACTGCACGAGCTAAAATTAAGAGGTATTTTGACGGAGGAAGAGTTTAGTGCCAGGAAAGCAAAGATTCTTAATTCGTAAAAAGCACGAATTAAACCAGAAGCTATGTCGCCCTTGCCGGAGTCCCTGGCTGACGTTTTCCGACGCGCCGCAGAAAATTACTTATTATTCGGCTGTAAGGATGTTTGAATCAGGATTTATAGAGTTTATAGGATTTTTAGAATTTTCAGAATTTATTAATGCCAACTTTTATCCTTTCACTACCAGCACCACCTTGGTTAGATCGGCTTTGGAAACTTTTTTGAGGAATAAAATAAAATCGGTGTATTCGGCTGCGCAGTACCTGTTCTTATGGATTGAAAATGAACGGGTGCAAATGATATGATCGCCCGATTTTTCGACAGAAAGTGAGTAGTTGCCAAATTTTGAATCAATAAGCTGAGTTCCGGGTTTAAATCCGATTTCAAAACCGGCCTGTATTTTAAAGTTGATTGTATCGCGGTCGAAAAAGGATTCGTGTATAACAAGCAGTAAGATATAATCCGTAAATATTCAATAAGGAAGCATCCAAACAATGGGACAAGCGTTAACAGAGAATGACTGGTTACTGCATAAATTCATCTGTTGATTCAATCCTTATTGATCCGTTTCCGCCACTACCGGCCCAACCTATAGCATAAGGGCCGTCGTTACCCTGGGTTCCGTTGTAGCCGGAAGGATTACCAGTGCCGCCATAACCACCTCGTCCGCCTCGTCCAGAGCTGCCATGCCTGCCACCCGTTCCTCCATTGCTTTCGGGCAGTATTAAATTCTGGTATGGCTTGGCATCTTCGGTGAGATAAAGAGTAATATTTCCGCCGTAGCCACCTTCGCCTCCAAATCCGCCTGCACCACCCCAGCCTCCATTTCCACCATCTTCTCCTCTTCCCTGCACCGTAACGCTCACTTCCACATCAACCACAACATATACTGTAACATCTTCTTCAACCGGAACATCAACTTCTATTTCCTCTTCTTTGCCTTCGCTGTTTATAATTGTCTTTTTTTGTTTTTTGATTACTGTCCGTTTTTCGATTTTGCTTACTGTCTGTTTCTCGGTGTGAGTCTCAGTCCAGGTTTTTCCGGCCTGTCCATCGCCACCGGCGCCACCATCGCCTCCTGTGCCTCCGAAGCCTCCGGATCCGCCTGTTGAGGAAACATGAATGCTGCCGCCGTCAGGATTTAGCAGGAATCGGTATTCCTTGTCAGAATTCAAATCCTGTGCAAATACATAGAGTAATTCGCAATTAAGTATTGAATCGTAATATAAATCAGCCCAAATGCCGATATCAGGGCCATCGCTTCCATATTCTCCCGACTGTCCATTTTGTCCATCCGAACCATTCATACTGCTTCCGCCATTTGAGCCTGAGGTGCCCGAAAAGCCAGGCAAACCGGATGAACCGCTAAAATTGAGTTTATAATTGTGTTTGTAATCAAGAATTACCTGAAAAGTATCAGCAATTGATTGGTTTCGCAACGAACTTACAGTCAGGGAAGCGGTGTGCCAGTCAATTTTCCTGATATCAGTCTCAATGGTGAATTTCCCATTTTTCCAGGTGCCGCCTTTGCCGCTAAATTTGTACAACCCCGCTTCTTTTTTACTTTGCAGATTCTGGTATATACGCTGAATTCCATTATCGAACACAACGGCAAGTTCACCTTTAAACTGGCTTCCGGGAGCTTTATCGAACTGAGTTGTTGGCCGGAACCTGATACTGGTTTCATAGTTTAACGGGATAGCTATCCCTTTTGCCAATTCAGGTTGCTTGCGGGGATAGGCTTTAATGATAACTGAATTTTGTACAGACAGATCCGGTTGTTCGTAAACGGAGATCAGGCCCGAATTAAATGTTCCTCCGGTAACTTCAACTTTAAAGTTCCACCATAATGTGGAACCATCCTTCATTCCCCGGGTTTTACTGATCTTGCCGTTTTTGTAAAATGTGAGAATTCCAATTTTAAAATTCTCGCCCGGAAGCACCAACTGCTGATTATCGAATACAATTTGTATGGAATCAATTTTCTGTGATGATGCATAAACATATGCCGGACTTAGTATTCCTGAAAGCAGGAAAACACAAAAGCAGAATACGATAAATGGTTGCTTTCCCATAATACTTCGAACTTGGGATATAAAAATAGTCTGCAAAAATCGCTCCTTTTTTAACAGTTTCTGAAATAATAATCAGGTTTTCTATTGGATCAGGTAACAACAAAACGATATGGATTTGCTTTTATTCAAATCCATATCGTCTATTAATGGTAGGATGCATTCTGTTGATTGTCAATAAGAAAACTATTTATTTTCGTAAAAATGCCCTGATTTTCTTTAATTTCAGGTTTGTTATGCTAAACTCAATCTTCTGTGCGCGAGGACTTTCCCCTAAGGGGTCTAAGGGGTGCGCGTGGGCAAAACTCATTTTAAACTTGTTTTCCTATACGCATTATTTATTAACCTTCAGCCACTCCCTCGCATTTACAAATGCTTCCATCCAGGGCGAAAGCTGGTCGGCATTGCGTGCATCGGGATAAAGTGGCCATTGCCAGAGCAAAAGTGAGCGTTCAAGGTGCGGCATCATAACCAGGTGGCGGCCGTCGGAACTATAAATACAAGCTGCATCGTACATGGAACCGTTGGGATTTCCGGGATAACCTCTATAGGAATATTTTGCTACAATATTGTACTTTTCCTCTTCGTATGGGAAACTGAACTGTCCTTCGCAATGCGCCACCCAGATACCTAATTTGCTTCCTGAAAGCGACTTCAGCATAACCGAATCATTTTCAAGTATATCAACTGTAAGGAAAGTGGATTCAAATTTGCCGGAAGCATTGTGCAGCATTTTCGTTTTCAACTTATGATCCGGATTTACGAGTCCGAGTTCAATCATTACCTGGCAGCCATTACAAACGCCAAGACTCAAAGTATCCTCACGCGTATAGAACTTTTCGAGCGCTACACGCGCATTATCGTTGTATTTAAAGGCTCCTGCCCAACCTTTGGCCGATGGTCCATCATAACCATCAGATCCATTGCGGCCCGATGGATTCACATATTCACCGGAGCCTCCAATTGGACTTTTTGATTTTTGGGTACATGGAGCTAAAACAAATTTCCAATAGTGATGTATAGTCCACTCCGACCATCCTGTTTATTCATAGCGAAACCATAATCGGCAGCAAGGATAAAGTTTTCATTTAATGCAATACGTAATCCTGCTCCAAGGCTCGGATGCAACTTATCTTTTTTGAACGTAAAATCAAAATACGTTGACTGATCTTCAGAATTTATTTTTGATTTATCAAAGTTCACTTGTTGAACAACCATTCCAAAATCCGAGAAACCATGCAAGGCAAAATACAGGTTTTGTTTTCCAATATGTGTGCGGATGAATTTCCAGCGTAATTCCATGTTTCCGTATGCTACGCCGTTTCCTACAATCCTGTCGCGCATAATGCCACGTATTGAGTTACCTCCCCCGAGACCATCCGGATTTGTGATGGCCGAATAAGAACTAATCATGTAGGGTTGCATAAAGAATGGTGCTTTACCACCTATTGTTCCCTGGTAGCCAAGCCTGTAGGCAAATGAAAGTTTGTCTTTTATAATCGTAAAATATTGCCTGTGTATCATAACAAGCTTTGCGTATGAAAATTCGGGGTTGAAAAAGAATTTTGGAACAAACGTTATCAACACTTCGCTCCACATTCCCTTCATTGCATTAGCTTCGTTATCGCGGGAATCATATACAAGACCTGTTTTCAGGAAATTGGCACTTCCTCCGTCTTTTTCTTCTTCACTGATTATGCCCCACTCTATGTACTTATCGTATAGGGTAGTGGTATCTGTCAGTTTATCTGTATCCTTTTTACCCTTGTTTATCGCGTCAAAATCAACACGGCCGATTTTCATATTCATAATGCCCAAGCCAACCAGCCATTGAAGATGTTCGCCTGATAACTGGCCCTGCAGGTCAGCCGTTAGGCGGAACATTTTGCGTGAATCGCGATAAAAAACCCGTGTAATGTATTCGGGTGATCCTTCATCGGTGAACTCCGGTGAATACCGGCTCTGATACCCGTTAAATCCATAAAAATCGAGCGCTTTTTCGGTGAGATAACTCAAATCAGCAGTCAAACGTAAATGGTTTGGTAACATGTTCCTAGCATCGTAAAACAATTGGTTGGTGCCGGAACCTTTAGTATAGCGTGAGATTTCCGCTTTTATCATTTGCTTGTATGAAGGATACATTTTGCTATCACCATAATCATACAAACTTACCAGTCCGCCATACTGAAATCCCATGTCAGCATCGTACGAAACAGTTGGTAAGGCACCAAATGAAAAACCGGTGGGTATTTTTGCGGCCTTTTTTTCTTTTTCATCTTGTGCCAATACCGAAATATGGAGCAATATCAATCCTGACAGAACAAAGACACACTGTAGGTTTTTCTTCATAGGATGGGAATTTATGTAGGCCATGCAGGTTCACAATACAAAGCTCGCCGATATTTTGTAGAAATTTGTATTGATCGGTTTTTGAATGGATTAAATTCCAACTCGCTAGCTTCAATTTTTCAGATATGTGCCGGCGATATTTTCAATAACAGCAGGTTGTCCCTTCTGACTTCATGAACATACAGGTTGATAGCATTAGTCTTCCGCTATCAGAATTTCATCGTAAAGGTGGCTCCTTTGTCTGGTGTGGATGTCACTTCCAGCCGGGCTTTATGCAGCATCATTATCTGCTGTGACAAACTCAACCCTATACCTGAATTGTTTTGTTTTGTAGAATAAAACGGAAGAAAGATCCGTTCCAGTACATCCTGACTAATACCTTTACCGTTATCTGATATGGATATCTGAACCCGGTTCAGTTCGCCTTTTTCTGCAATGAATGAAAGCCTGGGATCAGAGATTTCTTCCATTGCCTCCATCGCATTTTGAACAAGGTTTATGATCACCGTTTCAATGAGTTCAAGGTCAACATCAATCGTAAGATCGAGAGGGATAATTTGTTTTTCAAAATGAATTCCTTTCTCTTTAAACCTGGGCTGGAAAAGCGTTGTAATCCGGTCAAATAACTCATTTATACTTATATGCCTGATAGCGGGCTTAGGAATCCGGGTGAGACTTTTCGTGGAGGTGACAAATTTTATAAGAGCTTTTGTTCTTGATTCAATTATTTTAAGTCCATGGTGTATATCCTCAATTGCCTCCTTGCTGATTTTCCCGGGCTTCAACACCGCACCAGACTCATCTTCAAGCATCTGGCCACTCATGCCTGCCAGGTTGGTAATAGGTATAGCAGAATTTACTATTTCGTGCGAAATAATATTCACCAGTTTGTGCCAGGTACTTGTTTCTTTATTTACAAGTTCATCTTTTTGGCGCTCTATTTCATTTTTTTGGTTAATCAACTCCAGGTTCTGTACGTCCAGTTCGTGATTCTTCTTGTGCAACTGATCCTCAAACCGGAAATTTAGGCTCCGAAGGTAAAAGATACAGGCATTAATGAACATGAACAGGGTAACCTGGGCAATTTTATAAAAGGGATAGAAAGTAAATATCCTGTCGACGATTGGAAATTGATTTGTCTCAAACCGAACCATTAACCAGTCGATACTTAGAACCAAGACGAAATAATAGACCATGGCCAGCCAGAATAAAAATTTTTCATTTTTAGGATGAAGGAGCAACTGGGGAACGACCGAAGTACAAACAAGTATATATGGATAATAGGTATAACTTTCCTCTTCAACATACCCAATAAAGGTTGGCAAAAGCAGGAAAATTACGGGCGGCATAAATATAAGTAAAAGCCTGCTTAGTTTAGGTAATCCCAAGGCAGCTATTGCGAGATTCAGCACGGTGAAACCAAGCAGGATTGCAACCCTGAGAGTGCCGTATGACATTGGATCATGGGTAAGAAGCATTTCAGGAACAACAATAGCAAAAAGCAATACCATCGAAATGAGCATAACAAAGTTAAGCACGTTACTGAGCATAAGTGTTCGTCTGGTCAACTCGTCTTCATCTTCCCTGATGCCGAGATTTGAAACAATGTTCCATATTTTCTTCATATTAATTGTATTTGAAATAGTACAATTTGTATTTAAATATGCATCCCTGGTTTTCCAGATTTATCATTTCCAGAATTCCAATCCAAAGTATGAAATTTTCCTGTATAAGGTGGTTCTTGCCATGCCTAAATCGTTTGCGGCCCGCGAAAGGTTCCCGCTATTTTTACTTAATGCATTAGCAATTGCTTTCCTTTCATAATCTTCCACTTTAACGATTGGTTCTGCCATTGCAGGAATCAATTGTGGTTTAATTTTCAGAATAAAATCTTCAGGCTTCAGCGTTCCGCTTTTATTAAGTATTACTGCCCTTTCAATTGTATGGGCAAGTTCCCGTATATTCCCCGGCCAATGATATTTTTCCATCATTTCCAGGGCATCCTTAGTTATACTAATTCCCTGTTTACCATACTGCTCGGAAAATTGTTTTCTATAATAATCGGTAAGCAAGCCGATATCCTCCTTCCGTTCCCTGAGAGGTGGCAATATTATTTCAACAGTGTTGATTCGATATAATAGATCTTGCCTGAATTCGAATGATTCGGCCATTTCGTACAATGGCTTATTGGTGGCTGTGATAAGCCTTACATTTACATTTATTGTTTGATTGGTTCCTATTTTAATAATTTCCCTGTTTTGAACTGCCGTAAGGATTTTTGCCTGCATGGGCATACTCAGGTTGCCAATTTCGTCTAGGAATAACGTGCCTCCTGAAGCTGCTTCAAATCTTCCTGTCCTGTCTTCTTTCGCATCGGTAAAGGCTCCACGTGCATGGCCAAACAACTCTGCTTCAAAAAGTGTTTCAGAAATAGCTCCCAGGTCGACATGTACAAAAGAATTATTATTCCTTAACGACTCACAGTGCAACGACCAGGCTACCAGCTCTTTCCCCGTTCCGTTTTCACCCATAACAAGAACATTGGCATCTGTTGGTGCTACGGTTTTGATCGTCTCAATTACTCTCATCATGCTGTCTGAGCGTGTGAATATTGAAGGGTACCGGTGTTTTATGGCATTGGCTGATATAGTATGATCGGCTTTATTTCTGCCTTCAGCGCTCTTAACCCGTTCCTGTGAAAAAACATTTCTAACATTAGCTATAAGCTGATCTTTATTCCAGGGTTTAATGATAAAATCGACTGCTCCCAACTTAATAGCCTGAACAGCCAGGTCAATCTCACCGTAAGCTGTAGTTGTTATTACGCGGATTTCGGGATCAATCTGAAGAATTCGTGCAAGCCATTCAAGACCTTCTTTTCCTGAGGTAATGCCCCGGGTAAAGTTCATGTCGAGGAGGATCAGATCATATTTGGTATCACGAAGGCAATCGGGAATAAAAGAAGGACGCGACAATGTATCGACTTTGCCAAATAGTCCTTTCAGTACAAGCTTAGCTGTATACAAAACATCAGTGTCATCATCAACTACCAAAATATTTCGAAACCGGTCGGTTTTCATGGCTTGCAGATAACTGATTATAAATGTTAAAACCTAATTATATGTAAAGATAATATGGAAAGTAAAAAAGTGTAGCGATCTGAAACAATTAATTGTAGTGAAACGCTACAAAATCATTTTATACTATAAATTACAAATTCACATAAGTGCCTGAATAATAGATATATACATTGATTGGTCTGATTGTTGAAATTATATTTGGCAAAAACAAACCAAACAATGAAAAACCTTATTAACAAAAATTCAGAAAGCTATTCGCAGAAAATTGCAATAGTTTTAATCATCCTTCTATGGATGACAAGTTTAAATGTGGTTGCTCAGCCCGGTTTAACAATATATACTGAGGCTTCAAAGAATTGTGTTTCTGATGGTTTATTTATCAGGACAGGATTGTTTGGATATTATACTATCGGGAAATACCAATTGAAAGCAGGGCTTCAGAATAACCTCGTTAATGGAAATAACATTTTTTTGTCAGGGTATCGCATTGATGGCTCGAGGGAGTTCAAAATTAAAAGTACTGTGCTTGGGATACACGGATTCTGGTTATGGACAAGCGCTTTCAGGATTCTTCAGGAAACTAATTCTGGTTGTGCTTTATCAATGAATCGCCCGCATTTTGACATGCTGATCGGCACCAACTTCAGGACATATAGTTTTAGAAGAAACGCCCTCAAGGTTTATGAAAATGGAGATGACGCAACTAAGATTCATGAGAATTTTAACATGATGTATTTATTCGGTTATAATCTCAAACCATCACGCAACAAGTGGAATGTTGGAGTAACCCTTACGAACATTGATTATTTTATGATTAACCAGGAAACCAACCCTTATGTTAATCTGAAAGGCTACTATAAAGTAAGTCCCTCGGTTTGCCTGTTTGCCGAAGGATGGTATAAGGATGCCGGCGTAACAAATATCAGTTCAAATTATTTTGGTTTCGTAATAAGAGGAGGTGTACAATGGAATTTCAATTAAATCAAAAAATGTTGCGCATAGTAACAATAGCCCTAATGGTAACAGCCTGTGGGAAAGTAGAAGGTCCCACCAGTTCAAGCGAGCCAGTCGACTTGCGTTTCAATGAATCAATGGATTGGAACATGAAGCATCCATACACTGAAATAAATGTTGAATCTAATGAATATAGTGTTTTATTTATTGCTGATGTTCATATCGGCGGTACAACCAATCTCGACAGGTTTGTAAATATAACACGTAATAAAAAGCCTGCAGCGGTTGTAATTGCTGGTGATATTACCGGTGGTAATGCTGAAGAATATGACACGTTAGAAAAACACCTACCACAGAATGATTCAATGAATGCATTTTACCTTGCAGGGAACCACGATCTGTGGCATAACGGATGGGAAGAGTTTTATAAAAGGTTTGGATCTTCAAGCTACTATTTTACGGTAAAAACGCCTGCAGGTTCTGATCTTTTTATCTGTCTGGATAGTGGTGGCGGCACTTTAGGTAAATTACAAACTGAATGGTTTACTCAGATTCTGCAAAACGTTCGGCCTTCCTATAGGCGATGTTTTGTAATTACACACATCAATCTGTTCAGACCGAGGAAAACCGAAAGTACCAACCTTGTGGAGGAAGAATTGGTTTTTTTAATGGATTTGTTTGCCAAGTATAACGTAGATATGGTTATTACCGGGCATGACCACAAAAGGAATGTTGAAGTATTCGGATTTACCACGTATATTATACTTGATGCCCTTAAAGATGGACTGAGTAATGCCAGTTATATGAATATGAGGGTAAAAAATGGCGAAATCGGGTATGAGTTTGTAAGTATAAACGAGTAAAACCTGATTTTCTTTCTGACTATTTTGAGGGTGCAGCGGTTTGGACAAATGTATTTCTGAATACTTATACAGGGATTGTCTGATCATTGATAATTAAAAAGAAGGAAATAGGTAAATGTTATTTATCAGTTTGAAATTAACTTTTTTAACCCAAAAACTTTTAAAAATGAAAACGACTGCAAAAAAACCAAGTTTAATCTCAGCGGCCTATTCGGTCAGGGATTATTATGTATCGATTAATGATGTCTACCTCCAGCTTTTTGGAAAGCATCTGATGCTTCACTATCCATACTATATGAAAGATTTTGAATCACTTGAAAAGCGACAGGAGAACCTTACCGATTATTGCCTTTCGCATGTTGATGGAATGGCAGGTAAAAGTGTTCTGGAAGTAGGTTGTGGAAATGGTACTCAGTCCTTATATATTGCCGGTACGAGGTCTCCTCTAAAAATAACCGGTATTGATCTTAATCCGGACAATATTTCAATAGCACTTAAAAATAAAAACGGGCAGCAAAATGTTGATTTCAACGTAGATGATGCCCAAAAGCTCGAAACCATAACTGATAATTCCATTGATTTGCTTATTTGCATCGAAAGTGCTTTTCATTATCAGCATAAGGAGTTGTTCCTCAAACAGGTAAGCAGGGTACTGAAACCTGCGGGGAAATTTGTTATTGCCGATATCGTAAATATATATCCAAACCGGAAGTACCTCATGGAAGGATGGAAAAATAAAATGGCATTTAATCACTGGATGGAATCCGATTACATGGCATCGTTCTCAGGTTCGGGACTCAAATTAGGGTACAGTGAGAACATTACAAAAAATATTATACAAGGGTACCAGGGAAGTTCGGAATGGGTCAGGCGTGAGAATTTCAAATCATGGATAACTTATATAGGGTATAGGCTATACGCTCTTGTTCATACGGG
>JBBRYZ010000120.1:0-12323 GCA_038237165.1 Bacteroidales bacterium | reverse complement strand
CTGTTCGGAAGTATGGGTGCGGCTCAGAAAATCCAGGTCTTCCTGCCGGAAGGATTGTATGCCGATACTCAGTCGGTTAATACCTGCATTTTTCAATGCCGAAAGTTTTTCAGGGGTCAGGTCATCAGGATTTGCTTCGAGCGTTATTTCAGCATCTGTATCAACCGTAAAGCTTTTATAAATAGAGTTCAGAATAAGTTCGATATCTGAAGTTTCAATAATTGAAGGGGTTCCTCCGCCAAAATATATGGTTTCAACAACATTATCAGTCAGGTATTCTTTCCGTTGCTGCAATTCGCTTATAATGGCATGCGAAACCTGCTCCATATTCCGGGTACTGGCCAGTGAATAAAAATTGCAATAGTTGCATTTGTGTTTACAGAAAGGAATATGGATGTAGATTCCGGCCATTTTTTGGGGGAGAAGTTAATAGTTAATGGAAAAAGGTTAACAGGCTGATAATATTAAATTTACCACCCAAATTGGGGAAAGTTAAAGGTTAAAAGTTAAAGGAAAATGGTATTGCGGCGAGCCAAAATGATTAAAGGTTAGTGATTAATTGGCTGATAATTATAGCTTTACCATCTGAATACGTGAAATTTTAATGATAGAAATCAAGAGAGTTAATTATTCCCCCCATTTTCTATTTCCCTTTAACTATTAACCTCACCATTAACTGTTTCCCTTTAACTTTTTTCTATTAACTATTAACTATTCCACTTTTACTATTTCTTCAGCACAATTCTGAATGTAGAGCCTTTCCCCACAACAGAACTCTTTACAAATATCTTTCCTCTGTGATATTCGCTGATGATGCGTTTGGCAAGTGATAATCCAAGTCCCCAGCCACGTTGCTTGCTGGTGTATCCGGGATTAAAGATCGTTTTGAACATATTCCTTGGAATTCCTTTTCCGGTATCGGAAATATCGATGGTAACAACCTTAGCCTCTTCCTGAATGTCGATGGTTATTTTTCCCTGTCGCGTCATGGCATCCACGGCATTTTTAACCAGGTTTTCAATAACCCATTCGAACAGTTGCAGATTTAGAGGTATTACGATCGGTTGCTCAGGCGGGACATTGATAGAATAAGTGATTTTTTGAGAGGTGCGTGTTTTAAGATAAGATATCGAATTATAAATAACCGAAACCACATTTTGGGGAACCAGCGATGGATTTGAACCAATTTTCGAGAAACGATCGGTAACGGTGCTGAGGCGGTTTACGTCCTTGCGGAGCTCCTCTATGGTTTCGCTGTCTATATCTTTAGTTTCGAGGTAATCTACCCAGGCCATCATCGACGAAAGCGGTGTGCCAAGCTGGTGTGCCGTTTCCTTGGCGAGACCCGCCCAAACCTGGTTTTGTTCGCTGCGCCGTGCCGTGCTGAACAGCATATATGCCACCAGCAGAAAAATTCCTATAATCATTAACTGTATGTATGGAAAATAACGCAGTTGAGTTAAAACATAGGAGTCCTTATAAAAAATCAGCGTTTTGCCCTGCCCGGCAATGTATATTTCAATGGGTTCGTTTTGGGCCGACATTTCGCTAATCAGATGTTTCAGGTAAACAGGATCATGAATTTGCAAAGTATCTATTTGCCCGTAGTCCAATGCCTGAGTTTGTGTACTGTCGGTAATCAACACCGGCACCGAAGCAGAGTTGTTCACCACTTCGCTGAAAAATGAATTCACCAGGTTATCCATCACAACCTGCATCTCCGTAAATACTTTCGAATCCTGATAATAAATATAGTTAAACTCGTTTTTATAATAATTAATTGGTATGGGCGGGTATTTGGAAAATTCCTTTTTAAGGTATTCCTGCATATCTGGAATGGTATCAGAACTAAATACTGTATTCACCTGATCTGTAATAGTGCCTTTGCCATCTGTAAGAACAACTGGAATGGTAGTGTTATTTCGTATAATTTTCAAATAAAAACTGGGATCTTCATTCAGGCCTGCTTTTACAATATGCTGCACGGCTTCGGCATATAGCTCCACCTTGTTACGCTCTTCTTCCTGCACCTGATTGAAGAATTTCTGGGTTGAATTCACCAGGCGCGCCCGGGTTTGCAAGGCATTGGCCCAGGTATGTATTTTGGTGCGCTCGTCTCTGGCAATTTTTTTGATCAGTAAGTTGGAATACCACAAAGAGAATCCTATAATAATAATGGCAGAAATAAACAGCAGGATCTTCCAGTGCTTTTTTCGCGAATAAATACTGTAACGGTTCAAAAAAGATTGTTTCATTTGATAAATGCTCCTCCAGGCTTACAGGTTATAAATATACAATAATACTTTCCTGTCAATCAGTTGTCATACGATGGTCATTCAATTGTCATACAATTGTCATACAATAGTCAATCAATTGTCAAAAGATGGTCAATGAGTTGTCATACAATGGTCATACGATTGTCATTCAGTTGTCATACAATGGTCATTCAGTTGTCAAACATTGGTCAAGCGATGGTAAATCAATTGTTTCAGGGTTACAGTTTGAGTTACAAACGCTCATTCTCCCCTTCCCTCAGCCCCTTTGTCACCAAGTAGCTCAGTATCCAGTCTCCCTATCACCTACTCCCCCTCACTTTTTGTCATCGTCCCACTCAATCACAAATTTCCCCTGTTCCTGTTTTTGAATAACACTTTTATCCTTAAGATGCTGTGTTTTTCGTGTTGTATCAGCCGCTGCCCTGTTGAATTCTTTCCTGAAAGCTTGTTTCAATTCCACCTTTTGCTCTTTCAAATCGCCGGCAATTTTTTCGCGCATGGCTTTCTTATCATATTTCACAATCGGATTGGCGACAGTTCCTGTTAGTGAAACAAATACTTTGGTGCGACCGCGTCCGTCGTCCTCCACCGGACCAAATTCAGCCTGGTTATCGTAACCTTTGTTGCGCTTTTTAAATTTTGAAGCTACCAGATCGGCCAGGGCAATGGTGAAATGGTAATCGAGTCCGTTTTCGAAAGTATGTGTTCCCAAAAGCTGCAGATCCAACGCACTCGATTTTATTTGCATGGAGGGTATATAAATCACCTGATTGGCAATATCAATCTGGTTATGCAAGGTGGCAAAACGGATATCGGTAAGATCATCTACTTTTAAATACGAAGAAAGACTTTGCATGGGACTGTAATTCACCAGCCGGCCATCCTCAATCATAATATCGGCATGCGTTTTAATGGAATTAAGATCTATATCCAGGTTGTTTTTCATGGAACAGGCAAAAATCACATCCGAGCTAACCGAACCTTCAAGGTTTTTATCAACAAGATCAGTCTGTCCGAAGTTGGCAAACTGGGTAAACAGCATTTTTACATTTACATTCTCAAGTCGTGCTTTTGCCTGCAGAAGCGAATACTTCTCAGCCTGGGCATTAATATTTGCCTGGCCCGTAACTCTGCCCTGGCAGGTGAGCATGGCGATATCCGCAACCGACAATACTTTATTGTTCATTTGCGCCACCCCGGTAAGATTGGCAGCTTTGAACTTGCCGAATGTAAAATCGGTACTCCGTATCCTAAGGTTGCTGATGCTTATATTGCCGGGCAATCTGAACTGGTACTCGCCGGTTGAACCCTGTTGCGCTCCTGATAATTCGTCCCAGTCGAAACGCCGTGAAAGTAATGAGCCTGTAATCGATAAGCTTTCTCCTTTAACAAAAATCCATGAAAGGAGATTCCCCAGTGTTCCATCCAGATCGAAATCGCTCCGGCCAGCCTGGAAAGTAAGTTTCTGCAACTGCAACATGTTGTTGTTAAATGTGAAGACAGATTGAATGTTTTTGATGGGTAAATTATAATTTTTCAGTCCCAGGTTTGCCTGTTGAATGCTTCCGCTACCGGTAAAATTACTATGGAGAAAATCTGCTGAAACCGGATGTTTGATATCACCAATCGTGCCTCTGAATCCTGCATTTAGCTTAAGCCAGCCACTCATGGAAGTAAAATACTCATACTTCAGAAATTGCTGCAACTCGTTCAGATTAAGGCTGGCATTGAGATTGCACTGTATTGCGGGAGAAGAAAAGCCTTGCATTGCCATCGATCCGCTGACGAAGCCGTTGCCCAGGCTTGCTTTCAGGTTGCTGATGGAAAGTGTTTCATTTTTCCCATTCTGGTAAACGTTGTAAACAATCGATGCTGAAACGTTACGCAAGCCTATGCCCGATTTCCGTTCGGTGATATTTCCGTTTTGCATACCCAGCTTTACATTGATGGCCGGTGATTGGCCACTTCCGAAAATTCCTGAAATTGTTGAACTGATATCGCCTTTCCCCTGGAACTTATACCCATCAAAGCTTTTGGTGTATTTTGCAGGCACCAGTGACAGCATTTCTTCGAAGGTTGATCCGGTAGCAGCTACATTAAGTTTAACTTGCTTTTGCTTTTCGCTGTAAACCAGGCTTCCGGATGCTTCAAGTTTGAGTTTACCGGTTTCCAGAGTGCCTTTCTTTATATTAAAAAGCCCGGTTTTGTTATCCGCATCCATCAGCAACCACAAATTAAAATTTCGGTCAGCGATGTACTTAATTCCCTGCGATTTAAATTCATTTATAAGAATATTTCCTGCCAGGTTAAGTGCATATTGGCTGTTGCCGAAATTACCTTTTGCAACAAACCCGGGAACCCGGATATCCAGGAAGGCGTGCGAGCCATCATTGATATAACGGAGATGAAGGTTCCTGATAATGACACGCTGCAATTCGAAATTGAAATTCCCATTGCTACCGCCTCCGGTCTTTTTCCAGAAATGAAAATTATCTGTGCCATCGGCAAATATATGAGGGCCTATTTCAACACCATCGAGCAGGACGTTTTTAACGCGGTATTTCTTACGGATAAGATCCCAGATATTGAACCTTAGCGAAATGGTTCTTGCCGTAAGTAAATTATTATTTGTGGGTGTGCCGAGCGCTTCCTTTATCCTTACTCCGGTAAGCCGTACAGAAGCATATGGAAAATCCCGAATCAGGATCAGCTGAACGTTGTCAATCTGCACTTCCGAAATAAGGGATTTGTTTATTTCGGAAATGAACAGCTTTTTAACTTCAGGCCCCAGGAGTTCTTGCACCAGCAGGAGCAACAAAACAATAAATGCTGCAATGCCGACTGCCCATATTGATATAACCCTAAGGGTTTTATAACGCATAACCAGGTTAAAATAGTATTTAGTTACAATAACGCAAAAATACTATTGTTATTAGAATGAAGGGAATAATATGTTGTGGAGTTGATATTCTTTACAAATAAAAAACAAAATTACTCACCAAAAGTCTTATCAAGAGGCCGGTTAAATAACTTTTTTGAACTGATACTTTTTTAGCACAAAACACAACTTGAAATGCTCAAAATGCTATTTCGAAATCTATTTAATTGGTCCAGACAGCTTCGGCAGACACCAGTGTCACTGACTTTGAAGAATAAGCTGATACCGCTGAACTATAATAAGATTCAATCGTCCCCCAGCCTTTGGAAAAAGCCCAGTCAAATGTTTTTGCAAAATTACTGGTACCGGTATAAGTACCCTGGCGGTCATAGAAGTTGTAGGTATACGACTTGCTTACGACTGGCTTATTGTTACTTAGCACATACAAATACTGCCCGACAGGTATAGTTTTAGCCACTCCGATATCGGTATAGTCAACAATAAATTCAACAGGACCTGTGAAATTTGTTGTAGCTGGCGCTGCCACACAAGTGCCTCCCTGTATGGCTGTAAAATCATTCATGGTCATGAACTCCGAACCCTTGATGGTTGCCGGCAATATTAACGTAAAGTTTCCATCGGATGTAAGCGCTGCATTAGCCAGTTTACCGGCTCTTATCATTGCGGGCCCATAATGCCAGTTTACCAACCGGGTTCCGGTAGCATCCGTTTCTTTCAATTTTACAGTTCCATTTATTGTAAATGTACTTGCTGTTACATCCGGGAGGGTGTCATCTTTTACATCTTTGCATCCAACCTGAATGCTTAAAGTGAGTGTTAAAAACAAGACGGCGCAGAGACCAAACAGGGTTTTCATGAGGAATTTGTTTTAAGATATTTCTGAATATTTATAGGGATAAATTTTGCTTAAAGTATAGTCTTGTTTTCCGGGTTTTCATTACCGATAGAGATGGAGGATTCGGTTCTGTTGTGAAATAATTCAGCAGCCAGGTCCGAGACCATTTCCGGTTTTATATCTTTCATACAGCGAAAATGCTTTTTAGGACACGAATGTAATCCTTTTTGTGTACATGGCCTGCACGAAATGTCGATTTCAGCTACCCGGCTATTTTCAGGCAGGGGAAAGAATCCCAGTTCGCGGGTGGTAGGTCCGTAAACCGCTACCACCGGGGCTTTCATAGCCTGAGCCATATGCAGCATGCCGGTATCGTTTGTAAATACCATGGCGGCTTTGCCAAGTAAGGCAGCAGATCCCATCAGGCTGAGCTGACCGGCAAGATTTAGCGAGCTTGTTTTCATCTGCAATTGAACGCTGTTGCATATCCCCACATCGCCCGGACCACCTATCAACACCGCTTTAGCTCCCGACTGTGTGCAAAAAGCATCCGCTGCAGCGGCGAATCCATCAGTAGTCCAGCGCTTATTTTCCCATTGCGCTCCGGGAGCAACTACCAGGATGAGCGAACCGGCAGCGATATTGTTCCGGGCTAATATTTCTGTGACTTTTTCGGTTTCCGTTACCGGAGGAAAAACTTCAGTCCCTTTTCCGTCGTATTGAACACCCAATGTTTCTACTGCCTCAAAATATCGGAGGTAAACCGGTTTTATCTCTTTATAAATATTTATTTTGAAACTGATGAGCAGAGTGCGAGCCAGTAGTTTTTTCGAATAACCGGTTACCCCGGTTCTCGAACTGGCGCATATCAGTATGCTGCGTATATTCTTCTGTAAATCAAATATAAACGAATACCTGTTGAAAAGTATGTGCATCCTGATGCGTCTCAGTTCATTACGGTTATCTTTTTTGTCGAAAGTGATAATATTGTTGATGTGAGGATTTCCCGACAATACCTCTGCAAATTCCTTTTTCACCAGGAAATCAATTTGGGAAGCGGGATATGTTGCGCGCAAACATCGGACCAGCGGCGTTGTGAGTATTACATCGCCAATGGAACTGAAACGAATAATCAGAAATTTATAGTTTGATGCCAACCGTTCTAAATTTTATGATTGCAGGTTTATTGGTTTATTAAACGATTTTTGCACAGATATATTTCCCGGCAGCAGGCAGCTTTTTTTCATCGCACCGATCAGTACAATAAGTGAGTATATGGATACCTGATCACATGAAGCCTCTTCACCTCATCGTACAGCATCTTCTTTAATTCATCAATATTGGTTTTCTGTTTGGCTGATATAAAAATGGCAGGTGAATTTACCTTTGCCATCCAGGTGTTTTCAAGTTCGTCGAGCGAGATATTCTCCTTTTTATCTGGTGCAAGGTCATAAAGCTCTTTTTCCACATGCGAATAGGCGTCAATTTTATTAAAGACCACAATCGTTGGTTTGTCGGCACAGCCAATTTCCGCTAAGGTTTGCATGGCAATTTCCACCTGTTCTTCGAAAGATGAATGTGAGATATCTACAATGTGAAGAAGAAGGTCGGCCTCGCGCACTTCGTCTAGTGTCGATTTGAAAGATTCGACCAGGTTGTGGGGCAGTTTGCGTATAAACCCAACAGTATCAGTGAGCAGGAAAGGAAGATTTTGGATTACCACCTTACGAACCGTGGTATCGAGTGTGGCGAAAAGCTTGTTTTCGGCAAACACATCGCTTTTACTCAGCAGGTTCATTAAAGTGCTTTTGCCGGCATTGGTATATCCAACCAGCGAAACCCGTATCATTTCATCGCGGTTTTTTCGTTGAGTAATTTTTTGCTTGTCGATATCCTTCAGCTTTTCTTTCAGAAGGATAATTTTGTCACGGATAATACGACGGTCAGTTTCAATTTCTTTTTCACCGGGACCGCGCATTCCTATACCTCCGCGCTGTTTCTCGAGGTGGGTCCACATATGGGTAAGATGCGGGAGAAGATACTGGTATTGGGCAAGCTCCACCTGTGTGCGGGCAGTTGTAGTGCGGGCACGCTTGGCAAATATATCCAGGATAAGCAAGGGCCGGTCGAGTACTCGGCATCCCAGTTCAGCTTCGATATTACGGGTTTGCGAAGTGCTGAGTTCGTCATCAAACACAACAATATCAACATTGGCAGCTTTTACATATTCGGCAATTTCCTGTAATTTCCCTGCGCCTACGAAAGTACGTGGTTCGGGTTTTGCGAGTTTCTGCACAAAGCGCTTTACGGGAATTGCGCCCGCCGTTTCAAGCAGGAATTCGAGTTCGTCGAGGTAATCGTGAACCTTGTCTTCGTCTTGTTTCTGAGTAACCAGGCCAATAACAACGGCCTTTTCGGGTTTTATATCAAATGGGAGCATTAAAAGGTATTAGGGCTGCAAAGGTACGAATCTTTGGAATGGCGATGAGGGTGTTCTATCAAGCAAAATACGTGACGCATTTTGCGTGATAATATCAAAATTGTAGCTTAAAAATTTTTGAAAACACTAATTTCCTGCCGGTGCGGATTTGTAATCCGCACCTTGAGAGTTATGGATTTGTAATCCAGACTTTAAAAAAATTAAAAGGTTTTAAACCCAATAATCTCCCTCACTTCCTTAATCGTCTTCGCTGCACTTTCATGTGCTTTATCGCGACCAATCTTTACTACTTTACCAAGGTAAGCATCATCGCCAAGCAACTCAAGGATTCGTTCGCGCAAAGGCGTGGTAAAGCGGATAACATCTTCGGCGAGTTGTTTTTTCATATCGCCGTAGCGGATGGTGCAGGCATTGTACGAATCTTCGTAAAACTTTAAGGTTTCGGGTTCCGACAGCACTTTCATCAATCCAAAAATGTTTTCAATAGCTTGTGGCTTTACCTGGTTTGGCTCAGTTGGTCCGCTGTCGGTAACGGCTTTCATCACCTTTTTGCGAACTACTTCCGGCGAATCGAACAGGAAAATGGCATTACCTTCACCTTCGCTTTTGCCCATCTTGGTATTGCCATCCAGGCCCGGAATTTTTATCAGGTTTTCACCGAAATTGTATGCAACCGGTTCCGGGAAATAGTCAACCTTGTACATGCGGTTAAAGCGGTTTGCAAAGGTACGGGTCATTTCAAGATGTTGCTCCTGATCCTTGCCAACGGGAACTTTATGCGCTTTATGCAAAATAATATCTGCTGCCATCAAAGTGGGATAAGTAAGCAGACCGGCATTTAAATTATCGGGCTGCGTGCGGGCTTTGTCCTTAAAGGAAGTACAGCGCTCCAGTTCGCCCATATAGGCATTCATATTCAGGAAGAGATACAACTCTGCGGTTTCGGGCAGATCACTTTGCAGATAAAGTGTTGACTTTTCAGGATCAAGTCCGCAGGCGAGATATTCTACCAGCACCTGTTTTACATTGCCATGAAGGTCGGCAGGCGTAGGATGTGTAGTAAGCGAATGGTAATCAGCTATAAAGAAATAGCAATTATCCGTTTCCTGCATTTTTACAAAATTCTGCATGGCTCCGAAATAATTACCGAGATGAAGATTGCCCGTGGGCCTGATTCCGCTTACTACTGTTTGCATATCAAAGATTTTTGCCCGGAAGGGCTTACGATGTTGACTGATATAAATGACACAATTCGCCCTGATGGGGCGAATTTCTTGCTGCAAAATTAGTGATTTATGGCGAAAGTGCGAAAATCTTCATGAATTCCGGGTTCCTAATGCTAAAGTTATTATTACATTTACCATGTAATTTACTAATTTATAAATCCATGGCACGTTATTTCAACTTCTGGCCAGCCGCTGTAATCGCAATTAGCCTGGCTGCCTGTAATTCAACAACTACTACTGTGAAAATAAAACAACAAAGTGATTTCCCTGCACCTCCGGTAGCAGCTATAAAACCGGTTGAGTTTACCAATTTTGGTAACAAGCGCATTGATAACTATTACTGGCTCAAGGATAAAAGCAATCCGGCAGTTATTGATTACCTAAAAGCTGAAAATGCTTATTCAGATACGGTTATGGCATCGACAAAGGCGCTTCAGGATAAGCTTTTTGGCGAAATGAAAGGTCGCATCAAGGAGGATGATGAAACCGTGCCTCAACTCGACAATGGTTATTATTATTACACCCGGACTGAAACTGGTAAACAATACCGTATGAATTGTCGTAAAAAAGGTAGCGTTTCGGCTCCCGAAGAGGTTGTTTTCGACATCAATAAAATGGCCGATGGGAAGAAAGCCTTTATTTTTTCAGGTTTTGATGTGAGCCCTGATAATAAACTGGCAGCGTATATGAGCAACGAAACCGGTTCGTATGCCGACTATACATTGCAAATCCGTGACCTGGTTTCCGGTTCTGATTTACCGCTAAAAATTGAAAAGGTACAATCTATGGCCTGGGCCAACGACAGTAAAACTCTGTTTTATGCGGTCGGAAACAACGCATTGCGCGCATGGAAAGTTTACCGGCATATCGTTGGATCTCCAAAACCGGATGAACTTGTTTTTGAAGAACCCGTTGAACAGTTTATTGTAGGTCTCGAAAAAAGTAAAACCAACGATTTCATTTTTATTCAGACTGCAAGCGAAACAACATCTGAATATCTCTATCTGCCGGCTTCGGATCCTAATGGGAAATTCAAGGTTTTTATCCCACGTTCCAAAGATGTGGAATATCATGTGTATCCTCACAAAGACAAATTTTTCATTCAGTATAAGGATCGCGACAACCTGAACTGCAAAGTTTACGAAGCGCCTTTGACAAGCTATGCGGACCGCAGCACCTGGAAAGAAGTAATTCCATACAGCAAGGATGTGAAGATTGACTACATTGATGTTTTCGACAAATACCTTACAGCTCAGACCAGGAAAAACGGACTTAATGAAATACTGGTTATCAACCTGGCAGATGGCAAAAGCAAAACTATTAATTTCCCTGAGCCTGTTTACTCAGCTGCTATGATTGGCACACCTGAATATTCATCAGCAACCATGCGTTACAGGTACACCTCCATGAACCGTCCGAATACAGTGTACGATTATGATTTTGCGAAAGCTGAAAGCATCAAACTAAAAGAGCAGGAAATCCCTGGAGGTTTCAATCCCGATGATTATACGGTTGAACGCGTTTGGGCAACTGCATCGGATGGCGAAAAAGTTCCGATGTCGGTAGTGTATAAAAAATCATTAAAAAAAGACGGAACAAACCCAGCTCTTTTATATTCTTATGGTTCTTATGGAATAAGTTCGGATGCAAGATTTAGTTCCAACTTCTATAGCCTGATCGATCGCGGATTTGTTTTTGCCATTGCTCAGATCAGGGGCGGAAGCGATATGGGCGAACAATGGTACGAGGACGGCAAGATGCTTCATAAGAAAAATACTTTCACCGATTTTATTGCCTGTGCTGAAAAGTTGGAGCAGGATAAATATACGTCACCTTCAAAACTCGCCATTATGGGTGGTAGTGCCGGCGGACTTCTGATGGGCGCTGTAGTTAATATGCGCCCCGAACTATTCAACACAGTAGTTGCAGCCGTTCCTTTTGTAGATGTGATTAATACTATGCTCGACACCAGCCTGCCACTTACAACCCAGGAATATGAAGAGTGGGGAAATCCCAATATCGAAGAATACTACAAATACATGCTCTCGTATTCACCGTATGACAATGTGAAAGCCCAGAAATATCCCAATATGCTGGTAACAGGCGGTTTGAATGACTCTCAGGTTAGCTTTCATGAGCCAACTAAGTTTGTTGCCAAACTCCGGGCTTTAAAAACAGACAACAATATTCTGCTTCTTCATATAAATATGGAATCAGGACATGGAGGAGCTACGGGTCGATTTGATGCTTTAAAAGAGACAGCATTCCAGCTTGCTTTTATACTTAACAGGATTGGGATAGGGGAATAAATTATTTCTTACAGTGAATAAATTATTTCTTACAGTCGGCTAAAGCCGGACTGGAATAAATCTATTGCAGTCAGATTCATCTGACTGAAAAAGAAATAAAAATTAAAATCTATAGCATTCAGATTTATCTGACTGAAAAAAAAGAAAAAGATCAAATTATATGAGCTGGGTAAGAATCTATATTCATATGGTATTCGCTACAAAAAACAGAGTTCCTTATCTGAATTCTCATGAACTGAGAAAAAGTGTATTTCAGCATATGAAACAGAATGCCTCTGAAAAAGGTATCTGGCTTGACTGTGCAAATGGCTGGCAGGATCATGCCCATTGTTTGATTT
>JBBRYZ010000119.1:0-12389 GCA_038237165.1 Bacteroidales bacterium | reverse complement strand
GAAATTAAAAAATGCAGATTTATTTTCGATTGTCTAAATAGTTGTTAAATATTTCATCCAACTCATGCGATTTATTTATAAACTTAAGGATTATGTTTAATTTTGCATCCTCAACCTTTATTAAAAAGTCTGATTTATGATAAACGAAGATCAATACAATACATTGACCGACATTAAAGTCCGCGACGAAAGCTCGGTGCAATCCTTTATGACCGCAGTGTTCTCATGGATGTTTATTGCGCTTGCCATTACCGCCGTCACAGCTTATTATGTAGCGTCAACACCTTCGATCATGCAACTTATGATTTCCGAAACCGGCCTTTCCATCTTCGGTTGGGTAGTAATGCTTGCACCAATTGGCTTTGTACTGCTAATGTCATTCCGTTTTCAGAAACTAAGTGCGCTTTCATTGTCTTTGCTCTTTCTGGTATACTCAATCCTCGTTGGCTTAAGCATCAGTTTTATTTTCATGGTCTATACCATGGGATCAATAGCCACTACATTCGGAGTTACATCACTTACTTTCGGAATTATGGCCATTGCCGGTTATACCACCAAGACTGATCTCACCAAATTCGGAAGTATATTAATTATGGCGCTGATTGGAATAATTGTTGCCACGCTGGTAAACTTCTTCCTGAAAAGTGAATCAATGCAATACCTTATAAGTTTTATCGGAGTACTTGTGTTTACAGGACTTACAGCTTATGATGTACAGAAACTCAAAAAGATTGGCACCGAAATGATTGCAGGGCAGGAATCGACCCGCAAATATGCCATTATGGGCGCATTGTCTCTTTATCTCGACTTTATTAACCTCTTCCTTTTTCTGCTTCGTTTTCTTGGACGAAGGAATTAAAATATTCATACACAACCATTAAGACCGCTTACGCCGGTCTTTTTTTGTTTGAAAGCAGGGTATTTTATGGCCTTTAAGAACAGATTTTGTACTTTTGCGCCTCAAAACAGTAAATAAGCAATTATGAAAGCATATGTATTTCCCGGACAGGGAGCACAGTTTGTGGGTATGGGTAAGGATTTGTATGATAATCATACTTTGGCAAAAGAAATGTTCGAAAAAGCCAATGAAATCCTTGGCTTCAGGATCACCGACCTGATGTTTTCGGGCACAGATGAGGACCTCCGCCAGACCCGTGTTACCCAGCCTGCTATTTTCCTTCACTCCGTAATTCTCGCCGCCACCCTTCCCGATTTTAAACCGGATATGGTTGCAGGTCATTCACTTGGCGAATTTTCGGCGCTGGTTGCCAACAAAGCATTGTCATTCGAAGATGGACTGCGACTGGTGTATGCACGTGCTATGGCCATGCAGAAAGCTTGCGAAGCCGAACCCAGCACTATGGCTGCGATACTTGGATTGGATGATGCAAAAACAGAAGAAGTTTTAGCCGGAATTGACGAAATAGTTGTGCCGGCAAATTACAACAGCCCCGGACAACTCGTTATTTCTGGTTCCATAAAAGGAATTGAAATTGCCTGCGAAGCCTTAAAAGCCGCCGGTGCCAAGCGTGCCTTGCCGCTTAAAGTTGGTGGAGCTTTTCACTCGCCGCTTATGGAACCGGCACGCCTTGAACTGGCTGCAGCCATCGAAGCTACAACCGTTAATACTCCTGTTTGCCCGGTTTACCAGAACGTGGATGCAAAACCTTACACGGATCCGTCAGCAATTAAAGCCAACCTGTTAATTCAACTCACCTCACCGGTTCGCTGGACGCAAATGGTGCAAAATATGGTTGCCGATGGCGCAACAATTTTCACCGAACTGGGGCCGGGAAGTGTTCTTCAGGGTTTGGTTAAAAAAATTGCTCCTGAAGTTGAAACGACAGGAGCATAATAAAAATTCATTTTCAAAAATACCCTGTTTCCTCCCGGAAACAGGGTATTTTTTTGAACTTATAAAAGACTTTTATGTTGTTTATCAATCCAATATAAAGAACTATGAAGCTTGACGAAATCATGCAGCAACTCCAGGGATGGGGAAGCGAAAGCATCAAAAAAACTTTAGTCAATCATGGTGCCAGGGAGCCATTCTTCGGTGTAAAGGTTGAATATCTGAAAACTATTCAGAAAAAGATAAAAATGGACTACGCTCTTTCGCTTGAGTTATTTAATACCGGTAATTCCGATGCGATGTACCTGGCCGGACTGATATCCGATCCGGCAAAAATGACGCTTGAAAACCTGGATGAATGGGCTGAAAAAGCATACTGGTATATGATCAGCGAGTTCACTGTCGCCTGGGTTGCCTCTGAAAGTCCTTTTGGAGTTGAGATGGGTT
This sequence comes from Bacteroidales bacterium, assembly GCA_038237165.1. Taxonomy (GTDB): domain Bacteria; phylum Bacteroidota; class Bacteroidia; order Bacteroidales; family UBA4417; genus UBA4417. The sequence goes on along the minus strand of JBBRYZ010000119.1, from coordinate 10,090 downwards.
TGAAATGGATTGAATCAGAAAAAGAAAACATTGCGACTACCGGCTGGTCAACACTTGCAAGTAATGTAGCGATTAGACGCGATGAGGAAATCGATATTGAATTGTATAGGCATTTACTCGAAAGGGTTTCGAAAACCATTCATTCAGAAAAAAACCGAGTCCGTCATACCATGAATAATTTTGTGATAACTATCGGTGGATACTGTAATTATCTGCAGCAAGAGGCAAATGAAACCGATCAAGCCATAGGTAAAGTGAGTGTGAATATGGGAGCAACTGCCTGTAAAGTTCCGCTGGCAACCGACTATATTAAAAAAATGCGCAACCGCGGATCACTCGGGAAAAAACGAAAAACTGCGATGTGTTAGGATAATTCTGTTTCCACAAATTAAGACAATTTGTTCACAAATGAACACAAATATATTGGTAATAACATATCTATTTCTCCTTCAGAACTGATTCAATTTTTTCCAAGTCCTCTTTGCTAAAATTCTTATTCTCTAAAGCTCCCAGGTTATTTTCAAGTTGTGCCACCGAGCTTGCTCCAACCAACACGGTTGTAACCCTCTTATCTTTTAACAACCAGGCTATAGCCATCTGCGAGAGGCTTTGCCCACGTTGCACGGCAATTTCATTCAACTTAATGATTTTTGGCAGCATCTGGGAAACACGATCCTCATTCAGAAATACATGCTTAGCTGCGCGCGAATCTGCGGGAATCCCTTTTAGATAACGATCGGTAAGCAAACCCTGGGCTAAAGGCGAAAAAGGAATGCAGCCCAAGCCATCCTGTTCAAGTACATCCAACAAACCATCTTCGGCCCATCGGTTAAACATGCTGTAAGATGGCTGGTGAATAAGGCATGGTGTTCCCAGTTGCTTCAGAATACCGGCGGCCTTGTGTGTTAAATCGGCAGGATAATTTGAAATTCCGGCATATAAAGCTTTCCCCTGCCTTACTATTAAATCAAGCGCAGCCATAGTTTCTTCAAGCGGCGTATCCGGATCGGGGCGATGGCTGTAGAAAATATCGACATAATCCAGTTTCATCCGTTTCAGGCTCTGGTCAAGGCTGGAAACCAGGTATTTTTTTGATCCCCATTCCCCGTATGGTCCGGGCCACATCAGGTAGCCTGCTTTGGTCGAAACAATTATTTCATCGCGGTATGGGTGAAGGTCATTTTGCATCATGCGGCCAAAATTCTCTTCAGCCGATCCGGGAGGCGGGCCATAATTGTTTGCCAGGTCGAAATGGATAATCCCACGATCGAAAGCCGTGAGAACAATTTCACGGGAAACATCAAACTTATCGGTAAACCCGAAATTATGCCATAATCCCAGTGAAATCTCAGGAAGTTGAATTCCGCTTTTTCCGCAACGGCGGTATTGCATTTGCTCATAACGGTTTGACTTTGCTTGATATTCCATGGCTTTGGGGATAAGGGAAAAATAGTTAAAACGTTAATGGAAAATGGTTGAGGGGGAATTATTCCGCCTTTGTAACCACTCCATCTTTTAGTTCATAAATTACATTACTTTCGTAACAGACGGCTTTGCCATCCTTATCAAATTTCAGTTTATGTCCGTATTCGCTCATCCAGCCGGTTTGGCGTGCAGGGTTCCCTATAACCAGAGCATAAGCAGGCACCGACTTTGTAACAACTGCCCCGGCACCAATAAAACAAAACTCACCAAGCTCGATGCCGCAAACAATGGTGGAATTTGCCCCAATGGTAGCGCCTTTGCGAACAAAGGTCCGGGCATATTCATTTTTGCGGTTAACGGCGCTGCGTGGATTTATAACATTGGTAAATACCATCGAAGGGCCCAGAAACACGTCATCCTCACAGACAACTCCGGTATAGAGGGATACATTATTCTGGATTTTGACGTTTTTACCCAGGACTACATCCGGCGATACCACAACATTTTGCCCAATATTGCATCCGTCGCCAATGATACAGCCCGGCATAATATGCGAAAAATGCCAGATCCTCGTTCCGTTTCCGATGGTACATCCCTCGTCGATAACTGCTGTGGCATGTGCGAAATATCCTTTTTCGATCATAACTTTAAGCTTGAATTTTCAATAAATCCTATAAATGAATTTGAGCTGTAACATCAATTCTTTTTCATTCTTTATTAAATGTTTAATGTTATTCGATTTTTTATAATAATGAATAACACTAAACACATAACTTTTAACATTAAAGTCTGTTAGGAAAGCCAGTTCCTTTTTCCTTTTCCTTTTTCCCTTTCTCTACTTCCCAGCAATCTCCAGGTACTCAATTACCGACGACGTAATATGATTCAGTTGCTCATGGCTCATTTCTGTGTGCATGGGCAATGAGATTACGGTATGGCTGAGTTTCTCGGTCACAGGAAAATCACCTGCTTTATAGCGTTGATCGAGGTATGCTTTCTGTAGATGAATTGGCACAGGGTAATAAATCATGGCCGGAACATCTTTGGTGGCAAGGTATTCCTGAAGTTTATTGCGGTCGACACCTATAGCTTGCAAGGTGTATTGATGATACACATGTGTGGAGCGGGTAAATTTTGAAGGCACAATAAGTTCAGGGTGTGTTTCGAATGCTTTGTCGTAAGCAGCTGCAACTTGCTGCCGAGCATGTGCATATTCATCAAGATGCTGGAGTTTCACTTTCAGTACGGCAGCCTGAATACTGTCGAGACGGCTGTTTACACCAATATCATCATGATAATAACGAACTGTCATCCCGTGATTTACAATGGAGCGCATCTTTACAGCAAGTTCATCATCATTGGTAAATATGGCGCCTCCATCCCCGTAACATCCGAGGTTTTTGGATGGGAAGAATGAAGTGCATCCGATATGACCAATGGTTCCTGATTTCTTCCAGACATTATCTTTATTCAGATAATCGGCGCCGATGGCCTGGCAAGCATCTTCGATAACAAACAGGTTATGCCGTTTTGCAATTTCCATAATGGCATCCATATCGGCAGTTTGACCAAAAAGATGAACCGGAACGATAACCCTTGTGCGGGGAGTTATTGCTTTGAGAATTGCATCAGGACTAATGTTGAACGTTTCGGGATCAACATCAACGAGAACCGGGGTTAGACCGAGCAATGCGATTACTTCGGCAGTTGCAATAAAAGTAAAATCCGGTGCAATTACTTCGTCGCCGGGTTTCAGCCCGAGAGCCATCATGCTGATCTGTAAGGCATCGGTGCCATTGGCGCAAGGAATAACATGCTTCACGCCCAGGTAGTTTTCGAGTGCTGCCTGGAATTCTCTTACTGCGGGGCCATTGATAAAAGCAGTGGAGTTTATCACCTCACTGATAGCTTTGTCAATCTCCGGTTTAATCTTATCGTATTGGGCCTTTAAGTCGACCATCGAAATTTTTTGCATAACCTGTATATAGTTTTCGTTTTAAATAATGCCTGCAAAGATATTTAATGTAAGCTTGCAAATTGATTCCAAAAGAATGAAAAATGATAAATAAATCACGAAGTATCCGCCAGCAACATCTGATTTGTATCTTTGCACCACAGGTTAAGGAAAATTGATATGATTGCGATGATTGTCAACATGGTATTAAACAACTGAACTCGATGCAAAAATCTTCTTTTAATTTAACAACAGGAAACATGACAGGCTAATATCGGGTCAGCACATCTTTATCATCCAATTTATTATTTAACACTGATTTCTGAATCATGCAGCAAATATACTCCTTCCTGATTATGTGTTACGGCCTTTCGATCCGTATAGCTGCTGTTTTTAATAAGAAAGCAGCGCTTTGGCTGAGAGGCAGATCTCAATACTGGGTAATTCTCGAAAAAGTCTTTTCCGAAGCGCCCTATAATCTTCCAGGTCGTAAACTTGCCTGGTTTCATTGTGCATCTTTAGGCGAATTTGAGCAAGGCCGTCCAATTATTGAGGCGTTTAAACAACAGCATCCTGAATATCTGATTCTACTTACTTTTTACAGTCCTTCGGGTTACGAGGTAAGGAAAGCCTATGCCGGTGCCAATCAAATTCTTTATCTTCCGCTGGATACACGCCCGAATGTCAGAAAATTTGTGGATACGGTTAAACCGGATATTGTTTTTTATATAAAATATGAATTCTGGTTCAATTTCCTGAGTTATCTTCAGTCTAAAAAAATTCCGACTATACTTGTTTCCGCCATTTTCCGTCCCGATCAGCATTTTTTTAAAGGTTATGGCGAATGGCCACGCAAAATTTTACATGGCTTTACAAGGATTTTTGTGCAGAACGAAAGTTCGAAAGAGCTGTTAAAATTTATTGGAATTGAAAACGTAGAAGTGAGCGGCGATACTCGTTTCGACAGGGTTGCGGCAGTGGCAGCAAATCCAAGGGAAATAGAAATTGCAAAGGAATTTGCGCTAAATCACAAAGTAGTAGTTGCGGGCAGCACCTGGCCGGCGGATGAGGAACTTATTTTCAACCTGGTTGAGAAGAACAGTCATAAACTCAGTTTTATTATTGCACCGCACGAAATCAGCCCCGACCACATAGCTTCGCTTTTGCAAAAAGCAGGGTCAAAAGCTGTTCTCTTTTCAAAGACAAACGCAGATGAGGTTAAAAATGCGGACATCCTGATTATTGATTCCATCGGAATGCTTTCACAGCTATATCAATATGGAACTATTGCCTATATCGGCGGTGGTTTTGGTGTAGGAATTCACAATATATTGGAAGCATCCGCTTTTGGATTGCCTGTCTTTTTTGGCCCTGTATATCATAAATTTAACGAAGCCCGGGAACTGATCGAGCTGAAAGGCGCTTTTGAAGTAAAAAAATCAGAAGATCTTCTGCTCAAAACTGATGAGTTGCTTTCGGACCCGGCAAAACTCGCCAATGCATCAGTAATCAGTAAACACTATGTTTCAGATGGATGTGGCGCAACGGAGATAATTCTTAAACTTGTAAATGAACTGATTGGGTAAGAATCTTCAAAAGTTATGAATCTGATTTTATCCCGCAAAGTCACAAAGATCACTAAGGAGCTTTATTTGCTTAGTGGCTTAGTGGGAAGTTCGTTTTATTCCGGCTTTTGTAGTTTAAGGATATGACAAAGGTTGAAACTGTTGATTTCGCAATTGCGGTTCAAACCCTGCCTCACGAATAGCATGCTGAATGCCTTCTTCATCAAATTTAAAGCTGGCACCGGCAACACTCACCACGTTTTCTTCGATCATAATCGACCCAAAATCATTGGCGCCTCCATGCAGGCAAAGCTCGCCTGTGTCCTTTCCAACTGTTAGCCACGAAGCCTGAATATTCGGCACATTCGGCAGCATCAGCCTGCTAATGGCGATTGTCCTTACATATTCCTCGGCAGTAACAGAATTTGCAATTCCATGATGTTTTTTCAGCGAGGTTCCTTCATCCTGAAACGGCCAGGGAATGAATGAAATAAAACCAGTAGCACCTTCTGGCTTTTCATCCTGCACATCGCGGATATGGATCATGTGCTGAATGCGTTCTTCGATGGTTTCAATATGCCCGAACATCATTGTTGCGGAAGTAGTAAGGCCAAGGTTATGTGCCTCACGCATTACATCCAGCCATTGTTGAACGGTACACTTATTTTTCGAAATTTTATTTCTTACCCTGTCGGAAAGGATTTCAGCGCCGGCTCCCGGAAGACTGTCGAGCCCGGCATCTATAAGTTGTTCAAGAGTTTCGCGGTAGTTTATACCTTCCAAATCCGAAATATGTACAACTTCGGGAGGACCAAGAGCATGGAGTTTAAGTTTAGGATAAAGTGCTTTTAACTGCCGGAATAAACTTGTATAAAAATCAAGACCCAGTTTCGGGTGCATGCCACCCTGGAAAAGCAATTGCTCACCACCGCGGGCAAAAAGTTCGTCAATTTTTTCCTTGTATTGCTCAATGGTTGTAATGTAGGCTTCCTTATGGTTGGCGCCCCTGTAAAAATTGCAGAACTGGCATCCCGAAACACAAACGTTGGTATAATTAACATTGCGGTCGATCAGCCAGGTAACTTTTTTATTCGGGTGAAGCCTGTTGCGCACCTGGTCGGCAGCAAACATCAACTCAGCGGTGGATGCATCTGCATATAATTTAACCCCCTCATCCAATGAAAGATGGGAGCCTGATATTGCATTTTGAAGTATTTCGAGGTGTGTCATGGTGCAAAAGTAGGTATTTCAATTTAATTAAAAGATCCACAAATCAAGCAAATGTTGCACAAATTAGCACAAATCGTTGGTTGTCAAATGATCTACAAATCACATAGAAAATGAACAAACAGTCAAAACCCATTTGTGACCATTTGTGATTAATTTGTGGAAATTTGTGGAACTAATTATTTCTTAGGCTCGTATTTCTCTTTATAAATATCGAAATCGAGCACTTTCATCTGCCAGCCATCCTCCATTTTGCAATGCTTGTATCGAAATAAATACGACAGAGTCCCCAGTGCAACAAACGAACCGCTGACTATAGGAACCGTATTGTCAATCAACGGAGATTCATCATGAATACCCCTGTTAATCATACTTCCGCCAGCATAAGCAACTGTGGCAACATACAGTGTCCTCCATGAAGCATTCAAAAAATGCCTGGTAATTCTTACTTCTTTAACTTTTGAAAGTTTAATAGAGAAATTTTTATTCACGACACAAATTGAATCATCGATATAGGTTATCTCGCCGTTTGCCGTAAACTCTGGTTCGCCCATGCGGACATCAATTTTGTCGCCAGGATAGAATAAGAACCGTTTTGTTTTGCCTGGTTTCTGGAGCAGGATCACTTTCTGTGCATCAACTTCCTGGCAGAATATTAACAAAAGTAGTGACCATATAAAAAGTAAAGGCAGTTTCATAAACATGTTTATTGGTAATGATAAAATTACTCAATTAATTTATAGCCGTGATGTTAAAAATAATCAAAAAAAAATGTGACCGTCAATATGAATAACCCAGGGATTTGAAAGCATTGATATTTTTACGACATTTGTCAACTCATGATGACAATTAATATGAAGTTCAGAGGATTTTTTTTTGTTATTCTACTTGGATTATCAGCTCTCCAGGGTTGCAACTATATATCGGGAGATAAAGTAACTATCAGCGGCACCTTCACAAACCTGCCTTCGACGCAAATGTATATTTACCAGCTACTTCCGGCCAGTAAGCCGCTTATCGATTCGGTAAAAACGGATGGTTCGGGTAATTTCAGCATCTCTTTTCCAGTTAAAAATGCAGGCTATTATTCCATAAAACGAAACGCTGATAACGAAATTACCCTGGTTCTAGCGCCAGATGAAATTATTACGCTGAAAGGGAATGGCAACAAAATGAGAAACACTTACACGGTAGAAGGTTCTAAAGATTCAAAGATCTACTCGGAATACAATAATTTCACTAATGTAAACCTGGCGAAAGTGGACTCCTTATCCGAAGTATTTGCCACATTCAAAAATAATCCGGAATTTAACCTGATAAAAAAACAACTCGACTCAGCTTACATGGGAATTTTTAATCGTCAGAAAGAACAGGTAACATCGTTTGTAAATACCCATCTGAATTCGCTGGCATCTTTACTTGTGATATCCGAAAATTTTGGTCCAAACCCACTGGTATCCGAGAAAACACAGCCTGGGTTATTTCTGAAACTCGATAGCGCTCTGTTTCATGTGTACCCTGAAAACAGTCTGGTAAATGTTTTTCATTTGCGAATGCTTAGTCTAAGTGCTGAACTGGCAGATATAAAAGCACACGATAAAATCCTGATGCCTGGATTGCAGACGCCAGAAATTGCCTTGCCAAACGCCTCCGGAAAAGAAATAAAACTTTCGTCATTTAAAGGAAAACTTACACTGGTATACTTCTGGAGCAGCTGGAATGCGCTCTGCAGGCAAACCAACATGAACCTCACGCCTATTTACAACCGGTACCGCGTAAAGGGTTTTGAAATATATGCTGTTTCAATTGATTCGGATACTGATCTCTGGTTCAAAGCTTACATGCTGGATAAAGCCTACTGGAACCAGGTAATCGATACCAAAGGACTTGAATCAGTGTATTGCAAAACGTATGCGGTAAGAGCAATTCCCAAAATGATGCTGATAGGGAAAGATGGAAAAATTATTGCCCGCGACCCGGAATTCGGAGAGCTGGAAGAGTTGATCAGGAAAAACATTTAAATAGATTGATGAGATTGATGGGATTGATAAGTTGAACTTTATTATGATCAAAACCTCAGAATTGAGCCTATAAAACAAACGCGAAACTTGTCACACTGAGCGGTTCCGATTGCTATCGGAACGAAGTACTTCAAATCCGAAACTCTTCAAACTAGAAAAACTCTTCAAACATTTCAAACTCTTCAAACAACCAATCCAACCGATGTCCTCCTCCAATAAAAATATTTACTTCGCAAGCGATTTTCACCTTGGCATCCCCGACCGGCTTAGCAGCGTGGTGCGCGAGAAAAAGCTGATCCGTTGGCTGGATATGGTTCAGCAGGATGCCGAAGCTATTTATCTGATGGGCGACCTTTTTGATTTCTGGTTCGAATATAAAACCGTTGTTCCGAAAGGATATACAAGGCTTTTCAGCAAGTTGGCCGAAATTACCGAAAAAGGGATTCCGGTGCATTTCTTCAAAGGTAACCACGATTTCTGGGCTTTCAATTACCTGAACGATGAGGCCGGAGTTATTATTCATGACGATCCGCAGGAAATTGTATTGAAAGGTAAGAACTTCTTTCTGGCCCACGGCGATGGTCTTGGCCCTGGTGATCACGGGTATAAGTTTCTGAAAAAAGTATTCCTTTCGAAATTCAACCAATTTTTGTTTCGCTGGCTTCACCCGGATATAGGTACAAAAATGGGATTATATTTTTCGCGCGGAAGCCGTATTTCGAATATGATAAAACAGGATAAAGATGAAAATTTTTTCCTTAATGATCAGGAAATTCTGCTTGTATTTTCACGTGATATGGCAGTCAAAAAACCTGAAGTTGATTATTTTGTATTCGGGCACCGGCATGTTCCAACTCAAATTAAAGTTTCGGAAAAAGCAAGTTGTATTATCCTTGGCGACTGGGTAAAACATTTTTCCTATGGAAAATTCGACGGGGAGACTTTTGAGATAAAGTATTTTGAAGCATGAAAAAACCGGATTAGAATTGAAACAATTAAACTAAAACGCAATTATTTTGCACTTGAAAAATCTATTTTTGCCAGTAGAGTAGAGCGGGAAGGCTACAAACACCTTCCCTGCCCCCTCATCAATCCGTACGTGCGGTTTTCCCGCATACGGCTTTCCTATAAACTTCGTCATTTGCATTCACAATTAAGCTTTCTGAGTTGCGAATTTTGTGGTGTCTATTAAACCATATTTGGTTGTCAAAACCTCAAAGGCATTTTGTCCATATAGCCTGCATCTCCTTTGGCTCTTGCGATTATAGTATCGGTATAGATTGTTGCTCAGGTAAAACCTTAATCGACGCTTGCTCATTGCTGGGTAGCTAACTCCTTTTATATCGAAGTAATTCAGCCATCCACGCATGATTGTGTTCAACTCTTTTACAACATCTTCCGCTTTGTAATGTCCGTGTGTTTTCAGAAACTCACCTACCTTGTCCCGGATTTTTTCTTCCGATTTCTTACTTGGCATGATATTCCAATATTTGGTGTTCCTGCCTTTCAAATCCCGGTCGTACCTAATGGTAAATCCGAGAAAGTTAAAACTGTCTTCTCTTGCATCTATCTGCCGGGTTTTTGTCTCGTTGAGCATCAATCCCATTCGATTTAACAAGTCTTTTAACTTCTCAACTATTTCTACAGGTAAGGTTTTGCCCATTAACACAAAATCATCTGCATACCGTACTATCCTTACTCCATACTTGTGAAACAAACTTCTCGTATTATTTACTATCCTATCGATCAGGTGCATGTAAACATTAGCTAACAATGGTGATATAACGCCCCCTTGTGGTGTTCCTGTACGATTTTTATGCCCACTCTTGTATTGACCGTTCTCATATACAGATACTTTCAGCCATTTAGTTATCAGCTTTAATATCCTTGGATCGGTT
>JBBRYZ010000118.1:0-12512 GCA_038237165.1 Bacteroidales bacterium | reverse complement strand
CCTAACACAACTGCCGACTTACCATCAAAATTAAGTTTTATATTTTTGATTGCCCCGGCAACATCTATCTGAAAATTTGTAGTACTGAAAAGTGGATTATTCTTTTTTAGATAAATCAACTTTGCGTATTCTTTATATAACTGAATCCGGTCTGGTTTATTCATATAATCCCAGCGTGGAGGTTTGCTATCGAGTCTCCCTGTCGGATAATTAATTGAGTAATCGTAACCCCGTTCGCCAAACTGCCATATCATTTTAGGCCCAGGGATTGTAAAAAAGAATGCTGCAGCTAAAGCATCACGACGCAAAGCTGTGGCAGTATCTTTAATCGAATAAGTTCCATAGCCGCTTCCAGCAGTGATGCATCTGAACATCTCCCTTTCCTCATCATGGCTTTCCATATACGTTACCAGATTAGGTACAGCCCATCCCCGGTTTTTATATGAACCCCCTGACAGATCACTGTTTGCCACGTTGCCTTTCATGGCTTCTCCATAATTGTAATTCAGGTTCCCCCATAGCATCATACCTTTCGCTGCCAGGACTTTTTCTTCCGAATTTTCGGCAAAGTGCTCCAGGATAAGCACAGCTTTAGGATTGGCTTTTACAATAGTATCATAATAAGCCGATAGGATTGCAATACGTGAGGCATCATACTGTCCCCATTTACCAACATCGCCCAATGTGTTATTTTGAGTAAAACCTTTAGACAGGTCGAAACGGTAGCCATCAACATGATATTCATTAATCCAGTATTTCAGAACCCGGCTTACATAGTTTTTACTATCAAGGCTTTCGTGGTTCATATCGTAGCCTACATTATAATCGTGTTTTGCAATAGGATTATAGAACGGACTTTCAGCTGCTGGCCTGTCCTTGGCGGCATCCCAATACAACTTCACATAAGGCGATGTGCCAAAAGCGTGGTTGAGTACCATATCCAAAACAACTGCAATCCCTTTCTGATGGCAGATATCAACGAGGCGTTTCAGGTCTTTTGCCGGACCGTAATATTTATCTACAGCAAAATAAAAGTTGGGATTATAACCCCAGCTCAGGTTTCCTTCAAACTCGTTGACCGGCATTAGCTCGATCGTATTTATACCCAGGGTTTTTAGATAACCCAGTGTATCAATTATGGATTGAAAAGAATGTTTATCTGTAAAATCGCGTACCAGCAATTCATAAATCACCATATCCTGATTTGTAGGTGGGGTGAATGATGTTGAGGTCCAGGTATAGGGTTGCTGCGATGTTTGCAAAACAGTAGCAACACCCTGAGCCTTATCCAATGGATAAGGGATCATTCCCGGATAGGTTAAATTATCAATGTCTTTATCGTTCCAAGGATCGCTTACTTTTTCGGCATATGGATCACCAATAAAAATATTTCCATCCACCATGTATTGGTAAACGTATTCTTTACCCGAAATTAGCCCGTCAATTTGTAGCCAATAGCGCTTACCGTCGGGTGATTGTTTCATGTAAGAAGTTTCGGAAGGTCGCCAATTATTGAAATCGCCTACTGCGTATGCAAAATGTTTGAGTGGCGCATATAATGAAAGAAGTACGGATGTACTGCTAAGGTAATTAATTCCATCTTTCATACCGGCAGGCAGTTCAGCAACCGTTACTGCAGGGCGAACATAGTAAACCAAGGTATCATAAGCTGCAGCAGTTGCCGTTTTAGCCTTTGCAATTACCTGAAATTGTCCGTAAGCCGATGCTGTTAATGTATAGCTCACCTTGTTTGTATTGGTTCCTGCCACTTTCAGCCCATTAACATATAATAAGGTAGAATCGGCAAATACGGATGACGCTTCCACATTTAAGGTTTCATTGAGGTTAAGGAAAAGGAAATTTGCGGAAGGATTTGTTATCTGCACACTTATAGATGAAGGGAACACATCGTAAAAGATATCTTTACCTTCAGTAGTTTTACCTTCAAGCCACTTGCCATTGACCTGAACACCACTGCGGAAAACAAAAGCCAATTTCTGAATTACTTCACCTGAAGGTACGTTATAATAACTGCGTATCGATGGATTAATAACCACCTTCCATTTATTATTTCCCTGTGAAGTTAATTTGCAGTCAGAAATATTCGCGCCCCAAACGGCTTTTGTATATTTCCAGTCTGTTAAACTTGTACTCAAATTAGTAATAACACCGGTATGGGCATAGATATCTCCGGTATAATCTTTCAATCCGGCACTACCCAGCGAGGCATCAAAAATTACCTCAACACCACTCTGATCGTTTGGGAGAGGAGGATTAACAGTAAGAATCTGGCTGAAACCATTGACAGCTACTAAAAGTGCCAGGCTAAAAAACAGGGTAAGTTTTTTCATGCGACAAGGGATTAGAAGAACGACAAATTTAACGCATTTTGTTCAAGAAAATCTAATTATGTATGTATAATCCTACTTTATAGGGAGTTATGAAAGTATATTAAAACAGACTCACAGGTTGAGAGGAAGCTTTTTTATTGCAGTTAAGACCTCCTTGTCGACTCTACTTTGATTTTTTTAATACGGCTGCCGATAAGGATTTAACCATAATCGAATTCCCGGTAACTTTTTTATTGGTCAGCAAATCGGTCCAGACAGCATCTTTGGGAACCACAAAACTTTGTAGCTTTGGTTCAAGGTTAAAAATCACTATGATTTCATCTTTCGTATCAAAACGTTTATAAACCAATGTTTTGCCAGTGGCAGCCATCCATAAAAAGTCGCCTGACGAAAGTACCGGATTATTTTTGCGTATGCTGATAAGCTTTTTGTAAAGTTCAAATTGTGCCTGGTTGAAAGCTACCTTATCATAGGTTTTTGGTCCTGGCTGAATGTTGTTCCGCGTTTCAGGATCAAATTTCAGTTCCTTCCACATCAGCGGTTTGCGGCAATTAGGATCATCCGCTCCCCACATTCCCATTTCCTCGCCGTTCCATATCTGTGGCGCACCAACAGTGGTGAACAAATGAATAAGGTAAAGTTTTAAGCGTTGGTAGGTTTCCGCATCCGGTTTGCCGGTTTTATAAGCTTTATCTTCATTTGGATTTGCATGATACTTATATTTGCCCGGATTGTAAAAGTCGCTCAACAGTCGTGGTGTATCGTGTGTTGACGAAGTATTCATCATCGCATACCTGTTGGCCGGCAATAATCGGTTCCATTGATAATCAAGGCTGTCTTTAAATTGTTCCGCAGTGATGGGATCATTTGTTTTTGCAAAAAAGTACCTGGCGGGGCGGTAAGTCTGGTAAAACATAACGGCATCGAACACATCGCCGCTTGTAAAAGGAACCGGATTCATCAACTGATCGGGATATATTTCAAACCATATTTCGCCAACCAGGTATGCTTCGGGTTGTATCGAACGCACAAATTTGCGATAATCACGCCAGAATCCCAAACCGATATGATCGGCTACATCGAGACGGAAACCATCAATTCCTTTTGATGTATCTCCATCCGGAGCCAGCCATCGTTTGGAAACAGCGAAAATATGTTGTTTCGCTCCTTCATTGATATTGCCTTCATAAGGATATCCTGCTTTTCGTTCGGTGGTAATATCTACTTTTTTAATTTCAGGAAGGTATTTGTTGCCAAGCCAGCCCTCGTAGGCGAATTCATTTTGAGGAGTTGCCGGGTTGTCAAATGAAGTAACGTTATACCAATCTTTGTAAACTGATTTTTCCTGATTTTTTACCAAATCTTCAAAAGCCCAGAATGAGGTTCCAGTGTGGTTCCACGAATAATCCATTATAATTTTCATTCCCCGTTTGTGTGCTTCATCAACAAGTTTGAGGAACATTTTATCGGCCGAAGTCCATTGCCAGGTCGAGGGATCATCTGGTTTTTCGGCAGCAATCAGTTTATTGTCGCCAACCGGATCAGGTCCAAAATTTACATCTACATGATTGTAGTTTCGTGCATCGTATTTATGCAGGGAAGGTGCATCGTTGATCGGATTCAAAAACAGAGCTGTAACTCCCAGCTCCTGCAGATAATCCATTTTATCTAAAACTCCTTGCAAGTCACCACCATAGCGGCGGTTTTGAAGAGCAATATTGAACTGTTTGCCCGATTTTACAACCCAATTTTCCGGCTTGTACCAATTCCATGTCCAGGGTGTAACAGACCATCCTTCCGGAGTTTTTATATTCATAAACGGCACATCCATATTTTCCGGCTTTGGATCGTTGGTTTTGTCGCCGTTATTAAAACGCTCGACAAAAATCTGGTACCAGATAACGTTTTTTGACCAGGAAGGTGGTTCATTGAAGTTCGAATGGGTAGGTTGTGGCAACGCGTTGTTCAGGAAGCAAGTCAAAACAAACATCAACAAGAGATTTTTTTTCATAATTATCAGATTTTTAATTGTATTTCCTGCCCTGGAGGCCGACATATTTTAAGTTCTGATCCGATTATTTACCAAACAGAAATTTCAACGAAATATAAAATCTTTTATTCCATGCCCGTTCGTTATGGGATGCTCCGGCAAACGTTTTAGTGATCCAGTTTACCGCTGAATAGTCTTTTAACTTCAAGATTAATGCTGCCTGTTGCTGATTGGGTTTATAATTAGGATCAAGATTTTCGGTTCCATAATCGAAATAGATTTTATGATTCTGAGCCAAAGGTATATTATCATTAAGATATTTTAAACAAGGTATGGCAGCCGGATTATCCGCCATTTTAAATGTTGCGGGCCACAGTGATGATATGCAGGTTGCTTCGCCAAAAGTCCGGGGATATTCAAAGATTGTATACATTGAAAGGAGACCGCCGTTGCTTGATTCCGCCAAAAAGGTATTGGCCGGATCCTTCAGGGTCGAATAGGTGCTGTCGATAAACGGTTTTAATTCCAACACAATGAATTTCAGATACTTATCAGAAATGGGTCCGTTATAAAGAAAGCTCTGTTTATTGGCTCCGCTGGTAGTATTCAGGACTTCAGCTTTTTTGGTATCATACGAGTATTCAAGGGATGTCTTCGGAGAATATTCTGCACGAAGCAGGTTGGTGTTCCAGATACCTACCACTATGCAATCCTGAATTTTGTTTTCAGCTAACAGTTTGCCTATGGTCTCATCTGCGTCCTTTTTCTGCCTTTTTGGGGTGGTGGCTGAATCGAACAACATCGGCCCGTTGTGCATGTATAATACGGCGTACTTTTTATCCACATCATAACCGTTTGGTAGCCACACGTCAATATTCCCGGCATTCAGATACACGGAAGGAAAATTCTCAAAACGCTTAACTGTGCCATTTGCAGCAGTTAATTGACTAGCCGAAACAAAGCAGGATAGAAGAAATACACCTGTTATAAACAGAAGTTTAAGATGCGTTTTCATTTGGCGATCATCCTTTGATGGTAACAAAGGTAAGAATAGATCAGCCGGGAAGTGAAAAATATTTTGAAAGGCTGGACTATTGTAGTAATCTGAACGTATTAAAACACCCTGATCCAATGAATTTTGTGCCTTGGTTTCGGTCTGAAATTGATGAAATCACAATATTTCAGATTTGTATTTGAAATGATCTGATATCTTTTTCTTGTCAATTGATAATTATTATTTAATTTTCCAGCCTTAATCCGGATGGAATAATAAATTTGTAGTAGCGTTTAAGAGTAAAAACATACATTATGGGCAAGCGACCACGCTTAACATTTGGGCAAATCTGGAACATGAGTTTCGGATTTTTGGGTATTCAATTCGGTTTTGCCCTGCAAAACGGAAATGCTTCACGGATACTCTTAACCTTTGGCGCTGAAGTAGATCATCTGAGTTGGTTTTGGCTGGTAGCTCCTATAACAGGCATGATCGTTCAACCGATTATTGGCTATATGAGTGATAAAACCTGGAACCGGCTGGGTCGGCGGAGGCCTTATTTTCTGGCCGGTGCTATTCTTACCAGTATTGCCCTGATTTTAATGCCCAATGCGCCTCATCTGGCCACTTTTATAGCTCCGATGTTTATAGGTGGGGGATTGCTTATGATTATGGATGCTTCCATAAATATTTCGATGGAGCCTTTCAGAGCACTGGTTGCTGATAAATTGCCCGAAGAGCAGCATACGCTTGGATTCTCAGTACAAACCTTACTTATCGGAATAGGAGCAGTTGTTGGATCGTGGTTGCCGTATATTTTAGGCGAATGGTTTGGCGTTTCCAAGGAAGCCAGTGGCAAAGGACTTATACCTGATAATGTGGTGTTTTCATTTTATTTCGGAGCTATCGTTCTGATAGCTTCCATCATATGGACAGTTGTCACAACGTCGGAATATCCACCTGATGAACTTGTTAACACAGCAGAAGTGGAAGAAAAGCCTGCAAAGTTTTTTATTCCTCCAATTATGCTTAAGTTATTGCTGGTTCAGTTTTTCTCATGGTTTGCCTTGTTTTCGATGTGGGTTTACACCACTCCGGCAGTTGCCCTGCGATTTTATGGTACAGCAGATGCTAACTCTTCGGCTTTTCAGGAAGCCGGCAACTGGGTGGGGATATTATTCGGGGTTTATAACGGAGTGTCAGCAATTATTGCTCTTTCGCTCCCAATGATAGCCAAACGGCTTTCGAAAAAGGTTACTCATGCAATTGCTCTTTGTATAGGAGGGTTGTCATTGCTTTCGTTCCTGCTTTTCACAGATCCTCATTTCCTGATCATTCCTATGATCGGGATCGGTATTGCATGGGGAAGCATACTGGCAATGCCCTATGCCATGCTGGCAAGTTCCATTCCCCCAAAACGTATGGGTATCTATATGGGTTTGTTCAATATGTCTATTACCATTCCTCAGATTGTAAGCGGTGTTTTTAGTGGACTGATACTGAAATATTTCTTTGCCGGTAATCCTATATTGTGTATAGTGATGGCGGGGGCAAGTATGTTTTTGGGGGCAATAGCTGCTCTTTTTATTAAAGAAAAGCAGGTTTAACAACCATTACTTTAAACGCCTATTTCCGTTTCGGCATTGAATCTCTTTGCAACGGATATTTGATCTGTGCTGTATCTTTCATTTGTTTTCGGAGATCATATTCCGTACACCTTGTTGTTTCAGTGCTTAAACATCGGCATGCATTACTGTAATTGGATTTAGAAGAAATAGTTTCAGAACTGACAGGATTTGCAAGTACAATGATGATCAACAGTTTAAAAATGATGCTCATTAGCAAGCTATAGGTCACATTTATCATAGTTCCGGCTAAAAAGAACATGCTGTTTTTCTCCATATCTTCCTTTCGGATAATGCTTTTAGCCGCAAAAATTATGGCCAATGCTGTATATTCACCGGTCATTGTCAGCAAATAAATTATCAGGTTTTCACATTTTCCAATAATCAGGCCAGTCGACATCCTATCTTTTTTCATGCCTTCTTTGGCGGCTTCATTCATTGCAGGCGCAGTTCCTGTTTTATCAGTGGATGCCACCTCGGCCAGGTTCTTATTAAATATCAGGTTCATTATCTTACCAATAACCCAACCGCTGGTTGATAAGAGAAATATAATCCCTGATACTGCGAAAAGTAAGAACAGCTTATTTGTAAGGATACTATTCGTTAATTCCATGGATGATAAGGTTTAGTTTATCCTCTAACGTATTCAGATTCTCAAATTTAATTCTATTTAATGTATCTGAAACATTTTGTTGTGATTTATTTAGCTGCGCGGCAATTTCTTTCTGTGAAATCCCGGTTTTGTACATTCTATAAACTTCCATCTGATTCGCTGTAAATGAGTTCTTTATCATAATCAGCGCATTTAGAATTATATTTATTGAATCCAGCAGTAAATCTTTACCGGGAGTAATGATATCCAAATACAACCCGGTCTTTTTAAGTTTTATCATCCCATCTGACAGAAGAACAAATACTTTATTATCCATTTCATGAATGGGTTTGCTGAAATCTACATTCCCGATTGTAGTTAGAACAAATCTTTGCCCATAAGGATGTAAAATTTCCTGTACTTTGAGAACTGTGTGAATAGCTAATTCCCAATCGGGAGAAATGATCATATACTCGTCCAGTCCTTTCCAGATATCGAAAACCCCATATTCGCCATTTTTACTCATAAAATCCATCATATTGCTGACTTGCAATTCCATATCAGTTTTGGATGTTATTTTTCTGGAGCCGATTATATCAATGTAAATCACAACTCCGCTTCCGGTATCTTTCATCGTTGATTATTTTAAATTACTTGAAATTTGATAAAACAAGGTAAAAGCATTGTAAACAAATAAAACAATGTAAAAGTATTGTAAATAAATAATACAACCCAATAATATTGTATTTATTTTAACGATCATAAAATATTTTTCGCTTCTCAAAAATGAATTTGGCGCTGCTCTCCAATTTAAAAGGAAATCCAACACTATATTGCGCCAGCAGGTGAACAGGCGGTGACTACAAAATATAAGAAAGGATTGAATCTGTGTTTTATTAGGACTTACGCATTTAGAATGAACACGGCAGTAAAGTCTTCAATCTCTATATATTGCGAATGCTTTGAATCTAAGTGTTCCAAAAACAAAATTCCAGGTACAAAAGGTGCAGCCTTATTCAGCTTGGAATTGCTCCCTAAGGATGGTTTTAAGTTCTTCTACCAGGTATGCATTTTCAAGTTTATGCGGGCCCACCCTGGTGCGGCAAAGTGCGCTTAAATATGCACCGCTTTTAAGTGCCAGTCCAAAATCACGAGCCAATGCGCGGATATAAGTTCCTTTCGAACATACAATTCTGAAATCAACTTCGGGCATCTCAACACGTGTAATTTCGAAAACCGGAACGCTTACGGGGCGTGCAGCTAATCCCAGATCTTTATCTTTCCTGGCAGATTCATAGGCTCGTTTACCATCTACTTTTATTGCCGAAAACATAGGTGGTATTTGCATAATATCGCCGCTCAGGCTGAGGGCAGCTTCCTGTATCATCTCGGGTGTAATATGCGAGGTTAGGAAGGTTTCATTTACCTCTTTTTCCATATCGAACGATGGCGTGGTGGCTCCAAGCACAAACGTGCCGGTATATTCCTTGTCGAAATCCTTAAATTCCTCGATGCGTTTGGTGGCTTTGCCTGTACAAACTATCAAAAGCCCGGTTGCCAAAGGATCCAGAGTGCCGGCATGCCCAACTTTAATTTTTTTACCGCCCAGCAAGTGTTTCATTAATCCGCGCAGCGAACCGATCACGTCGAAAGAAGTCCAGCGGTACGGTTTGTTTACAAGAAGAATTTCGCCTTCGGTGATATTGAGCATGACTAAGGATTATGAATAGTTTTTAAATCTGAACAGGTGATTTTACCACTGAGGCACGGAGGGAACAGAGGTTCACGGAGTTATTAAATGAGCTTTTCATCCGGATTTCTTAACATTTAAGCATGCGCTGAATTGGAAACAGGCCGGAACAATTTTAGTCAAAAATATTCCTCCGTGTTCCTCCAAGCCTCCGTGGTTTTAAAAAGAGATGATCAGCCCACCTTCAGATCAACTCCAAGTGCCAGCAGGATCAGCAGCACAGCGCCTACAATAATCCGGTAATAACCGAATACTTTAAATCCATGTTTCTGCAAATAGGTGATAAAGAATTTTATAGCCAGCAATGCAACTACGAAAGCTATTAGGTTGCCAACAAGTAGTACACCAATATTTTCAGTGTTGAACTGCTTGTAATCTTTAAGAAATTTATAAGCTGATGCCGCCGCCATGGTAGGCACAGCAAGGAAGAAAGAGAATTCTGCTGCCTTGGTGCGTGTGAGCTTTTGCTGCATTCCGCCTATAATAGTGGCTGCTGAACGCGAAACTCCCGGTATCATGGCAATGCACTGATAAACTCCAATTATAAAAGCGTTTTTATAAGTAGGTTCTCTGTTTTCGTCGGTATTGATAAACCATTTATCAACAAATAAAAATAAAATGCCACCAAGCAGAAGCATCAAAGCCACTACAAAAACACTTTCGAGCATGGCATCAATTTGTTTGCTGAACAGTAGACCTAAAACAGCCGCCGGGATAAATGCGACAAAGAGTTTGTAATAAAATGTGAAAGATTGCAGAAACCGTTTCCAGTACAATACAATTACCGACAGAATAGCTCCGAACTGTATATTAACGGTAAATGCCTTGGTAAATTCATTAATATCAGTGCCAAGCAGGCGTTCAGCAATAATCATATGACCGGTGGATGAGATAGGAAGAAACTCGGTTATTCCTTCAACTATCGCAATAATAACTGCGTCGAAGTAAGTCATATTAGTCTTTTGGCCTTTTCATAATGGCTACAATCTCCACTCCGAAACCTATCAAAATCAGGATTGGCGCAAGGGTAATCCGTCTGAAACTAAACATTTCCAAATTGAAAACATTGGGGTCTTTCGATCCGCCACCGGTCATCAGGATAAATCCCAGCACTATCAGACCCACGCCTATCAGGATCAGGATATAGTTTTCTTTTCCGAATGCAAATACGGGTCGACTGTTATCTTCATCTCTTTTTATGGCTTCCTGAGCCATAGGTTTCGTAGTTTTAGCCATTTTTCAGGTATAATTTTGAACTGTTTTTTTTGATAAGGAAGAGGTAAAAGGAGTTAAGATAGCTTTATGGTGTATTTGAATATTAATTCGAATAAAGGTTGTCAATTTTCATCCGCAGGTATTTGTTTACCGAAAACCAGGTTGAAAAAGCTGACAGGATAACACCTAAAATAAGAACTCCCAGAAAGAAAATTGCAAATTGCGTGTAATCCTGTAGTGCGATAATTTCGGGTATGCGCTGCCTGGCCAGGAACAATGTGCCTATAAGCAGCAGGTCAGCAATTATTGCCGCAACAATGCCATGAACTATACTTTTCCGTATAAATGGAAGGCGTATAAAAGTCTCGGTAGCTCCAACAAGCTGCATGCTCCTGATCAGGAACCGCTTCGAATAAATGGAAAGCTTGATGGTATTGTTGATCAGGATTACCGAAATTATCAGAAGAATCAAACTGAAACTTATGATAACCAGCGAGATTTTGCTGATATTGGAATTCACCTGGTCGATAAGTGACTTCTGATAGACCACTTCCTTTACAAGATTGCTGTTCATAACCTGTTTTTCGATCCGGGAAATGCTATCGCTGTTAGCGTAACCTGCCCGAAGTTGGATGTCAATAGAAGCTGGTAATGGATTATAGCCCAGGAAATTTACAAAATCTTCGCCCAGTTCGTTCGAAAGTTCTTTGGCCGCCTGTTCGCGGGAAATAAATTCAGCTTGTTTTACATAGCTGGTCCTTTGCAAACGCTTCATATAATCCCGGGTCATGTCATCCGAAGCGTTATCCTTTAGCATCAGTGAAATACTGATGTTCTCACGCACATAATCGGAAAGTTTTTTTCCATGTAAAATGATCATTCCCAGGAGTCCAATCATAAATAATACCAGCATAATGCTGATAATACTGGTTATGTATGATGCTCTGAGCCTGCCACTGCCGACCGGTTTTTCTGACATTTAAATATTGCTATAAAAGGAAGCGAAATTAAGAATTTTTTTTCAGCCTGTGGTCATTTGATTTTCAGCCTTTGCATTTATTAACATTTTCACAAATATTTTGTCCACTAATCATGCAGGTTGGAGCATTAATCATCACTAAACTTTGTGGAAATTAGTGTTCAATCCGTACACAATAGTGGTTAATTACTTCCTTAAGCAGCGGCTATTCTGCAACGCTTTATATTACTACCTTTGCACACTTCTTAGCTGTCGCGGGATATGGCTTAAGTATTTAACCTTAAACAATTTACATAATAGATGGAATATAATTTTGGTGAAGTAGAGAAAAAATGGCAGAAACAATGGGCTGCGGAACAGGTGTTCAAGACCGAAATCGTAGAAGGGAAACCGAAATATTATGTACTCGATATGTTTCCTTATCCTTCAGGAGCCGGCTTGCATGTTGGTCATCCACTGGGCTATATTGCCTCCGATATTTTTTCGCGCTACAAAAGGCTGAAAGGCTTTAATGTGCTTCACCCCATGGGTTACGATGCGTATGGACTTCCGGCCGAACAATATGCCATTCAAACCGGAACACATCCGGCTGTTACCACCGAAATTAACCTTGCCCGTTACCGCGAACAGCTTGATAAAATTGGCTTTTCGTTCGACTGGGATCGTGAAGTGCGCACATCTGATCCTAATTATTACAAATGGACGCAATGGACTTTTATACAACTTTTTAATTCGTTCTATAATAAGAAATCGAATAAGGCTGAGGCAATAAGTGAATTGATAGCAGTTTTTGAAAAAGAAGGAAATCAGTCAGTTGAAGCTGCATGCAATGAAACAAATGTATTTACCGCTACTGAATGGAATCAGTTTAGCGAGAAACAGCAGCAGGAAATTCTGATGAATTACCGCCTTGCATACCTGGCCGAAACAGCAGTAAACTGGTGTCCGGCATTGGGAACAGTATTGGCTAATGATGAGGTTGCCGAAGGCCATAGTGTTCGCGGTGGCCACCCGGT
>JBBRYZ010000117.1:0-12576 GCA_038237165.1 Bacteroidales bacterium | reverse complement strand
TTCATATCAGCCAACCCGCCATGAACTTCTTCGGTACCAACCTCATATGCAATACGGCCATAACCACCTGCACTTCTGAAGTTTTCGGTATGTTCGATTAAATCGAGCGTGCGTTTGGCAACTACTTCAATTGAGATATTTTCGCCGCCAGTAAGCGTTATATCTACTGTAGGATCAACATGAATAAGATCGTAACCGGCTTCTACCGATGCTTCAAAAGAATTTTTTACAGCTGCAAACGATTTTTCAAAACTCCATTTCTCTACTGATTGAATGTCTTTTAACCAGGGTCCGCCATGATCCACAGCCACAATAACCGGAACTTTCAAGTTTAATCTTTCCGCTTCAAGTTTAATGGTATTTACAAATTCCTTTTGGTTGAGATTGGTGTAACCCCTGTCGGTATCAACCTGGTTAAGCGTTGCTGCAAATTTTATGGGACTGTTCCAGCGCTTGGCCGACCGCAGCGCTGCTTTAATTACCGCGATTGAATTGGGACATGCAGCAAAAATGGTCCGTTTTATTCCATCCTGAACGGATAATTCATCAACCCTCTTAAGAATAAAATCCATAAGAGGCAGGTTTTGTGCTGACGCTTTATCTCTTAACAGGCCGTTCATTGTTTGTTGGTATTAAATGGATAAATAATAACTCCTTTTACCACCCGCGAAATAGCTCCGCTGGCAGAAGGCAAATCAGGATTTAGTCCCAGTTTAAGGCATTTATAAAATCCTAACATTTGAGCCGGAAGGACATAACAAACCGGCAGAAACTCTTCATACAGCTGGTTACCGGTGCAGGATAATACAAAAAGCTTATCAATATGAACGTTCTCTATTTCAGATTCGGCTATACCAGCAATCAGCAGTGGCTTTTGACCCTCTTTTAGTGATGCTATCAAATCGGTTTCATATTGCAACACATAAGGCTGATTCGAAAAAAGCATAAAAACAAGTGTTTTGCCATTTACCACAGCCTTTGGACCATGTCTGAAACCAAGGAAGGAATCTTTTTTGCAGATAATTTGACCGTCCGTAAGTTCCTGTACTTTAAGATGCGACTCGGTAGCAGTTCCGTACAATGGTCCGGATCCCAGGAATACTGCTCTTTTGAAATCCAGTTCAGCCATGTGACAGAATGCCTCCGCCTGATCAAGCAGTTTTCTGCCATATTGCTGCAGAATAGAAACCTGGTTTTTAAGTTCATTTATATTTTTTAACCTGCCAATCAGCAAACCGGAAAGTAGCATACCTGAATAACTGCCGGTCATTGCCAGACTTTTATCATTTGCTTCTTCGGGTAAAACAAAAACATATTTTAAGGAAGTCGCATTATACTGAGCAAGTGCTCCCGTAGCATTACAGGTTATAATAAGATGAAATACTTTTGAACAAAACTGATCTACGATGGTAACCGCAGATACACTTTCGGGACTGTTGCCCGAACGGGCAAAAGATATAAGTAATAACGGAGCATCTGCATTGAGATAATCGGCGGGATGTGTTACCAGGTCAGTAGTTGAGACTGCCGTAGTATTTCTGTTGAAACAGCGCTTATACACCCCGGTAAGAGACAAGCCTATAAAAGCGCTCGATCCGGCACCGGTGAGTATGATATTCAGATTTTTGAAAGCTGTTGCACTCTCAATAAACGCCAATAAAGTTTTCTGTTCCGATAATACTTGTTCAAATATCGCCTGCCATAAATCCGGCTGACCCCAAATTTCCGTTTTTGTGAATGCCCCAACCTTTTTTAACTGGGGTTTTTCTGAAACTCCCGCCATTTTCATAATGACAAATTTAAAATTTTACTTTCGTTTACTTTCGATGCAAATATAATATATTTTTTATCATTACGATTAAATAGAAATATTATTTTTAAACCTTTTTATTTGTCTTTTTTATAGATTCGAACACTTTAATTATTATTTTTGTAAAAAACATGTTGCAATCTATGCAAATTACGAGGTAAAATGCCGGTAAAAAAGAATTCAATTAATTAGTTTTGATATAAGATTTTAGTTGATGAAGACAGACAACAAACACAATACGGTTGAGCGCAGAGGCAAAATACTGCAGCTTTTATCCGCAAATAACAAGGTTTTTGTTAATGAACTGAGCAAGGAATTTGCTGTAAGTGAAGTTACTATTCGTAACGATCTGGAGCAACTCGAAATTAAAAAATTACTGATACGTGCCCGGGGCGGCGCAATGAGTGTTACTCATGTTGTGAGTTACGATCAGCAGCTGGGTGAAAAGCACAAACTGAATATAGCAGAAAAAATCGTGATAGGGAAAGCGGCTGCCAGGCTTATTAAAGATTCCGACACCGTAATTATGGATTCGGGCACTACCACTCTTGAAATAATAAAGAGCCTTGTTCCCACCCTGAGTAATGTTACCATTATTACGAATGCACTCAATATTGCTAACCAACTTGTATTGAGTCAGAATATTAACCTGATAATCCCAGGTGGAGTATTGCGGAAAAATTCGCTTTCGCTGATCGGCCCGCTGGCGGAGAAAAGTTTTAAAAACTTTTATGTGGACAAAGTTTTTCTTGGGGTTGATGGTTTTGATACTTTGAATGGAATTTCCACGCCTAACCTTGAAGAAGCATACCTGAACCAGGTAATGATAGAGGTAGCCCGCGAAGTGATTGTGGTGGCAGACTCCACTAAATTCCTGCGCAAAAGTCTGGCATTTATCTGTAAACTCGATCGTATAGATACCGTTGTTACTGACTCCGGAATCTCCGATGAAAACAAAAAGCGGCTTGAAGATGCAGGTATTCATGTAATTATTGCATAGAGCACTAGCACTTTTCTTTTCGGAAGTTGATCAATTGATTTGTTTTTTTGCCAGAGGTTTTTTGGTTGGGGCGCAACTTCACGTCGCACTCCGAGTAAGCTAATAATCTGTCGAAAAAAAATATACCTGATTTTTAGCAAACTGCTTCAAATCATATAAGCATTAGTATATTTGTGCAAAATATGAACGACATGGCTACACTTACACAGGAAATGAAAGATATGATTGCTACTCAGCAATGTTTTGTAGGGACGGTAAATGCAAACGGAACTCCAAATGTAGCACCAAAACGCTCGACCCGCGTACTAACTGACGATTCGCTTATTTTTACCGAAGGAACGGGTGGCGCCACATATTCAAATATACTGAGAGGTTCAAAAGTTTCTATATCTGTAGTAAACCGTGAAATCCTTGATGGATACAGGTTTGCAGGAACAGCTACCCTGCAATCAAGCGGCGAATTATATGAGCAGTCGGCGACATTGTCGGTAAAAATGGGAATGCCAAAACCAAAAGCTGTCGCAATAATTCACATCGAAGAGATCCAAACACTGAAACCGGGTCCCGAAGCCGGTAAAACAATAGGTTGATACTCTTGCCTGCAAACTGGCAATAAACTTGTTCTGTTTAATCAGGTGCCGAAAAGATAAAATCTATTAAAACTGAGTATTTTAAAATTCAAAGAGCCTGCAGGTATTACTCCTGACAGGCTTTTTTTATTTAAGGCTGTACCTTGCTTTATTTACATAGGAAATATTTTTAAAGGATAACTTCCTTTTATTCCGCTGTTTACGGAATTCAAAATCCAGGATAGGTATAATAATGCAATAACCGGGCTGACCTATAAATTAAATTTTCAGTATCAGAACCCGTTTATAGAAAGAGCAGTAATTTATCATTCATAACATGTGAATGTTGTAACATATATCTGTAATTGTGTAATGCTCCGGTTGATAAGTGAATGTAATTTTGTATCAAATAAAAAGAACCACTTATCCATTCTAAATCTAAAGAAAATGAAAAAATTAATTCTTCTGATCGCAGTTGTTTGTATGATAAGCACTTCATACGCTCAGGTATTAACATCAAATGAAGTTCCACCTGCCATTTCCAAAATTTTTGTAAAATCACATCCCAAAGTAGCCAATGTTGAATGGGCCAAAGCCGGCGATAATTTCAAAGCAAATTATGTTGTGGATTCAACTGACAGGTCAGCGACATACACAGCAACCGGAAAAGTAATTGAATCGGAAAAACAGATTTCGGTTGCATCACTTCCGACTACTGTGATCAAATATGTAAATGAAAATTTCCAGGATGCGTATGTAAAAAAAGCATCACAGATTACCAGTTCCAAAGGCAAAGTAAATTATTGCGTTAAAATAAAAGATAAGACTCTTCTGTTTGATGCTAACGGCAAAAATATTACGCCTGCTACATAATAGCTTCAATATCTGTTAACTAAGCAATTGTGATTACACAGTAAAGCCCGGATGATAAACATCCGGGCTTTACTGTTTTATGATTTTCCACAAGCTGAATATTGCAAATAGGAATCAATTCAAAAAAAAAACAGGCCTCAAAAGTTATATCACTTTTGAGGCCTGTCCTATCGGAATAAATTGTTCTTGTTAATTGTGCTGCATTCTTTTTGCTCTATCGTCGGCTTGTTGTTTGCGGTAGGCATCAAGTTTAGAAGCCTGGTCGGCGGTTAAAACTGCTTTCAATTCCTTATCAGTATCACCCTGAATTTTATTCATTTCATCGCGCATTTTATTGCGGTCCACATCACCTCCACCTTCACTCATTTTTGCATAAAGATCTGACTGACTTTTCTGACCAGCAGTCACAATAGGGGTGATTTTTGCCACCTGGTCTTTAGTAAGGTTTAATGCAGTAGTAAGACCGTCAATTTCTTTCTGAAGCCTTGCAGCCGGATCGCCACCTCTCGGTTGAGCGTAGCCCGAACCTACAGCCAGGATGGCTATAAGAACTGCCATTAATAATTTTTTCATATTTTCTGTTTTTTAGTAGATTAGGTTCTTTGACAACCTTTTCCAGCGAAGGTTTAATTGCTTTATGAATTATTATAAATCAATGTCGTTTAGTTAAGTTGATTTATTTCATTGTGCCACTTACACATTAAAAACATTAGTTTTCACTTAGCTGTATTTCAATATTTTAAGTGTGTTTTAGATTCTTCTAACCGGGTTTAATCTCTGTTTTCTTATAATTGACTTTGGAAATGTTCCCGCTCTTCACCGATAATTTTCCGGCTTTGGCCGGGAATTATCTTACTTAAGCATAATTGGCTGTAACATTTCGCAAACTCCTCCGTCATAAGTTCAAACACAAGATAATTAATCAATTACCAAAATACCCGAAACAGACCAAAAAAATAAAAGATATGAAAACATCCATAATTATTTCGACCATAGCAGCAGTTTGCCTGATGATAACCTTTTCAGAAAACACGATAAACCGTGTTTCACAAAACAATATAAATACTTTGTACAGCAATATTTCATACATGCCTGCAAACAACCTTATCGCCATACCGGAAGTTAAATGGTCCGCCATTACAAAAGAAAATGTATCTGCTAAAACTAAAGTAAATATAAACAAAGACTTCAGCTATCTGAAATTCGACGTAGCAGATTATACCGAAGCTGATGAATTGGCAGCAGAAATAAATGAAGTGCAATCATTTGAGTATCTGAAATTTGATGTAAACAAATATGAAGTTGGCAATGGAATGAAATCCAACCAATCGAATGAAATACCAGTAAATGAATTTGATAACCTGAAATTTAAAGTGAATGACTACTCAACAACTGGTAATGATGAAACCATCGAATCGCCGGTAAATGAGTTTGATTATCTGAAATTTGATATAAACAAATACTCTCCGACTAATAATGCAGACTTTCCCGAATCAGTTGAATCACCGATCAATGAATTTGGTTTCCTGAAATTTGATGTAAATAAATACAGTTCTAATGATTCGGGTTCCGACCAGGGTGTAGAATTAGAGGTTACTGAATAATGCGAATCAAGTGTTGAATTTATGTTTAGTCTTTTAAGGGGTTAAACTTTTCCAGAGTTTTAAACTCTGGAAAAGTTCGCTTGGCAATTAATAAGTTACAATTTCAACCCTTGATTGGCTTGAATACTAAACCAGTATAAAGGTATGGGAAATGATGACCTGACTTGTATTTTTTCTGAAAGATTCCTTTAACAAACAGGGACTCTTTCTTTTTTATTTTAAAGCAAAAAAAGGATTCCCACTAAATCACAAAAAGCACTAAAAAACTTTATGTTCATTGTGCCTTCGCGGGATAAAATACCTGTTTGTCTGAAATTACAGTTCCTCTAAACCCTCAGACCGATAGCAGCTTTTGGTAACAACCTTAGCCCGCAGTTCATGCAGCAGCATATACAGTCCGAAATAGGTGCGGTTAATATACAGCAAATGCTTTGAGCCTCTGGCAGTTTTAGACTGGCGAACATTCTTGTTGTTATAAAGTGATTCGCTCAGCTTATAAATGCTGTCGAAGAACTCATCATCGCCAAAATCAAATTGTCCGGCAAAAAATGGCTTGCCCATAAGTCCTATGATTTCGCGGAAAAGCGGGATATACAGTTTTTTGTCAGCTTCAGTGTCGCTGTCGGTTATAAATTCATTGAGGTAAAACAATTCGACCATGTTATCATAATTGTCGAGAGCACCCGGTGAATGAAGCCTGAAATAATTATGATAAAAGTCATCCGGAACCTCTTTAACACAGCCAAAGTCGATGATACCAAGGCTTCCGTCGCTATGGAACAAGAAATTGCCAGGATGTGGATCGGCATGAACCATACGAAGCATGTGAATCTGGAAATCATAGAAATCCCAAAGGGATTGGCCTATACGATCACAAACTTCCTGTGTGGGATTAGTCTTCAGGAATTCCTTAAGGTGCATGCCTTCGATCCAGTCCATGGTGATGATGCGGTTTCCTGAAAGTTCCGGATAATAAACCGGAAAGGAAAGTCCTTTTATGCCTTCCTTTAAACACGCCTCCGAAATACTGACGGATCGCTTCAGTTCAAGCTGGTAATCAGTTTCCTCCATCAGGCGTTCTTCCACTTCCGACATATAAAGCTTAAAGTCGCTTTCGGTGATATTCATCAATCGAAGGGCAAAGGGTTTTACCAGTTTCAGGTCCGACTGAACACTATCGGCCACACCGGGATACTGGATTTTAACGGCAAGTTGTTTGCCATTAAGCACTGCTTTGTGCACTTGCCCGATGGAAGCAGCATTGGCAGCATTATGACTAAAGCTGTCGAAAACCTCGGATGGCGCTTTCCCAAAAGCATTGCGGAAAGTTTTTACCACAAGTGGATATGATAAAGGAGGAGCACTGTATTGCGCCATGGCAAATTTATCGGAATAGGCACGCGGAAGCATGTTTTTGTCCATGCTCATCATTTGCGCTGCTTTCAGGGCGCTGCCTTTGAGTTCGCTGAGCGCCTCGTATATATCATTCGCATTGTCGGTGTGGAGCTGATCCTTGCCGGTGTCGCCATTAATAGATTTCAGCGCATAATGTTTCAGGTAGTTTCCACCAACTTTCACGCCGGTGCTTAAAAAACGTGAGGCACGCTGAACTTTCCCCACAGGGATGCTTATTTGTTCCTTTATCATAAAGCAAGTTTAGATTTAGTTGAGCAGTTAGCCTTATTTGTTCTGATACAGAAACTTAGCCATATCAACCAGTGAATCAATTACGCCAGGACCCATCAGTTCGAAAGATACTTTTACTGCCTTTTCGATGGCGGCATCGGTTTTCTCAAAACCAGCGCTGTCGTCTTTTATCCAGAACCGCAGCACAAAAAGAAGCTGCAACCACAGTCCTTCCGGGTATTTATCAACTATGTAAGGCCGCTTTACAATTTCGCCTGTTTCAGTTCCTTCGGCCATTAGCTGGGTAACATAATCCTTAAATGTATAACGGGCTTTCGAAAGCGTATTCTGCCGGAGCATCTCAGGACCTTTGTCGGCACTTTGAAGTATAAAACTGCGGTTCTTTTTAAGCACTTCGACAAAAGTGTAGTAGAAAGAAAGTAACTTTTCCTTAAGTGGGGAGGAAGAATATTCTTCCGAAGCCGAAAGGATATCAAGTGTACTTTGGATAAACCCCGCCCAGATACTTTTTTCAAGACCTTCGAATGAGTTGAAATGGATATAGAATTCCTGCTCCTCAATATTCAACTTGCTGGTAAATTCGTAAACCGATGCCGGTCGTATCCCCTTTGTTAAAAGATGGTCGATATAAGCCCTGGTAATTTTATCGTTACTATTTTCGGATCCGGTTTTGGGATTTTTCTTTTTAGTGGTTGCTGCCATTGTTGTTTAAAGTTTTTAGATACAATTTAAACAAGCTACCCGGTTTATAGTTTTAGCGGATGATGGATTTTTATTGAAAATTGGCAAGCGAGAATTATCAACCGAATTACCAGGAATAAAATTCATTCATTTTTTCTCCAGCTTAACCCAGATTCCGCTTACATTTTCCTCACCTGAGTTGTATTCAATCTGAATTTGGATGTTCCGGTTTTAATTATCCAGACATAGGTTTAGACTTTTAATGATAATGTTTAAAGGCAAACTAATTCAGATTTTGTCTTTCCATTTTATATTTTTAAGAATCCGGCATTCCCATCTCTGTGAAACTCTGTGAAAACTCTGTGGCTATCTGTGAATTTTAAAAATATAATACAGAACAGAGAGGGATCAGAGAATTTTAAATCTGCCCTGAATTAATTCCTATATTTGACACATCCGATCATTCCTTATCATTATGAATAACATCGTAAATCAAAACGATATCAATCAGCTTTTAAAATCAGATAACGTTTTTAAGAAAACATATGCTCTTTACGGATCTCCACCAGACTGGCAGCGGCCTGAAGGTTTTATTTCCCTGGTCCGAATCATTCTCGAACAACAGGTAAGTCTGCAATCGGCAAACGCTCATTTCATTAAACTGGATTCCTACATCCCTGAATTTTCACCGGCAGAAATACTGAAACTCTCGGATGAGGAAATGCGTATTTGCCAAATCAGCAGACAGAAATCAACCTATTTACGCGAACTTTCAACGGCAATAATTTCCGGCAAAATCAATCTTGAAATCCTTCGCCAGTTGTGCGAAACCGAAATACGGCAACAGCTAAAAAGCATAAAAGGAATCGGCGACTGGACTTCAGATATTTACCTGATGTTCTGCCTGCAGGCCAAAGATATTTTCCCCTCTGGCGATATAGCTGTTATCAATACCATAAAGGAACTTACCACTGCTGTTACCCGCGATGAAATCATAACCTTTGCTGAACGCTGGAAACCTTACCGCAGCCTGGCTTCCTATTTTCTCTGGCATTATTATCTGCGGAAACGAAACCGATGATTTTTCATTTAATCATCAGGCGATAATTTTTTATAATCTGATCGCAAAAGTGTCACATTTACTATAGCAAAGTATTTATTGTAGGTTGTGCTGCTAAACAAGCATAAGCATGCTGATTGTTTTGATATCCTGTAAAATTCCTGATAATCAATTGATCCTATAAACTCCCGGATTGATTGAAATAACTGGCATCAGTTTATATCTCAGTCGTGAAAGCTTATCAATTTCCAGTCAATGTGTGAATTATATAATAAATTCCTAAAATCGTGTAACAATATGACATGGAATCGACCGCACCTTTGCCGTTAATAATTAAATGCACTTCAGGTGAAAGGCAAATACTAACTTTAAAAGAAAAGAACATGAAATTTTTATTCGGATTGATCGCAGCAATTTTAATTACCGGCTCAGTTAGCGCACAACACGGGAATTCACCTACAGGACGTGTAAGCCTCGGAATTAAAGGCGGAGTTAATGTTTATAATATCCATGATAACAACAATACCAGTTATGACCCAAGGATAGGCTATAACTTTGGCGTATTGGGTCATATCCATATCTCCAAGCAATTTGCTTTACAGCCCGAAATAGTATATTCGGCACAGGGTGCGCAGCTCAAAACTACCTTAGGAACTGCTAAATATAACCTGGACTATATTAATGTGCCCATTCTGTTACAATATATGTGGGATAACGGATTCAGAATTGAAGCCGGACCGCAGATAGGATTCCTGGTAAGTGCGAAATCGAAAATCAATGATATTAGTACCGACAATAAGGAAAATGTGGAAACTATTGATCTTGCCGCCAGCTTTGGAGCAAGCTATATTCATCCTTCAACCGGCATTGGTATTGATGCAAGATATAATCTTGGACTCACCAATATCGATAAAACCAATAATGCAAATTCGACCAATCGGGGATTTCAATTAGGATTGTTCTACATATTCGCTCATAAATAAACGCAGAACAAACAGAGAAATAAACCAGGAGTACTCAACTTCTGCAACATTACTCCTTAATTAATAGCATAAATCATCAGAGGTTGTCTGTTACAGATCATTTGATCTATTCGGGCAACCTTTGTTAATGATTATAATGCTGAACATATACAATAGCATTGCATTTGGGGCTGTATTATATTTTAATGTGCTGGAAAAGTAACGAAAGCATAAATTGTTCCATGAATTAATCCGAAAATTGATTTAGTATTTATCCCTTTGTACTTTTTGCTTAATCAAAAAGTACCAAAAAATCAAGGCTTTATAATAATGCTGGCGGTTCTAAGCCAAAGGTATCTCCTCGCAATACAAGGCATGAAAAAGCACAACAAACCTTGAGAGTTTTCCTTGCTGGTGTATTGCTACGCACATGCCATTCGCAAATACCTCCGGCTAAGATCCGCAGGCGCATTTTTATAAGGCCGGTCCCTCCTAACAAAACTTCCTCTTATGGCAATATGGCGGAACAACGATTTGGCTTTTATGATAATTCTCGGGGTGTAGGGACTGGCATAATAGAAATTTCACAACAGATGTAGACGAAGGTAAACCGCGCGGGCATGTGCCCCGCTGAGCGGGATAAACTCCGCAAAACACCAGCCTCACGTGCTGTAAGGATATGGAAAAATCTATCAGGCCTTGTTTTGCGAGCCTTACCGAGTCGTATATCTGTGTGAAATTTATATAAAGCCTAGACCTTTTGGTTCTTTTGTGTCATGACAAAAGAACAAGGAAAAAGCAATAAAAACAGAAAATTAACTTATCCTTTCTGTTTCCAGCAAATCAAAATAATATTTAGCCGCATTTGGAATCAACGATATCCTTCATAAATAACTGTTTTGTGGATGGGGAATTGATGTTTCGAAGTCACAGAAAACAAATAACTCTCAAAAATTAAAATGACGAATCTGATTTCAAGGAAATGTGCTTTATCTGGAGGAATTTGTTAATTTCGTTCACCTGTAAAAATCAAACTATAAACTAACTGATAAGTTATGCGTTGGATAGGAAGAAGACAAAGCACCAATGTTGAAGACCGCCGTGGAGGCGGAGGCCGGAATATAGCTATAGGTGGCGGCGCAGGTACAATCGTAATCGCAGTTATCGTTTGGTTGTTGGGTGGCGATCCCGGAACTGTTTTAAATTCTACTCAGACCGGAACTGAACAATCTTCAGATTACAAACCAACGGCTCATGAGGAAGAACTTGCAAAATTCGTATCAGTTGTACTGGCAGATACGGAAGATGTGTGGGACAGCCTTTTCAGAGAATCGGGAAGCAATTATACCAAACCCAAACTCGTGCTTTTCAGCGGGCAGACACAAACAGCGTGTGGCTTTTCGGGTGCGGCTACCGGCCCGTTCTATTGCCCCGGAGATCAGAAAGTATACATTGACCTTGGCTTTCTGGAAGATTTACAACAGAAGCTGGGTGCACAGGGCGATTTTGCACAGGCCTATATTATTGCACATGAAGTAGGACACCATGTCCAGAAATTAATGGGCACACTCGATAAAGTGCACGAAAAGCAAGGTCAAATCTCTGAAAAAGAATACAACCGACTAAATGTAAAACTGGAGTTGCAGGCCGATTTTCTGGCCGGGGTGTGGGCGCATCATGCCCAACGCATGAAAAACATACTGGAAGAAGGTGATATTGAGGAAGCATTTCAAGCTGCCAATGCCGTCGGCGACGACCGTATCCAGAAACAATCACAGGGCTATATTGTACCCGATTCGTTCACACACGGAACCAGCAAACAGCGCTTATATTGGTTCAGCCTTGGTTTTAAAACCGGTGATATCAGGCAAGGAGATACTTTTAATAAAGAGGAACTCTAAATGCTGTTTGGTTGCTTAAACCCGAATCGAAAGCCTCTCTTCTCCTGCCTTTGGCCGTAATAATTTGCATCATAACATAGTGAAAACAGGGATTCCAAAATTGGTATCTAAAGGCATGCCTGTGATAAATCATTATTTAAGATAAAAGAGATGTAAATTGGGTTTATGGACATTTATAAATTGATAGGCTTTACCTTTGCCGCAAATGAAGCAAATTGAATTACTGGCACCGGGCGGAGATATTGATTCCATTAAGGCTGCAATTGCAGCAGGAGCCGATGCTATATACTGCGGACTGGATAAATTTAATGCCCGTAACCGCGCAACCAATATCAGTTTTGATGATCTGAACGGGATTTTACATCTTGCTCACAAAAACAACTGTCAGGTTTTCCTTACCTTGAATATATTGGTAACTGACAGTGAAATTCCGGCTCTTATCAGCGTTTTAAACAAACTGGTAAATACC
>JBBRYZ010000116.1:0-12605 GCA_038237165.1 Bacteroidales bacterium | reverse complement strand
GCTGAAATAAGCAAAACATAAACCGGAAGCCTTGCGCTGCACGACATAAACGGTGTAATGATCATGGTGAGGATACGGTCCTTTTTATTGTCGAGAGTACGGGTGGCCATAATAGCCGGCACATTGCAACCAAACCCCATTACCAAAGGAATAAACGATTTTCCATGTAACCCGATTTTATGCATCAGCTTATCCATAATAAAGGATGCCCTTGCCATATAACCTGTATCCTCCATCAGCGAAATAAAAAAGAATAGGATCAGAATATTTGGCAGGAAAACGATCACTCCCCCCACTCCTCCGATAATTCCATCAATAACCAAATCGCGCAAAGCGCCTTCGGGCATGCTATTCTGTAACGCTGAACCAAGCATTCCTACACCGGCTTCAATCCATTCCATTGGGTAACTGCCCAGCGTAAATGTGGCCTGGAACATGAAATACATAAAAAACAGGAAAATCGGGAACCCCAGGTATTTGTGCGTGAGCAAATCGTCGAGTTCTCTTTTGCGGTCTCTTTTTTCTTTGGGTTTCTCTTTAAAGGTTTCTTTCAGCGCGCCATCAATAAAGCCATATTTGGCATCGGTTATTATAGTTTCCGATTTTTCGCCGTATTCTTTTTCGAGTTTCTCTATTTCGGAACTGCTGGTAGTGCGTATTTGCTCAATGTTGCTGAGTTGCTGAAGCTGCGTAAGTGTAGTGTTATCCGTTTCGAGTAGTTTAATGGCAACGTAACGGGACGAAAGTTTGTCGGTAATTTCAGGATTCAGGCGGATCTCTTTCTGGATAACTGCAATAGCATCCTCAATTTCCTTTCCATAATTAATATGAATATGTCTTACACTCGGATCACGATCCTCATAAACTTCAATCAGCCTGTCGAACAATTCGTCAATCCCTTTTCCTTTTGAAGCCACGGTAGGAACAATTGGAATACCCATCATTTTGCCAAGGGCCGTATAATCGAATTTTGCGCCCTGTTTCTCCAGCTCATCATACATATTAAGTGCAATTACTACCTTAATATTCATATCAATAAGTTGGGTGGTGAGGAACAGATTCCGTTCGAGATTGGATGCATCCACCACATTTACAACTATATCCGGCATTTTTTCGGTAATATGCATACGCACATAAAGCTCCTCGGGCGAATATTCGGTGATGGAATAGGTGCCGGGCAAATCGACAATATTAAAGCGGTACGAACCTCTTTTCAATGTCGCTTCTTTGGCGTCAACAGTCACTCCACTGTAATTGCCGACTCTTTCGTGCGAACCGGAAGCAAAATTGTAGAGGGTTGTTTTGCCACAGTTCGGATTGCCGACAAGAGCCACATTAATTACATTTCCCCTGGTAAGTGCCGAAATTTTCAGAATCTCCTCATCAATAGTTCCCGAAAACCTGATCTTCGCAAGGCTCGAAGCATCCTCGACAGCAATAACCTCCACCAGCATAGCTTCGCTCCTTCTCAACGAAACATTGTAACCCATAATTTCGTATTCGACCGGATCCTGTAGCGGTGCATTTTTTACAACAGTAACTTTCTTGCCTTTTACGAAACCCATTTCGGTTATCCGCTTACGGAAAGCCCCATGACCAAGCACTTTTATTATAATGCCGTCTTCACCGGTTTTAAGATCAGATAAGCGTAAATTTTTGACTAATGTTTTCATTTATTTTCTTTAGGCGTTCGTGCAACCTGTTTATTTTCATTCATCTAACCTTTAACCTGGAAAGATTTTTGATTATTTCTTATTTTAAAAACTGAGCTCAACCCGTAACAAACCGGTTAAAGCGTTTTTAAGCTTAGCATCCGAACCGCTTGGGTTTATAATGTATTGCAGATCGGGTTTTATACTTATGGTTTCATTTGCATGAATCCTGTAGGTGAGTTCAATGGCGGTTTCATTGCGTGACGGAGTCCTGCCAAATCCTGCAAGCCCTATAGCAATTCCGGCTTCATCCATTGGCCTTTTTCTGCTGATACCGTTGAGATGTATTCCCAGGCTGTAATAAAAGTTATTGGTATTTTCCTTTTTCGGGCTTAATCCTACCTGAGAAAATACGGATAGATTACCTTGCCTGGTTTTATAAATCTCCTGATCGCCATCAAAATAGAAACCAAAATTTTGTTGTTCCAGATCGATTGTGTCATTGTGCTGATGGTAATAGCCGCCAATTTTATAGATGCCTTCGAGTCCGGTTATCAGACTTTTAGGAAACTGGATTTCCATAATAGTCAGAAAACCGTCGTTTTTCGATAATTTCCAATCGGTGTTGTAAGGATTATTCTCAAAATCGTCAGGGGTACCATCAAAAATGGCTGCCTGCAGGTTGAATCGTCCGGGTACATTCCACTGCAATGTAGCGCCCAGTGCTGTAAGCGGATAAATAGGCGAAGGGATATTATCGGCAATACTCGAATGTATGCCAAATGAACTGTTTGTAAATATGGAACCGTTCTGGCTTTTTGCGAAATTGGTATTCAAATCCTGTAATCCAACAGTAAGTGATAGATTATCAATAGTTTGTTTATACCATAATTCATAAAGAAAGGTAAGGTTTCCTGCTTCGATGTTGGATACTCCCTGGAAATCGCCTACCAGATTAGCCGAAGGTTCTCCACCATGAGTATTGGCGACATTGATACGGAATTCCCCGCCTTTCCACCAGCCTGCCTTTTGCGTATCAAATCCGGCTGCAAGGTTGGCTAACCCGAGGTAAGTAGTTCCGGTTTTGATTCCGCCGCTAAAATTGCTGGCAACCTCGCCGATATATGAAACCTGGAACGTGAACGATTTGGGATGAGCACAAAGTGTATCCTGAGCGTTACTCTGCGAAATTGAAATGTAGATCGTTGGAATTAGAAGGATCAGTTTTTTAGCAGCAGACATCCGATGTGAAGTGTTTGAATGAACACAACAAAAGTATTCTGCCTCATGCAAACCGGCAATCCCTTAATACGATGAATTTTCGTTGATATACTCCCTAATAGTAATGAGTAAATGTTACTCCTGGAAGTTCTCCAGTGTCATGATGTTTTTAACCACCGCGTAAATGGTTAATCCGGATACGGATTTGATACCGGTTTTTTGTGAGATGTTTTTCCGGTGCGAAATAACGGTATAAGTGCTGATATTCAGCTTATCGGCAATTTCCTTGTTCTGGTTTCCCGAAGCAAGTAACTTCAGCACTTCAATTTCACGCTCACTTAGTTTTTCCTGTGCTGTAGTTTGTTCGTTCTCGCCCTTATTTACTATACTCCTCATAAGGTTGTTTATAAGCTCAGGAGTATCGTATACATTTATGGTTCCATCAAATAATGAGAGTAATTTAGATTCAAAAAACGAATAAACCACACCTATCCACCTGATATCAGGCAAGTTGTTTTTAATGTTGTTAAACACCTTGCTGTTATTCTGCACCAGAGCAGGATTGATAATTATAATATCCACATCCTTGCGGAGAGCGTAATTGGGTATATCCTCAAGCGT
The DNA here is from genome assembly GCA_038237165.1 of Bacteroidales bacterium. Classification (GTDB taxonomy): domain Bacteria; phylum Bacteroidota; class Bacteroidia; order Bacteroidales; family UBA4417; genus UBA4417. The sequence continues at coordinate 9,111 of JBBRYZ010000116.1, read as the reverse complement.
ATTAATCCTTTGTACATCAAAAATGCCCTCCGTGCTGCTCAGAATGGATAATAAGCCTTCACAAATAATCGGCGAAGGTTCAATAATAATGATATGTATCCTTTTTTTACTCATTATTATTTTTTACAAAAAATTCCAGATTTTCAACCAGGGGAATTAAAATTGTATCCTCAATCTGGGTGTGTACATTCAGATCGAATTCAAGTTCGAACAGGCTGAAAAGGAGTTTTCGCCTGATATGCTGATCGTTTTTCACAGGAAGATGCTTGAGGAGCAGATTTTTTAAATCTTCCAGTTTTTCTTCTATATCATTATGATGGTCACGGTAATCCTTAACCGAGAAATCCTCAGGCAGGTTTGCTGGTTGCTTATCCTCCAACTTACTGGATAGCTTGTTAATATAGGTAAAGACCACCTGATCTTCGTAATGCAAATGCTCTCTTACTTCCGAGAAATACTCATCGAAAAACTTCTCAACCATCAATACCGATGCCTGATCGTTGATTTCGTACATCTGTGCAATGTATTTCCGGATTTCCGGATATTTCTCGTTCAGATAATACTGATGACTGTTGTGGAGGAAATCAGTAATAGTTTTTAAATCGGTAAAAGTATATTTTGCCGAAGCGGAAGGATTAAATCCGTTGAACAGGTTAGTGAAGGAAAGAAACAATTCCAGACTAACCGTATTTTTGCTGCACAACTGCGCCACTGTCATGTCGTGAACTACCAGGTTGATACCAAAATGCTCGAGCATAAGCATCAGGTACGGATTAGCGGAAATAATATCCGACATCAGCATATCCGGGGCAGCTAACAGTCTTTTTGCCTGGTACATTTTAAGTTGAATTTAATATTATTTTCTATAATGCTCTCTTGTTTAACTTAAGAAATACTCAATTTTAAACAAGATCGCTTTTGGTATGTAAAAGTATTGTTATTTGCTGATTAAATCCATGATACTGGTGATTTCTATTCTCTCAGTATTATCCCGGTGTTAGTTCTTTATAATGGTAGATTTAGTTAGAACCCAAACGGCAGTATTTTAAAATAACATTGCAAAGGGAATTGGGGATTCTTCGAGACTTAGAGACTTTTGGGCAGAAGAAAAATTGCCACTAAGACTCAAATGCATGAAGAATTCACAAAGTTTATATCAGCAACCTTAACTAGAGCTAACCAAACTTATAACAAACATTCTTACAATTTGTTACATCAAGACTTAATCACTTTTCTTTCTTTTCCAAAAGCTTATTTTGTCTTTAAAAGCCCGGACTTTTTCTTTGTCAATCAAGCCGAAATACACCAGCAGGAACAGCACAATCCATAGCAGCCCCTTCAACAGAAAGAAGAGGAAACCGGCTATTCCAAGGTCTTTTAATAACTCCATTAAGTGAATAAAAAAGAATATTCGTGTATTTATTGGTAGAATTTTTCAACTCATTTTTAAAATGTCGAATAATGAACAAGGAATAATGAAGTTCGAAGTTGTGAAAACATAGATTTGTTAAAGCATCAATTTATTTTTTGCCATTTCAACCTTGTATTAAACACAGAATTTTCATTATTAAGGTCCATATTTCTTGTTTTTACTTCATTATTCGATATTCCTTGTTCGATACCTGTGCTGAGCGTTGGTTACTGAGCGAAGCCGAAGTAAGCCGAAGCATTCGTTATTCGAATCCTATTTGGTTCTGTCCCGATAGCTATCGGGATGTCCAGGTTAGAGTGTTGAATATAATTATCCCTTAGTACATTCGGCTTCTAACTCGTCAAACAACAAAATATTGAATTCGAATCCTTTGTTTACCTCATCGGCCCATTCGTCTTTTTGAACGGTCCTGATTGATTGAACAGCTTCCTGCATGTCGTTAAAAACATACATCCTGCCCGTGGAAGGCACCGCTTTTTTCATCATCTGTCCGCCAAACATAATAGCCATATAGTTAAGGTAAATATGTGGCAAAAGCTGCTCGTAGGTTAAAGAACCAAGATATTCGGAATAGGCCTTGGTGCTACTAAGAATTACATCGGAATTATTGCCCTGCGACTTCAGTTCGTCAATATCGGCCTGAATGCTCTCAACTCTTTTCAAACTATCATGTGGTAACCCCGTGTTTTCAATTGTTTTAAAAATTTGCAACAGCTGGTAGAGGTATAACAAATATTCATTTTTGCTTAACTCACCACGGAACATTCTTATGTTAAATGGCATTCTTTCAGCCTGCTTATGTTTTATGCCGGTAGCTTCTTTTAATGGTAACATCTTGTATTTGATTAAATTCGGGACAAATGTAGAATCATTCTAAATAACAAACAAGGGTTTAAAGCAAAAAAACTAATTCGACATAACAACCTCGGTTAAACAACTGGCTTAAGTATTTAAACGCAAAATAAACTTGCTGAAAATTGAAATGTGTTTGCAATTGTAGAATTCAGAACTTTTTTCAAGGGTTTTTTGAAGTATTTTGGAAGGTTTAAAATGCAAATAATTAATTGATTGAACAAAGATAGCCGATTACATCCTTATCGAAAAATAGCCATAAAAGTGGTAACAGAATTTCACATTCCCAATTATACCAATAGTATTGAAAAAGATTTACCGGTATAAAAAAAAAGGATCTCAGGCGTTAAACCAGGATCCTTTTAAAATAAAATTAGTTGAGCTATGTTACAGAACTTTCACCGTCATTTTAATAGGTTTCACAGGCTTGTCGCCTGCAGCAGTTTGAACGGCAGCAATTTTATCAACTACATCCAAACCTTCAACCACTTCGCCGAACACAGTATAATCACCATCGAGAAAAGGCGTTCCTCCAACGGTTGTATAGGTAGTACGCTGCGCAGGAGTATATTTTACGGTGCGTTTCTGGTCATACTGGTCAAGCTGTGCGGCGGGCACGATGCCTCCTTCGACAATATAAAACTGCGATCCTGAAGATTCTTTTCTGGGATTTACCTGGTCGCCCTGGCGTGCAGCACAGAGAGCACCTTTTTTGTGAATATGAGCCGGAACAAATTCAGCAGGAACCCTGTCGGACATTTCGGGCACTCCTGCCGGCGGGCCGCCACCCTGAATCATAAATCCTTTGATTACGCGGTGAAACACGGAACCATTAAAGAAGCCTGCTTTGGCCAGCTTTATAAAATTGTCGCGGTGTTTTGGCGTATCATTATAAAGCGCCACTTTAATATCACCCATATCGGTATGAATGAGTACTTTGGTTACTTTCTGAGCATCTAGTTCCATCTTAAACAGGAAAATAAGGGTTAAGGTTAAAAAGAGTGAACGTTTCATTTGTGTAAGTTTAATTTATTTCTAACGCAGGTATTATTTTATTATTTTGATTTGCATTTAATTAATATGATAAGTTAAAGGTAAAGCTAAGATTTGTTGAAAAATCTGAAAGCCAATTTACTTATCATTTAATATTTTGATTTTCATTCGGATATCCTGAATCGGGCGATCATTCGAGTCAGTTTCTACAACAGCTATCTGATCAACAATATCCATGCCACTTACCACTTCGCCAAAAACTGTATAAGCGCCATCCAGGTGAGGAGTTCCACCGATGGTTGTATAAATGCGCCGTTGTTCGGCTGTAAGTTTAAAAGGCTTGGTCCGCATATATTGAGCGTCAACGGCATTGCGGTATTTATTGATTACAAGCCTTATGTTGGCAGTATCACGTTTATCAGCCATTTGAGTGAACGATTTCAGTTCATCTTCCTTTCCTTCCTTCTTCAACAAGTCCATCATAATGTACTGTTTGGTACGACGTTCAACTTTTAACTCAACCGCATCGAGTTCATCGTTTGTAAAAACTTTGCCCTGCACAATATAAAACTGCGAGGCCGACGAAGCTTTCGAAGGATTTACATCATCGCCTTCGCGGGCAGCGGCAAAAGCGCCACGTTTATGAAGGTATGAAGGTACATATTCGAAAGGAATTGTATAATTGGTATCGCCATCGCCCAATACCTGGCCGGGTATTGCGTTTTTTGAACTTGGATCGCCACCCTGTATCATAAAGTTCTTAATAACCCGATGAAAAAGCGTGCCGTTAAAATACCCTTTTTCAGCAAGTTTTATAAAATTTGCCTTGTGCTTTGCAGTGCTGTCGTAAAGCTTAACAACAATATTGCCATAAGGTGTTGAAATCTCGACGAGGGTTTCTTTAGGTTTGGAACTACAGGCCAGAAGTAATACAGACAGTATTGCAATAAAAACCAGGTTTTTCATTTAAATTTAATTTTATGTTTTATTTCAGTATCAATCCTTCTCCCCGTCCCCATGTCTCCTTGTCCCCTTTTCTCCTTGTCCTCTTCAATCCCATCAATCTCATCAATCCCATCAATCCTTCTCCCCTTCCACCTGTCTCCTTGTCCCCCTGTCAACATCAATCCCATCAATCCCTTCAATCTCATCAATCACTTCAATCCTTAAACCCACTCTTGATATCCGTATAGCATTTCCGGCAGAGCGGTTCGTAGCTGTCCATTTCACCAAGCATTACCAATTTTTCGCCTGCAACGGTACGGTGCGAATAATGTGCCAGGTCGCCGCAACGCATGCAGATGGCATGTACTTTTGTAACATACTCGGCAGTAGCCATCAAAGCGGGAATAGGTCCGAAAGGTTTTCCAAGGAAATCCATATCCAGCCCGGCAACTATCACCCGGATGCCCTGATTGGCAATATAATTGCATACGGCCGGCAAATCATCATCCAGAAATTGGGCCTCATCAATACCAACCACGTCCATGCCATCAATGTAAAGCAGTATTTGCGAAGCATTCTGAATCGGAATGGAACGGATACTATTCTCATTGTGCGAAACAACATTTGTTTCATCATACCGTTTATCAATTTCAGGCTTGAAAATCTCCACTTTTTGTTTTGCTATGCGGGCACGGGTAAGCCGCCGTATGAGTTCTTCGGTTTTACCCGAAAACATGGAACCGACAACGACTTCGATCCAGCCTCTGCCTAGTGATGGATTGTTAGTGGATTTTTCAAGAAACATATGCTGCGTAGTTTTTTCTTTGCTAATTTTAGCCCTCGTTAGGAACGCAAACTTACTGAAATAATTGCTACTTTGCCGAGGCCCAAATCATGAATGGACAGAATATTTTTCAACAATCTCAGGGAAACATTCAGATTTTCAATATTTTAGACAGTGAAAAGTATTGATGCTGAAAGGGGAAAAGGATTTACGAAGGACGATTTACAATTTACGATTGGGGACGACTGTACGACGACGCGACTGCACGACTGCACGATAATGAATTTACGAATGACGATTTACAATTTACGATTGGGGACGACACGACTACTCGAAGACACGAAGACACGATAAATAATTTACGGTTGAACCTTTGAACGCGAAGCATTGATCCTTGAACTTTTGAACCACCAAAGCGCTAAGCCCACTAAGAATCACAAAGCTACCTTAAACCATTGTATAACCATTGTATGACTACTGTTTGACAACTATATGACTACTGTTTGACATTTTTACCTTTTTCAAAAACCATTAACTTTTAACTACACCATGGATTTAAACCGTTTAACCCGCGATGCCGACGACCTGATACGGAAGGTAGTGTCGAGGTACAACCAACTATACGTTCCGGCAGGGAGCATTTCGCAACTGGAACTTGATCTGATGCTCGACGATATGCGTAAACTCTACGATACGTTTAAAACGATTGGTCAGGTTCACCTTACGCTTCAAAATGAAACATCCAGGCCCGAAGTATTGGTGAATAAACAAGTACCGGAAGAGCCAACTTTTCAAACAGCACCTATTGAGGCATCTGAAGAAAAATCCTTTCAACCTACGGAAGATAAAACTATATCTTATCAACAAGAACCAGAGCCCGAAAAGGAAATTGAGCCTGAACCTTTACCTGAATCCGAAACGGAACCTTCAAGCACATTAATTGAACAAAATACAATTCCACCAGCTACTCCTTTAGCACCCGAGCCGGCATTTGAAAGTCCTGCTGAAGTGGAGGCTACAATTTTGGAAATTGAAAAACCTACTCAGGAATCTGCACAGAAACCTGATTCATCCGTAGTTACTGAAGCAGCTACTTCGACATTGGCTGATAAATTTAATTCAGGTAGCCGATCATTAAGTGATAGTATTGCTTCGTCGCAGGCAAATGGCGTGATGGGTTCGCGCCTGCTATATCAACCTATTTCTGACTTATTAACAGGCATTGGACTAAATGATAAATTTAGTTTTATCAGTGAACTGTTTGGTAACAATCCAGGGCTTTATGACGAAGCAATTACCCGGATTAACAAAGCCGTTAATGTTGATGAAGCCAGCTGGATATTGCAGAAATACCATTCGACAGATTGGGAACATAAGCATGAAATCCTTGCCCGATTGAAAGATTTTATAAAACGAAGGTTTATATGAAAAGTTTCAGGGTATAGGAGTTCAAGAGATTTACCGGGCTATAGATTGAACCACTAATCCAGACCCGGATGAAACCGCAGTTCAATTTTATGAATTCCCAAAAGATTAAATATCGCAGGCCGGGTTGGGCAAATTGAGGTTAAATTCCTTTTTTAAAATTTAAATCACCTAACCAAGTCATTCTTACAACTTACTTCTTACACCTTAAGCCTGCTATTCTTCTATCAAATTCCAATCTCCCTTACTCTATTTTACGCATATTGAGGTTTTTACTACGCATATTCCTACGCTATTTGTAGTTTTGTAGCATAGCTTTGCATTTATATCCAGATTTTCACAACAAAAAACCATCTTCCATTTCATATAATTTCACTCACATGTTAATAGGCGTTGATTTAGGCGGCACCAATATAAGGGCAGGATTAATCGAGAACGGGGCTATTACCACCGTGAATCATGCCCTGCTATCCGAAAAAGATTCGGTTCAAAAGACTCTTTCACAGCTTATTTCTATCATAGCACCGCTAATTCAGCCTGGGGTTAAGGGAATAGGTGTTGGAGTTCCTTCGGTAGTTGATGTAGAAAACGGAATAGTTTACGATGTGGTAAATATTCCTTTCTGGAAAAAAGTAGAGCTTAAAAAAATACTGGAAAATGAATTTAAAATAGACGTACGAATCAATAATGATGTAAATTGCTTTGCACTTGGCGAACACCAATACGGACAGGCGAAAGCTTTTTCCTCGTTTGTGGCGCTGGCGCTGGGCACGGGACTTGGTGCAGGAATTATCATCAACAATGCACTTTATGCCGGTCATAACTGCGGTGCCGGCGAAATCGGATCTTTACCTTACCTCGACAAGGATTTCGAATTTTATACAAGTAGTTCATTTTTTGAATCGATCTATTCAACCTCCGCCATGCAAACTCATAAGGATGCACTAAATGGTGATCCAAAAGCGCTCGATATTTGGACTGAATATGGATTTCACTTTGGAAATGTTATAAAAGCAGTTGCTTATACATATGATCCTGAGGCTATTATTCTTGGAGGGTCAATTTCGAAAGCATATCCGTTTTTTGAAGCCGCGATGAAAAAAGCAATGGGCAATTTCCTTTTTCCCGAAACCATAAAACGGCTCACAATTATACAATCGCAGACTGAAAACATCGCCCTGCTTGGTGCTGCCGCACTTGTAGAAAAAAAGATTTGTTAAAGCATTACATGAAACCTGACTGAGTGGTTAATCGCTAAGAGTTGGATTGCCCGAAACTCCGTTATCAGATCCACTCCTTACCGTTTAACACGAACGCAGCGTTGAACTGGGCATGGAAGGCCAGCGCCTTTTGGATATAATCCGCGAAGGACATGGTGCTGCAGTACTTGGAAAATATGGATATAAAGAAGGAGTAAATAATCATTATCCGATTCCTCAGACGCAGATTGACCTGAGCGATGGTATACTGAAGAATTAAAGGAAAAATAAGTTGTTCTATTATAACGATTGAGGTCATCTCAGATAATGAGATGACCTCAATTGTTTTAAATGCGTATCTGGAAATATTTTTTTCTATCAAGTAATAAAGCTGTAAGGCATTCTTATAATTAATACCAATAAAGGGTTGAATTTGTAACTTATTAATTGCCAGGCGAACTTTTCCAGGGTTTTAAACTCTGGAAAAGTTTAACGCATAAATAGACGAAACATTAATTCAACACTTGATTCGCATAACTAATATTGAATTATTTTTGAAGTAATGGCCAATTTATCCTTTAAGAATTTGGGTTTAATTTATCGCTTCAGCGAAATGAATTACATTTGTATTGATAAAATGATTTCTGTCTGTCCGGATTTCGATAACGTAATTCCGCGCTAACACCTAATCCCAAATCCGTAACTCCTGAACAATGAAACTCTACCTCATCCCCACTCCTATTGGTAACCTCGAAGATATCACGATCAGGGCGTTACGGATATTGAAGGAAGTGGATATTATACTGGCCGAAGATACACGTACCTCATCCAAATTGCTACGCCATTACGAAATTGACAAAAAGGTGCTTGCTCACCACCAATTCAACGAGCATAAAACAGCGGAAAATCTTGTAAGGCAAATTTCAGAGGGAACAACCATGGCATTGATATCAGATGCCGGTACTCCCGGAATTTCCGATCCCGGTTTCCTGCTTACCCGCGCTTGCATTCAGGCAGGAATTGCTGTGGAATGTCTTCCTGGACCTACTGCTTTTGTGCCGGCACTTGTTAATTCTGGATTACCAAGCGACAGATTTCTTTTTGAAGGATTTCTGCCGCATAAAAAAGGAAGGCAAACCCGGCTGAAAGAACTTGCAAAACAGCCATATACTTTTATACTTTATGAATCACCTTTCCGACTCGTAAAAAGCCTTGAGCAACTTGCTGAATACCTTGGTGGTGAAAGACAGGCTTGTGTATCGCGCGAACTCACCAAGATTTACGAAGAAAACCGGCGCGGAACATTGACGGAACTGGCAGAATGGTACAAAGCACATACACCAAAAGGTGAAATTGTTATGGTGATCGCAGGTTCTACAGGAAATCAGCCAGATGTGGATGAAAGAGCTGAAGATGAGGATCAGTGAGGCTTTTAAGTTCCAAATCTCAAATTCAAAGTCTCAAATTCAAAGTCTCAAATT
>JBBRYZ010000115.1:0-13034 GCA_038237165.1 Bacteroidales bacterium | reverse complement strand
TAAGGCAATTATATCGCCACGCTTTGTTACAGGCAACTGCAATGCTTTTCCGAAACAATCGGAGCTTTCGCAGATAGGCCCTACAACATCGTAACGCTGAAGTGAACCATCGGTATTTGTGAGATTCTCGATTTTATGATACGCCTGGTAAAGCGCCGGACGGATCAGCTCGGTCATGCCGGCATCTAGAATCATGAAATTGGTGTTTACGCCATTTTTGATATACAATACTTTCGAAATCAGGCTTCCACATTGTGCTACAACCGCACGGCCAAGCTCAAAATGCACTTTCTGACCCGGATTTAAATGCAATAATTCATGAAATAGCTTGAAGAAAGAAGCAAAATCCACAATAGAATTCTTATCCGGATCATGATAATCAATTCCTAAACCACCGCCCACATTGATATTATCAATTGCAATACGCCGTTGCTCAAACCATTTCTGGAATTCGTTAATCTTCAGACAGAGCGATTTAAAAGCACTCAGATCAGTGATCTGCGATCCTATATGAAAATGCAGCCCGATCAGTCTGATATTTTTAAGCATTTTTAGTTTTTCAACAATGGTTTCCAATTCCCATTGGTTAATACCGAACTTATTTTCCTCCAAACCGGTTGTAATATATTTGTGGGTATTGGCACTCACATTTGGATTGAGGCGTAAGGCAACCGGGGCAATTTTATTCCTTTCTCCGGCTAGCTGATCAATAACTTCCAGCTCCTGCAGGCTTTCGCAGTTGAAACTATGAATGTTGTTTGTGAGGCCGAGAATAATTTCCTCATCACTTTTCCCTACGCCGGCAAATACTACCTGATTGCCTGGAAATCCATTCTCTATTGCTCTTTTTACTTCGTTTCCACTTACGCAGTCTGCCCCGAATCCATAGGGCTTTATTCGTTTCAGAATCGTATTTTCGGAGTTGGCTTTAAGCGCGTAATGGATCACAAAACCATAGTTATCGGCTTCCGACTTCAGCCTTTGCAACGTTTGATCCAACAGCTCCATATTATAATAATAAAACGGAGTAGGAGTGAGGGTGAATTTATGGATTAATTCTTTCGAAAAGGATGTCATTTGATTTTCATTAAATTGTAATTCGGCTGTAATATGGATGCTTGTTTGTTCAAAAGTTCAATGCTTCGCGTTCAAGGTTCAAATTCGTGCAGTCGAGCAGTCGTGCAGTCATAAATTATTGCATATCCGCCTCATTACTCAAGATCAAAAAGCCCTTTATTCAGCGCCAGCAGGGTTTCTTTTTTAAGGTTAGTATCCACAAGGATAGAAATATTGTTTTCGCTGCCTCCATAGGAAATCATACGTACAGGAATATTTCGCAGCGAATCGAAAATGGTACCTGCATAGCCGGGTTTTGCCGCGGGGAATAGCCCGACGATGCTTACAATACTCAGGTTGCTGTCCACAATAACTGTCCCGAAAGTATTGAGTTCTTCAATAATGCTTTCCAAATCATCCGTATTATCGATAGTAACTGAAACCGCAACTTCCGAAGTTGTGATCATATCAATTGGCTTGCGGAAGCGCTCGAAAACTTCGAAAACGGCACGAAGAAAACCGTAGGCCAAAAGCATTCGGCCTGATTTAATATTTATTGCCGTAATTCCGTCTTTGGCCGCTACTGCGCGGAAACCTTCTGACTGATGTTCTGATGATATAAGCGTTCCGGGAGCATCGGGCTGCATGGTGTTGAGTAACCTGACGGGAATATTTTGTATTTTGGCGGGTAATATACACGTTGGATGAAGTATTTTTGCTCCAAAATAGGCTAACTCAGCTGCTTCATCAAAGGTGAGTTTTGCAATTGGGAAGGTTTTATTAACAAAACGTGGATCGTTATTATGCATGCCATCTATATCCGACCAAAGCTGGATTTCGTCAGCTCCAACCGCAGCACCCAATATGGTTGCAGTGTAATCGCTTCCTCCGCGTTTCAAGTTATCAATTTCACCGAAGTCGTTCCTGGAAATGTAGCCTTGTGTTATAAATAAGTTATTACCGGGATATTTTGCGAGTTCCAGTTTAATGTTTTCAGATATAAATTTCATATCTGGTTCTGCATTTTTATTCAACCGCATGAAATTAAGCGCCGGAAGCAATACCGATGGAATGCCTTTTTCTTCCAATAAAAACTGGAAAAGTGCCGTCGAAATAAGTTCACCCTGGGCAAGTATAGCTCTTTCTTCATTAATTGTAAATAAATCCCGGGTAAAGGATTTCAGGTAATCAAAATGAATCGAAATAAGTTCCTTTGCATTAAGTAAATGAACATTTGTTTTATACAATTCATCAATAACAATAAGATATTTCGATTTTAAAGCATCTATCAACAATCCGGCTGTCTTGTGTTCTTTGCTGTACAATGCCTGGCTAATCTCAACCAATGCATTGGTAGTGCCACTCATGGCTGAAAGTACCACTATTTTAGATTCGCCATCGTTGATCAGACTGATCAGCGCGTGCATCCTTTCTGGAGAGCCAACGGAGGTGCCTCCGAATTTCATTATTTTCATGGTGGATAGTTAATTTTTTTCTGCTTTTTCAATTGTATTCTATTTTGGCTAGAAGAACGGAGCAGGAGGAAACCTGACCTTTTTTTTACTTATCTTTCAACTATGATTACCCACTCTTCACTTTTTCACCTCATCCGCCCTTCGGGCACCTTCTCCTCAAGGAGAAGGCTGCAAACTCCATATTTGTGATTTTAGAGGGAGATTTGATTTCTTCACTTATCGCTTTTCATTCTTCACTTTTCACTTACTAAACACATACTCTATTATATTTGCTCCCATCTGCAGGGCTTTTGTCCGTTTTTCTAATGAATCTTTGTGTACATCCGGATCTTCCCAGCCGTCGCCCAGGTCGCATTCATAATCATAAAAGCATACCAGTCGTCCTTCCCATAGCAATCCGAATCCTTGTGGTGGCTTACCATTATGCTCATGGATTTTAGGCAACCCATTGGGGAAATTGTATTTCTGATGATAAATCGGGAAATCAAAAGGCAACTCTACAAACTCCAGTTCAGGAAAAACCTTCTTCATTTGCGGTCGGATAAATTTGTCGATGCCATAATTATCCGAAATGTGAAGAAAGCCACCAGCCACCAGGTAATTGCGGAGGTTTAATACTTCCTGATCGTTAAAAATTACATTTCCATGGCCGGTAATGTGTACAAAAGGGTAATTGAATATTTCGGTGCTTCTCACATCTACCGTGGCATATTCGGGATTAATATTTGTTTTAAGATTTTTATTGCAGAAGTCAATCAGGTTGGTGAGCGAAGTAGGATTGGCATACCAGTCGCCACCGCCGTTATACTTTACAAGTGCTATCTGGTATGTATTCTGTGCAAAGGCGCTAATGCAGAATGCAAAAAAAAGTACAATCAGAAAATTCGTTTTTTGCATCATTATTCGTTCACAACATTTATAATATGACAGGCCACAATTGCTGCTGTTTCGGTTCGTAACCTTGCCGGACCAAGGCTAACAGGCTTAAACCCGTTTTGAATGGCCAAATCCATTTCTTTACGGCTGAAATCACCTTCGGGGCCAATTAAAACAGTGCAATCGCCCGTTTGATAAGCATTTTTAAGATGATCCGGCTGATGTTCTTCCACATAAGCAACAAACTGTGAGCCACTATGGTTCAATCGTATGAAATCATCAAATTTCACAGGTTCGTGCAGAATGGGAAAATAAGCTTTGAGCGATTGCTTTGCAGCCGAAACTATAATTTTATGGAGCCGGTCAACACGTATTTGCATCCTTTCGGAATGCTCGCAAATCAAAGGCGTTATCTCATCAACTCCTATTTCGGTAGCTTTTTCGAGAAACCACTCGAAACGAGCCATATTCTTTGTTGGTGCAACCGCCAGGTGAAGCCTGAACGGACGTTTCCCGAATTCAGGCTGCACAACTGTGATCAATACCGGGCAGTTTTTTACATCCTGTGCCAGTATCTGTCCTTCGTACAGGTTTCCCTGGCCGTCAGTCAGGTGAATCGTTTCACCCGCCCGCATCCGCAACACCTTAATACAATGAAATGATTCCTCGCTTCCCAGAATAATCTGACAGGGAACCTGAGTTGGAATCGGATCAATAAAATAGAGCTGCATACACCTGAATTCTCTGCAAAGATAAGAAACATCGGGCAATTGAAGGCCGGGTGCTTGGGTGGATGAAAGTTAATAGGGAAATAGTTAAAAGAAAAAAGTTAATGGAAAGAAGTTAATCGAAAAAGAGATCGGAGTACTTTATGATTTTAAATGTATGGATTCATTCAATAGTTTTAAATCCCTTCAGGCATTTTAACCTTTTAAAGGGATTAATAAAAAAGAATAATCCTTCAACCGAAAGCTGAAAACTTTCAGAATGAAGGATTATTCTAAATTCTTTTACGAAATTATTTTGTTACTGCAGGAGCAGCACTCGCTTTTTCTCCTTTGAAATCGTAGCCTGCTTCGGTAATGGCAGCTCCAATAGTAGCAAGGGATGTTTTCGATGGATCGAAGCTAACTATTGCAGTTGAATCAGCAAACGAAGCTTTAATGCTCGTAACACCTGCAACTTTGGTTACTGCTTCCGTTACCGTATTTTCGCAACCTGTACAGGTCATGCCTGATACAGCAAGAGTTACGGTTTTATTGCCAACAGCTTCTGTGGTAGCCTGGGTGTTATCGGTACTTGTTGATTTGCCTGCGCAACCTGCCATAAATGCGGCTATCAGGATTGCAAAAAATAAGTTTTTCATGTTTTTAAGTTTGGTTTACAAAATTACAGATTTTACGTTTGCAAAGTGTTATAATTCTCAAGGGGTTTGTAGATAAGAGTGTCGGAGGTTCGAAGTCAGAAGACCGGAGTCTGAAGAAAATAGAAACAACCAGCTATAATTCCGGGATCACCCATTTTTCCATTTCCTTTTTTCTGTTTTTCACTTTTCATTTTTCACTTTTCATTTTTCACTACCCCTTACTCCTCCAGTCCCGAAATATCCCCTACATCCTGACCTAAAATCCTGGCTCTGATTACCCTACGCATGATTTTACCTGAACGTGTTTTTGGTAATGAATCAGCAAATTCAACAAAAGCTGGCTTTGCAATTGGTCCTATTTCATTGGCAACATGGATTTTAAGTTCTTCAGCAAGTGCCGGACTGGAAGCAGCGCCATTGCGCAATATAACCGTGCAATGGATAATATTTCCGTGCAGTTCATCCGGCAGTGCAACTGCTGCGGCTTCGGTAACCATAGGATGACTCACCAGTGCGCTTTCAATTTCAGCCGATCCGAGCCTGTATCCACTCACTTTAATTACATCGTCAATACGTCCGATAATCCAGTAATAGCCGTCCGCATCCTTGCGTGCCGAATCGCCGGCGAGATACCAGCCTTGTTTTGCATATTTCTGCCAGTATTTTTCAACAAAGCGGTCGGGATCACCAAGAATAGTACGTGCCATTCCCGGCCATGGAGTTTTAATAACCAGATTACCTTCTTCACCGGTTTTTACTTCATTTCCGCGTTCATCAACAACAGCAACTTCAATACTAAAAAATGGTTTTGCCGCCGACCCGGGTTTGAGTGGCATGGATGGGATTGGCGTTATCATAAAGCCTCCGGTTTCAGTTTGCCACCAGGTATCCATAATCGGGCAGCGGCTTTTCCCGATAACTTCATAATACCATTTCCAGGCTTCCGGATTTATAGGTTCGCCAACGGAACCAAGTAAACGAAGTGAACTAAGATCGTGACGATCGGCCCAGGATGAGCCAAAACGCATTAATCCCCGGATTGCAGTAGGAGAGGTGTAGAGGATATTTATTCCATATTTTTCAACCATCGACCACCATCGGTTAGGATAAGGATGATTTGGAGCGCCTTCATACATCATAATCGTTGCTCCGTTTATCAATGGTGCATACACAATATAGCTGTGCCCTGTTACCCAGCCGGGATCGGCAGCACACCACCAACGGTCGTCTGGTTTTAAGTCGAAAACGTAACGATGAGTGGTGGCGATGTAAACAGCATATCCTCCATGCGTATGCACCAGGCCTTTAGGTTTGCCTGTTGTACCTGAAGTATAGAGAATATATAGAGGATCTTCGGCATTGGTTTTTTCAGTACAACAATTTGTATTTGCCAGCGGCATTCCCATCAGGTCGTGGTACCAGAAATCACGATCATTTTCCATATAACATTCTTCACCGGTGCGCTTTACACTTATACACACCTCAATGGTAGCCGAACGTTTCATGGCTTCATTTGCAATGGTTTTAAGCTGGGTTGCTTTGCCACGTCTGAACCCGCCGTCGGCAGTTATTAAAATACGACTTTTAGCATCTTCAATCCGTTCTGCAAGGGCTTCGACACTATAACCTCCGTACACAACGCTATGAACGGCTCCGATCTTGGCACAGGCAAGCATGGCAATTACCATCTCAGGTATTTGCGGCATATAAATTGTTATTATTTCACCTTTTTTTGCGCCCATTGCACGCAGAACATTCGAAAACTTGGTAACCTCGCGGTTCAATGCATGGTACGAATATGTTTTAACATCGCCGGGTTCGCCTTCCCAGATAATAGCCATTTTGTTGCGGGTAGCATTTTTCTGATGCCGGTCGAGCGCATTGTGGATAATATTTATATGACCACCTGTAAACCATTTGTAAAAGGGTTTTTCGCTGTCGTCGAGTACTTTATCCCATTTTTTAAACCAATCCAACCGTTTGGCTTCCGTAGCCCAGAATTCTTCAGGGTTTTCGATGGATTTCTGGTAGAGAGAATCATAGTCTTTTATGATTGCTCTTTTAACTACTTCTTTCGAAGGATAGTACATTTGGTTTAGCCCGGAATCTGTATCGCTCATATTAATTGTAGTTTAAAATGTGAATTTTCGTTGATTAAAGGTACAATTCTTTAAACAATATACAGATATAAAAAGTTAAATATTTGGAAATCATTTCTCACCTACATAAATAATTTTAAATATGATTTTTTCTTATTGTGTTTGGATTTGATTTTTAAATATTTTTGAAGTGAATATCGTAATCAATAACTGCTATCATCAGGTGATTTGTAAATTACCATTCTGTTACTAATGTTGTACATTTGAAAAAGAAAGCAGCGGGTAAGTGAGTATTTTTGCGAATAGAACTCAATGTGAATTTTGGGAAAATCATGAAGAGAGCGAGCAACCACTTAAGTCGTGGTATCAGGAAACTGAAAACGCCACATGGGCAAACATCAATGAATTGAAAATAGATTACCCAAAGGCAAGCATATTAAGCGATAACAGAATAGTGTTTAACATAAAGGGGATTAAATACAGGCTGATCGTAAAATTTAATTTCGATTTTAAACTTTACGGGATAAGGTTTGTTGGAATTCACGCTGAATATGACAAAATTAACGCAAACAAAATTTAAGTGAAATGAAAATAAACCAGATAAGAAATGAAAATGACTATTAAACAGCGTTAGTGCGGCTTGATGAAATATTTGATGCAAAAAAAGGAACCGATAAAGGCGATGAGCTCGAAATTCTTTCGATCCTGATAGATACCTATGAAAACCAAAGTTTCCCAATCGGGATGCCTGATCCTATTGAGGCTATTAAGTTCAGGATGGAGCAAAAGGGAATGAAGCAAAAAGATCTGGCGGTTGCAATTGGCTTTAGCAGCAGGGTAAGTGAGGTATTGAACTGGAAACGCAAACTAACATTGGAAATGATCAGAAGGTTAAGCACAACCTTAAATATACCAACAGATGTATTAGTACAGGAATATTAACAAATACATAAGCACTAATTTCATGATTTTTAATTATATATCAATGAAATCAACCTTGATTTTTCACTATGCAAGGAGCAAGAGTGGATAATTTTAGGGGCTGTAAATCAGTGTGAATAAGAAATTTATTTTGTTGTCGAAAGTACCGCTATATTCAGATTAACTTGTCAGCAATCATCACAAACATGATGAAAAGATAATAGACATTAATCAACACAAATGACTTCCCTACATTAAAGGGCTTTTTCCGGTTAAGCAGTGGAATAAAAACCACTACCAAAGCAGCCGACAGAAGAATAATCAGGGATACACTCCAGATCTCGGTTTGCAATTTATACAAAGGCAATACCAGTGCAGAAACGGCCGTGGCTGCTATCCATACAAAAGTAAGTCTTTTAATCTGCTCATCAGTAAATAGTTGTGTTAATGATGGAAGTCCGGCGCTTTCGTATTGTTTACCAAGTTTGAGCAATAACAGCCAGAAATGCGGTATCTGACCCATAAAAAAGAAAAACCCTAACGCCAGAGCTCGTGGATCGGTTAAACTTCCTCCACCTGCAACCCAGCCTGCCAGTGGAGGCAAAGCTCCAACCATTGATCCCGGTACAACGGCAAAGGCTGTAACCTTTTTAAGAGGAGTATAAATGAGGTTGTACCACACAACCGTGGAGAGGCCAACCAATAATGTTAGTAATCCTGGTCCGAAGTAAAGTACCAGGCTACCTGAAATTAAATAAGTTAGTGAAATTATAATTGCATTTGGTTTGCTGATTCGTCCTGCAGGGAGAGGTCTGTTGGCAGTGCGTTTCATTATACGGTCAGTTCCGGTTTCCTGCAACTGATTTAGAGCGGATGCCCCGCAAGCAAGCAGAAATATCCCGATAAACGGCAGAACAAAGCCACGGTCGAATTTGCCGTGGCTAAGTATATAGCCTGTAAATGTTGTAAACGCTATTGGTATCGAAATTCTGACTTTCCCAAGCTCGCTGATTATTTTCAGCAATTCGCGCGGATTATTATTTTTCTTCACTTAATGTCTTAATGTATTCAACAATTTTATCAATTTCCTGGTCGGTTAACTTCCCTTTATAGGAAATCATGGTTCCTTTTGGAAATCCCTTAACTATATCTGCTTCAGGTTCGAGGATTGATCTTTTGATATACGTTTCATCCACAGTAATTTCACGTTCTTTCCCGTTGGTTTCAACAATTGTTTTGTGACCAAAAATCCCTTTATATGAAGGGCCTACAATTCTGGTTCCGTCTGATGAATGACATGCATTACAACCTTTCTGATCAACCAGTAGTTTACCTTCGGCTCCAGGTTTTGCTGCCACCGTCGAATCTATTTTTGGCGGCGTGGCAGCATACCATTTGTCAAATGTTTCCTGATCAACAACCTTTACATCGGTTCCCATATATGAATGGCGTAACCCGCAGTATTCAGCGCAAAAAAGATCATACGAACCGACTACCAGTGATTTAAACCACATGTAATTATCCTTTCCGGGAACAACATCTGTTTTAATCCTGAACGCCGGGATATACAAACTATGAATCACATCCACGGAAACCATATTCAATTCAACGGCTTTGTTAACAGGAACATAAAGAGTATCTTCAATTTTCCCGTTTGCATATTCAAAACGCCAGCTCCACATTTGTGCGGTAACTTTTATCTTCATAGCATCGGCAGGAACCTTACGCTGAGGTAGATACGAACTCCATCCGATCCAGAACATAAATAACACAAGGATAATCGGGATCACGGTCCAGATGATTTCCAGTTTTACACTTCCTTCAATCTCCGAGGCGACAGGGTTTTTCTTTTTGTTGTATTTAACAAGAAAAGTAATAATTACCGCAGTAATTCCGATAAGGAAAAAGAGGGAGATGCCAAGTATAATTGCAAATACGGCATCAACTTCTCCAGCAAAATTTGAGTATCCTGAAAACATAGTTTTTATCGGTATAAGTAGTCAAAAAATGTTATTATAATCACCACAAGGTATATGGCGAGTACCAGTGTAACCATGAAGCGGTATATTTTTTCGTCGAACTTCAGGTGCATAAAATAAAGCAGTACTATGGCAGCTTTAACTGAAGCTATCAGCATGGCAGCAGCTGTGTTAAATGGTCCCAGGTGTACACTTGTGATGGTTACCGTTAGTATGGTAAGTAATATAAGACTCAGAAGCACAAATATATGCGACTTATATGATGAGATATGTTCTTTGTGTTCGCTCATGGGTTTAATGTATTAAGTAGAACAAAGGGAACAGGAAAATCCAGATCAGATCGACCAGATGCCAGTACAGGCCGCCATTTTCGAGCAGTGAATAACGGTTTTGGTTTACACTTCCGTTTTTCACTTTTATATAAACTACTCCTAACAGGGCCATTCCAACTATTATATGTATGGCATGAAGACCTGTCATAAAAAAGTAGAGTCCAAAGAAAAGCATATCTCCTTTGCTGAGGCTCATCAAAAATGCGCTTCCGGGATAAATATCATGGTGTATCTTGGCTCCCCATTCGAAGTATTTATTTACAAGGAAAACCAACGCCAATAAAAGTGTGATGCCAATAAAAATAAGCGTCGCCTTCTTTTTGCCCAGTTGCAGGGATGTTATTGCCATTGCCACAGTCATACTGCTTATCAGAAGAATTACTGTATTAATAAACCCTATGGTTACACTCAGTTCCTCGTGAGCCAGTTCGAATTCGACCGGGTGTCTATACCGGTAAACTGAGTATACAATGAACAGTCCTCCAAAGAGTAAGATCTCGGTAAAAATAAACAACCACATGCCCAGTTTTGATGCAGCCGGATCGAAATGATCGGTGTGTGCTAAGTTATGTTCTTCCATCAGCCGGCTATTTTGTGGTTAATTCATAAGGTTCGTGATCGATCACAGGAATTTCTTCAAAGTTTTCGAGCGAAGGTGGCGACTGTATTGTCCATTCCAGCGTGCGGCCACCCCATGGATCGTCCATTTCCTCGGGTGTTCCTTTTTTTGCACGAAGCAGGTTAACAACTATAATGATAAGTGCTGTTGCCAGAATCCAGGAGCCAATGGTCGAAATAAGGTTGGGTGTTGCAAATTGAGGCAGGTAATCATAATACCGGCGCGGCATACCCATATAACCCAAAATAAACATCGGGAAATACAAAACATTGAACCCTATAAATAATAATAGTAAGCCGCGGTTTGCTATTTTCTTGTTGTACATCTTCCCGAACATTTTGGGATACCAGTAATGCAAGGCTCCAAAAAATGCCAATCCCGACCCACCAAATACAATGTAATGGAAATGTGCGACTACAAACATGGTATCGGTTAAATGCACGTCGGTTGACAGACTCCCAAGTATAAGGCCGGTAAAACCGCCGATCATAAAAATGAAAATAAAGGCCATCGCCCACCAGAATGGCGGTTCCAATGCAATGGATCCTTTGTACATGGTTGCTGTCCAGTTAAATACTTTGATAGCGCTGGGAATGGCAACAAGGAATGTTAAGAATGAGAAAATAAAACGTGCAGCCTCGCTCATACCCGAAGTAAACATGTGATGTCCCCATACCAGGTAACCCACAAACGCAATGGCAAGGCTCGACATAGCTATGGCTTTATACCCGAAAACCGTTCTGTGCGAAAAAGTTACAATAATTTCAGTAATGGCTCCCATGGCAGGCAAAATCATAATATAGACTGCCGGATGCGAATAAATCCAGAAAAGATGCTGATATAAAATCGGGTCGCCACCTTGTGCAGGATCGAAAAAACCTATATGGAGCACACGATCGGCTACTATCATCAGAAATGTAATACCTATCACCGGTGTTGCCAACAGTTGTATCCATGCAGTGCCATACAACGACCAGATAAACAAAGGCATACGAAAGAATCCCATGCCTGGCGCCCGCATCCTGTGAATGGTAACTATAAAGTTAAGGCCGGTAAGAATGGATGAAAAACCGAGTACAAATGCTCCGAAAACAGTTAATACCACGTTGGTATTTGTCTTCAGGCTGTAAGGAGCATAAAAAGTCCAGCCGGTATCAGGAGGACCATCGCCTGTAAAAATTCCTACCAGAACAATAATGGCTCCAAAAATAAAAAGATACCAGGAGAACAGATTTAATCTTGGGAATGCAACATCTTTAGCCCCTATCATTATCGGTATCATAAAATTACCGAACGAAGCGGCCAACCCCGGAATAATAAAAAGGAATATCATAGTCAAACCATGTACAGTAAACAACGCATTATAAGCCTGCGGACCCATAATCTGCTGCCCCGGTGCAATAAGCTCGAGCTTCATAAATATGCCCATCACTACCCCGGAAAAGAAGAAGAAAAGCTGCGAATAAAGGTAGAGTAGGGCTATTCGCTTGTGATCGGTTGAGAAGATCCAGGAACGGATCCCGGTGTACTTACCCTGGTATTCAAGGTAGCTGGGCATCCTATGTGTTGAAGAGTTTCCGGTCATGTATTGTTTTAGGATTATTGGTTAACTGATTTGTTTTTATTTCTGCGTCCGCGGATAAGCAGGTAGATTAGCAGGATTAGAGCAAAAAAGATTGTCAATGTTGCCGTTATCCGTGTAACGTCAAGCGAATAGGTTTCGGTTTTCCGATCGTAAGCATAACAATATTTAAGCACTTTTATAATAGTAGGTGCTGATTTTCCCTGCGAAGTCTCTATAAGCGCAAGCTTGAATTCGAACGGCGCAAAACTGATTCCTTTCAGATACCTGGTAATTTTGCCGTCAGGACTGATCATGATAAGCGCACCTTCGTGCATCCACTCATTGTTAACCATTTTAAAGCCAAAACCAAGTGCCTGTGTTGCCTTTGCAATATTAGCACTGTCGCCGGTCATAAATATCCATCCGTTTGGATCCTGGCCTTTGAGTTTTTTTAGATATGTGTTTCTTTTTTTTGCGCCCAGGTCAGTGGTTTCACGGCTATCAAAACTGATGGTTATTGCCTGGTAATCCTTTCCAAGAGCCATACCTGTTTCCTGCATAACATCGGCAAGACCGTTCATAAGCGGGCTACAAATGCCCGGACATCTGTAATATACGAAGCAAAGAACTGTTGGCTTGTTGATCAGTTGCTTTAGATTTACCAGTTTTCCGTTTTGATCGGTAAGCATAATATCAGAAGGAACATACTTATCGAGATGTTCGGTAATGCCTACTTCCAGGTCTTTT
>JBBRYZ010000114.1:0-13057 GCA_038237165.1 Bacteroidales bacterium | reverse complement strand
AGTCATCTCCATTTCCCTTTGAAACGACAAACTCAGCTTATCCATCTCAATGCACATTGCCCTTTGGTAGATTACTTCCTGGAAACCATTGCCTAAAGTGCTATGAACCTTCATTGCGCACCCAATTATTTTTCTGGTCAAATCTTCATATTTCATCCGAAAATAATTAGTTTTTTAATTGCCGGATGGAACTCGCATGTGATATTTTCATCCGTGTTTGTGTTTATCGAACATGCTCGTTTCATAAAATTCACCTTAATAATTCCCAAATCCTATAATCTTAAAATCCTATGAATCCTAATTCAGACATCATCCTATCATCTTAAAATCCAACAAATCCTAATTCAGACTTCTCCTATAATCCTAATTCAGACTTTATTTCACCACCACCGCATCAACCGGACAAACCTGCCGGCATGCATCGCATTTGATACACAATTCAGTGTTAATCACATGTTTTTCGTGAGGAGCAAACGGGATCGCATCAACGGGGCAGCGCTGCACACATTTGGTACAACCAATGCAATCGTCAGTGATTGAATAATTCACCAACGCTGCACATTTACCCGTCGGACATTTACCATTCAGATGCGCTTCGTACTCTTCCCTGAAATATTTAAGTGTACTTAGAACAGGATTAGGCGCTGAACGGCCTAAACCGCAAAGCGATCCTTTCTTCGTCCATTCGGCAAGTTTCTCCAACTTCTCCAGATCACCGGGTTTTCCTTTTCCCTGGGTTAGATTTTCGAGCATATCAAGCATCCTTTTGGTCCCGACACGGCAAAAGGTGCACTTTCCGCATGACTCTTCCTGTGTGAAAGAGAGGAAGAAGCGTGCAATATCGACCATGCAATCGGTATCGTCGAGTACGATCAATCCGCCGGAACCCATCATCGCACCAAGGCTTGTAAGCGACTCATAGTCAATCGGAGTATCTTCAAGACTTGCAGGGATACACCCGCCTGAAGGTCCACCAATCTGCACCGCTTTAAAGGTTCGTCCGTTGGCTATTCCACCACCAATCTCTTCAACAATCTGCCGGATTGTCATTCCCATTGGCACTTCAATCAATCCGCCGCGCGCCACTTTTCCCGCGAGGGCAAAAACCTTTGTTCCCTTGCTTTTCTCGGTTCCAATGCGTGTAAAACGATCAACATTATCGCGCATGATGTATGAAATCTGCGCAAAAGTCTCCGTATTATTCACCAATGTAGGCTTTCCAAACAACCCTTTTTCAGCCGGGAATGGCGGTCTTAGGTGCGGAAATCCGCGGTTACCTTCGATTGACTGGATCAATGCCGTTTCTTCACCACAAACAAATGCGCCGGCGCCTTCGTAAATTTTCACATCGAAACTAAAACCGGAACCAAGAATATTATTGCCAATCAGGTTGTTTTCCCTGCAAATTTCGAGCGCAGCCCTGATCCTTTTTACAGCCAACGGATATTCTGCCCGAATATAGAAGTAACCTTCAGGAGTATTCACCGCATAAGCAGCGATGATCATCCCTTCAATAATGCGATATGGATACGATTCGAGTAACATTCGATCCATAAACGCACCTGGATCGCCTTCGTCACCATTGCAAATCAAATATTTAAGTTCGCTGGGTTGTTTTGCTACCATTTCCCATTTGATACCGGTAGGAAATCCGGCTCCTCCCCGACCTCTGATGCCGCTCTCTTTGATCTTCGCGATCACCTGGGTTGGTGTAAATTCTTTAAATACTTTCTTTAATGCCTTAAATCCACCGCGTTGCTGATACTCTTCCAGATCGAGGGGATTGATCAATCCACGAAATTCGGTGGCGATTGGAAATTGTTTTCCCAGAAAAGATGAGACATGCTTTTCCCTGATGTCCAGCTCGTAACGTTCAATGCCTTCCCATTTCTGATCGGTTTGAATATTTTCAACTGCACCTAAAAACTTGCTTTTTAACTTAGCAAATCGACCTTTGGGTTGAAAATGAGATTCAATAATTTGCCTGACATCTTCGGGTTTCACCTTTGAGTAGAGTGTTGATTCACCCTTTACCGGTACAATTTCGACGAGTGGTACCTGGTGGCACATACCCACACAACCCACACTTTTCAGTTTAACCTGAAGCCCTTCTTCATTGATAGTATTTTCCACAGCATCCCTGATATCGCTGCTACCGCTTGCCACGCAACAGGAACCCAGTCCAATCCGTATTTCACCCTGAATTTCAGTTCCATCCGTCTTACGGAATAGCTTCTTACCCTTGATATCTTTCTGACTTTCAAAATCCTTTATCAACTCGGAAGCCTTATCGGAAGTGACATGACCATAAGTGATATGATCGATTTGAACAACCGGCGCTAATGTACAGCATCCCAGGCAACTTACCTTTTCAATTGTATACTTTCCAGCCTGATCGGTATGCTGCCCATCCTTTAATTTGAATTCGCGGCGCATCGCATCATAAACCTGCCCTGCCCCTTTCACATGGCAAGCCGTTCCGACACATACTCTGATCATATGTTCGCCAACAGGCGCCAACCGAAATTGTGAATAAAAGCTGGCAACCCCGATGATCTCAGCAGGTTTGATTTCAGTTGTATCACTTACCCTGCGCAAAGCCTCTTCAGGCAAATAATTAAATTCGCGCTGAATCGCCTGAAGTATTGGAATTAAGGCTTCCCTTGTCGTTCCTTTCTCCGCGATGATACTGTCTATCTTGTTCAGATCAATCATTATCCTGTTTTTGAACCATTTGTAAATCTGTCAATTTATTTTGTTCCGACACAATAAAGGAATTTTGGCGTCCTGACGAACATCCGTCCATTGGCAAACGCAGGCGTTGTAGTCATTTTTTCTGCAGCATTCCCTTCACCAATAATTTTTGCCTCTTTGCCTAATTCAAATACCCTCATTTTACCGGTAGTATCAAACGTATAGACCTTATTATCTGCAATAACCGGAGATGAATAATAACCCGCCCCCTCTTCTTTTGACCAGTATTTCTCACCTGATTTGGCATCGTAACAAGCCAGTACGCCATAGGTTGTCGCAACAAACAACAATCCGTTTGCAGTAACAGGACTGGCCACTTCAGCCAAAAATTCGTCACTTTCCCAAACCTTTGCACTTTTTGAAGGATCGATGCATACCAATTTGGCATATTCGTTAACGGCGAAGACCATCCCGCCTCCTGAAGCCGGTGAAGGACCAACTTCTCCGCTCATACAGTCGACCGACCAAAGTTCTTTTCCTGTTTCAGGATCATAACCTGCAACCATCGGATCGGTGGAAAGTACTACCTGAAATTTACCATTGATTTCGGCCAGAATCGGACTTGCCCAGGAAATTTTTCCCTTTCGAACGGTTTCCCATGTGGTTTCGCCTGTTGAAGCATTGAGCGCCATCAGTTTCCTGCTTTTGTTTGTATCGTACTGAATATACACTTTGTCTTTATACATGATCAAAGACGACGCGTGACCATAATGGTTATCAGGCAGTCCAAGGTTACGGGCCCAAACACGGTTTCCATCCATATCGAAACAGATGATGTCGCCATCGGCAAACATGGCATACACCCGGTTACCGTCTGTAGTAAGCGAAGGGGCAGCGAAGCCAGTATCTTCAGTCACCTTCGGCGCAGTGGCCGGACTTCCCTGAATTTTGTCAACAAGCTGTTTCCAAAGCACTTTCCCTGAATTTCTATCAAAACAGTATACCTCACGCGACTGATTGTCAGCACCGGAAAGAAACACTTTATTTCCCCAGATAACTGGTGAATTATACCCTTTTTTTGGAACAGGGGTCTTCCATATTACATTTTTACCTGAGGCGGCATCCCATTCCACAGGTGTTCCTTTCTGAAAAAAGACACCGTTTCCGAATGGTCCGCGGAAGCCCGGCGCGTTTGCTTTTATAGCATTGCTCCCGGGAAAAGTAATTTTAACAGCTGCAACCGGAACCACCGCTGCCGTATCCGTTTTAGTTACATTTGATGCTACCACGCTCTTTGTAGTATCGGTTGTTGCCGATTGTACAAGCTGAGGGTTTTCGCCAACTTTTATCACTTCTACACTATCTTGATTATCGGATGATTTTGCTTCAGTTAAAGCCTCATTGACATCGTATTTCTGAAGATGATCGACTGATGCAAATGAGGCACCAAGTCCAAGAATGACGAGTACTGATCCAGTTATCATCACCCATCGTTGCGTCATAATACGGCTCGTGAGATCATTTTCATCCTTCACTTCAGGTTCTCCGATTTTCGATTTTAAACCGATAAAAACACGAAGCGAGAGTGCAAAAACGATCGCACCGAATAATAAAAGGTAACCACCTGTTTTCACCTGCCACTGACTGTTGAAATAAGCTTTTCGGGCAAGCAAGTCAAAATTCCGGATCTCCTGCTTTAACTCGTCACTATTGGGTTCCTGGCTGAGTCGCTTGACCAGCGAAGTAAGCGCTTTGCTTTCAAGCGGTTTGTTTTTAGCCATTTGCATGAAATTCAACAACAACAGTAAAGCTACCGTGATGCAGAATATTCCCGATACAAGGGCAATATTTAGTGAAAATTTTAATCTATTATCTTGTTCCATTCCAATATGATGATTAACAATGTTATTTCTTTACGGGGCAGTAACTCATGCAACGCCCACAGCTGTAACAGTTTCCTTTATGTGGTTGATAGTCTGTCCTCTTTCGGTAAACGACCTGTCCAAGGATTGTCATTCCGATCACAAGACCCATAAATCCACCTGCAATCCAACCGCCGGTATAGAATTTCTGACGAATCACTGTCGCCTCTTTCACAAGAGTTTCCATCGATTTTCCTGAACTTAAATAGGCTTGTACATCAAGGTTTTTCAAATCATTGCGTACCTCAGGTTTTGAGATTAACAGTTCGGCAAGATAGACTGTCGGGTTGGCTTTCGATATCCATGTATGCGCTTTTGAACCGGCAAAACCTCCGATAAAAATCCATAGCGGGATCAATAGTGCATATACCAAGAAACGGTTTACTCCCCATGTCCTGTTTTTCGATTGCTTTTCATCTGTTGGAAAATCAATGGCATCGAACGGACATGAGTCGCTGCACAATTTACATTGAATGCAGGCTGCCGGCGTGATGGCAAGGTGCCACTTTGAGAAACGTGACATCCAGTTCAATAAGACGCCGTAAGGACATAGAAACCGGCAATAAGGACGCGCTACAAACATTCCCATTAATATAAAAGCGATACCCAAAATCACCATGTGAAATTCGGCATCCATCCGGAAGATTCCGACAAAAGGGTCATACCGGCAAATGATAAAATCAGTGCCTGTAGCGGCAAACAACACCGCCAATGACAAATATAAATATGGAATGATTCCCAAAGTTGTCCGGAGCCATTCAGGCAATGATAATGGCTTTACAATCAAAAGATCCTGCATGGCACCCAGCGGGCACGCCCCGGCACAAAAGGTTCTTCCAAAGTAGAGTGTGAAGACGAGTGGCAACAGAAAGAACAGCAAAGTCGTAATTGATATGGCATAACCCGGATCAAAAAGCGTTAGCGCGACGTTTTGAACCGATCCTACAGAACAAATACAGCCATTCCGGTAAAATCCAAAGTAGATCAAACTGAAAACAGATAACCAAAGCAATCCTTTCCGCGAGCGCTTGCGAATTGCAAAATAACTTGCCAGAGACAAAACAATCAACAATATAACAACATCAGTATATTCAAGTGCTAACGCACGAGGTTCGGGAGTTATAGGGGTTGGCTGACTATAACCATTTCCAAATTCCGGCTTGGGAAATCGTTGCTGTTGTGCCATTCCCACTAAACTGAACAACAGGAAAGCGAAAATCAGCGATACTTTAATCCATTTCTTCATTAATATCTATCTAAAATACAATTTGTTATTCCAAAGTGTCAATTCCTGGCGCCTGCATCAGAAAAATTTATATCTTGATTTGCAGATGTGGCTAAATCTGTTTTTCATTTAATTCCCAGGATTTCCTCATTCTTCATTATTCTGGGTTAATCCTATTTGAGCCTTTCACAGTCGTGAATCATTGCCTTAAAAGAAGTCCGGCGAAAGCGATTGCCGGATCGTCGAATGTTAAGCTTTCCCATCCTTTGTAAAACTCCCCTTTACCTTGTATGCTTTGCTGGCATTCACACGCGAAATAGCTTGCGAAGGGCACAGTCTGGCAATGGAACATTCGTTACAATTCAGACAAATACGGTGAATAATCTGCAAATGCAAGGAGCCGTTACCGAACGAAGTGCATCCTTTTACACATTTTGCACAACCAATACAAAGTTCTTCGTTAATAACATACTCGAAATAAGGTTCTTCAATAAATCGACGCTCAATGGCTGCCGTTGGACACAGCTGATTTTCGGCAGCAGTGGAGAGCTTATTGGCATCGGGTTTCAGGTAGCCGCCGCAAAGGTCGCAATAACCACAAAGGTCATACGCATGAATACATTTCACGGCAGAAGGAGTCATCACACACGATGTGGCGCAACGTCCGCACTGTGTGCATTTAAACGGATCGATCTGCCAAACCTGTTCTTCAGTGGTAAGATTTTTTGCCGTGATGGCACCTACCGCCCCCAAAGTGAGCAATAACGAGAGACGTGTTCCACTCCTGATGAAGTCTCTGCGGCTCTTTTTGTTATTATTTTCCATCTTTTCTCTCCTTATCTGCCTGTGGAAGTTCGCATTGAGTGTATTTACCACAACTTTTGCATTGCGGCGCGACCGAACAATTTTCAGGAGTTACAATCTTTTGATTATAAGCAAGAAAAGCACTCAACATTCCGATTCCGGATAAGAGTGCCCAACGCCCTCCATGTTTAAAAAAATCTTTTCTGTTCATCTTACTCTATTTTTTTACAAATAACCTAAGCATCTTTTTATTCAAATCAAGCGCATAAATATTGCCCTGATTATCAACTGCCAGATCAGGAGCGTCACCATTTTCAGCAAATTTTGACGGAGCAGCTACCACCCCCGAAAACTCTCCGGAAGGTTTATATATCTTAACTCTGACCATCCCTTTCTCACTTGTGACAAAACTGCCATCGGGTAAAAAGGCAAAATGAGCAGGATTGCAGCATCCGCTAAAACCCTCAATTTTAATTGAAGAGGCTTGCCACCAGGTACGAAGTGCTCCTTCAACCGTATAGTTTTCGAGTGAATGCTTTCCCGGATTAACCACCCACAATTCACCATCAGCATTAAATGCCAAGTCGAAATAAGGACTTGGAATTATAAATCCGTGAATCTGGTCGTTACCAGATTTACCTTCAATTACGCCATCTGATTTTCCATCAAGGGTGAACTTTCTTATGACACGCTTGCCGGCATCGGCAACAAATACGATTCCCGATTTCTCAGTAATGGAAGTGATAACTGTGCTGTCTGAAAACAAATCCCATTCGGCAATTCTCACTCCGTCAAGAGTTAAAACGGCAAGTGATTTCTGGAACCCTACAAAAATATTTTCCGCCGATGCATAAACACAAGTTGGCTTCCTTTCGAAAGTCACTTCCATTAGTAATTTCCCTGTTGGTTCGACGATCTGCATTTTTTTGTCGCCAACAATAAAAAGTTGATCGTTCAGAAAACAAACACCGGCAGGTTCTGCAAAGTCGATAGCCAGATCACGGCTTTCTTTATATTGTATTAACGCCGTATCAATCTTCGAAAACGGATCAATATTGTAGGCATATGGATTTGCAGGCTGCTGATCGGGTTTGGAAGCGTTGTAATCGAGTGCCACAACTGCGACGATAACTATAGCCAGAATAATCAAGAAGAAAACGATACCCTTGTTCTTCATCACATAGAATTTAAAGGTTCATATTAATGCAAACCATTGTTTTTGAATCTCGTAACAACATATACCCGTCCGCAATTGCGATCGGAGCCCAGGCATCCGAACCATCTTTAATCACTTTTACCTGATCAAGCTGAATATATTTCGAAGTGCTTGGTTTAATTATTGTAAGGGTTCCATCATCGTCAAGAATATAGAATTTATTGTCTGCGATCATAAAGGGACCTAAACCAAAACGTGCCGTCTGTCCGCTTGTCCACACCATTTTTTTAGCATCGGATGGATCAACGCACACAAACTGATTTCGTAATGAACCAGCATCTTTTGGCAAGACTCCGAAAAGATGTCCCTGCCAGTAAACCGGTGTTTGCTGTTCGCATGCAAGTCCGAAACGTGGAAGATATTCCTGTAAAACATCGATGGTAAAATTACCACCATTTTCCTTTAGTTGAAGCATCATTGCGCCTGCTCCGTAACCAGCGGTCATAAATATCTTTCCATCGGGCATACAAACAGGTGATGGCGCGACTACGGAATGGTTCCAGGCAGGCGTTTTCCAAAGGACCTTTCCAACATCAGCTCCATCAGCTGCAACACCGATTAATCCGCCTATTGCACTATAGACATACATCTTGCGACCGCCAAAGGTAAAAGGCATAATTGATGAATGCGACATTTTCCAACCGTCTGGATTGGGAACTTCCCATAATTTAGCGCCTGTTTCGCAGCTGACACCAATCATCAGCGCTTTTCCACCTGTCGCGATAATGGCTACATCATTGTCAATCATCGGGCATTGACCCGTATACCAGAAGGGAATTTCGGTCATATAATCTTTGGTAACATCAATTCCCCACCGGAAATTGCCGGTCAAGCGATCGAGACACATCACCTGGCAACGAGGTCCCATTGTCAGGATATATTTTTCGGTGATCGCGGGAATCGTCCGCGACATCCCATGATTTCGTTTAATATTCACATTATAACCCCTTTTCCACAACTCTTTTCCATCCGCCAGCGAAAAGCAACGCAATAAATCGGCCTTTTCCTTTTCGTTGTAATCGAGCAGATAAACCAATCCTTTGTAAATTGTTGCACCTGAATGCCCTTCACCTAATTCAAGCGACCAACGAATATCGGCACCAGCGGGACCAAATTTTTCCTTCAATTTGACAGGTGACTTTGAGATATTGTCAAAATCATTTCCACGAAAGCGTGGCCATGTTTCGGTCATCTCTTTATAATCCGTAGAAAAAGTCTCGAATATTTTGCCAATCTCCACATTTTCAGATACTGTATCGGCAGCTGCCCGCTTATCAAGTCCGGGTAAACTTTCGGTATATTTTGAAGTCGGGTCTGCCATCAGCCACCAAACCACAACGATCACAGCAACTAAACAGAGGAGATAAAACGCAATATTCAGGGTTTTCTTTTGATTCATTTTAAGCTTTAATATTATAAATCAGCAGCATATTGCCGTGTCGCAGGTATAATTTGCTGTTGTAAATTGCGGGATGTGCCCAGTAAGCCCCCTCGCCCGCTTCAACTTTAAATGTACTTATTATTTTAAAATCAGTAACATCGGGTTGAACCAAGGCAACATTGCCCCCTTTTTCCTCGTAACAATAGAGTAAACCATCCGCTGCAATAACTGAACCTTTATTATACCAATCTTTTACCCAATTCGTCTTTCCAGTTTTCCAATCAATAGAAACCCATTGACCTTTGGAATTGCTTTGCCAACTGGTTCCATAAAGATTACCATCAACCAATACAACACCACCGTGATGCGTATCCATATCTTTGTTTTTCCATTTCAGGCTTACAGAACGGCCATCATCCGAAAGTGAGAACATTGTTGCAGGATGATCGTAGCCGCTGTTTACAAAAATTTCTCCATCACGATAAATTGGTATATTGGTGTTAGCCCCTTTTCCCATATCACCTGTTTGAAGCGGTTTCAGATTATAATTCCAGATGATCTCGCCGTCGATAGAATTGATGCCAATAAGATCATTGGCTGTCTGAGCGAGGATGATCTTCAGACCATTCCGTTCAATCAATGAAGATGATGCATAAGCCCTTGGTCCACCAAGGCTCTTTGTTTTCCAAAGAAGTTTTCCGGTGATCTTATTATATGCGACTACCGAAGTCTCTTCTCCACCTGTTACATAAATGGCTGCCTGTTCAGTAAGTAACACTGATTCTGCTACACCCCATTTATGATATTCACCTTTAAATTGATTGTGAGCATCCTGAGACCAAAGTATATTACCATTTTTAGCATCAAGGCAACAAACTATTCCCATTCCGCCTACCAGGTAAATCTTGTCATTTTGAATTGTAGGTGTACTTCGCGTATCAGTAAAAGAATTCGCCCAGGCGTGTCCGTACACTTTATCCCAAAGCAAATTCCCTTTTAAGTCGTAGGCTGAGATTACATCCATGGTATCTTTTTTAATACCAGTCGTATAAATTACACCGTTGTAAATAACTGGCTGAGAATATCCCTTTCCGATCCCTGCAATTTGAAGCTCAAGTTTCGGGCCTGCCCCGGGCCACTTTTTAAGTAATCCTTTTTCCGGATAGATTCCATCGCGGGAGGGTCCTCTAAATTGAGCTGTCTCCTGTCCGAAAACAGGTGAAAGCAGCAAAGATAAAATACAAAAAAATAATATTCTCATAATTAATGCATTAAGCTTTTATATCGAAAACCATTAATACATCACCGTGACGCAAATAAAGTTTTCCTCCGCTGATAAATGGGTGTGCCCAATGAGGACCGGTTCCTTCTTTCACCTTAAAGGAGCTGATCACATCCCATTTTTCGGGATTAGGTTTGATCAATCCAACAGTTCCTGTTTTCTCTTCATAAGCATAGAAAAGATCATCTGCTCCGATCAATGAACCCTTATTGATCCAATCCGTTTCATATTGTAATTCTCCTGTATCCCATTTCAGACATACCCATTTCCCTTTGCCATTGCTGATCCAGTTGGAGCCATAAATATAATCACCAGAGACCATAACTCCATGATGATGATTATCAAGCACATTATTCGTCCATTTCTCCGAAACGGAAGTTCCGGAAGGATCCATTTTCAACATTACTGCCGGGTAATCGTATCCCATCGAAAGAAAGATCTCATCGTTTTTGAAAACTGGCGTGTTGGTCCAGATCAGACCAGGCTGATCTTTCCACAATTCATTTTTGTAATATTTATATCTCCAGGCAACCTTCCCGTTTTCAGGATTCAGAGCAATCAGGTGAGTAGCGGTAACAGCAAGTATAAACCTGAAATTTTTATATTCGTAGATAGTCGGTGAAGCATAGGCACGCTGTCCACCAACACTTTCACTTTTCCAGATTAATTTTCCAGTCATCTTGTCAAAAGCAACTACCGAAGTTTCCTGACCACCCGGTGTGCAAATTACCATGTTATCTACAATCAAAGGTGTTTCTGAAACACCCCAAATGTGCCACTCAGATTTAAAATCTTTATCTACATCAACAGCCCAATTCTCTTTTCCGGTATTGGCATCAATACAAACAAGCCGACCTAAACCACCGACCACATAAATACGATCACCTTCAACTGTTGGGGTAGATCTGGTTTCGGGAAATGATTTCGACCATGAACGGCCATAAGGAACCTGCCATTTTATTTTTCCCTGAAGATCAATAGCCGTCAGATAATCAAGCGTATCAATCATTCCGGTGACGTAAATCGTTTGATTCGCAACTACGGGTGATGAATATCCCTTACCGAGTTTTTCGACTTTAAGGATCATCTGAGGACCTTCAGCGGGCCACGATTTCAGTAAACCCGATTCTTTAAAATAACCATCGCGCTTCTCGCCTCTCCACTGAATAACCTGACTGAAAGCAGAAAATGTGATTGACAAAGCAAGTGATAACAAAAAAAACTTCTTCATAAATAACTGTGTATTAATATTTAAAAACGAGAGAAATGGCATTATCACCCTTTCTCCCGTTCCGGAAATCTATAATAAATTGTATATTTTCAATCAATTATTTTATCTTATAAGCAATCAACGTTTTACCGTGCCTGACAAAAAGACGGCCATTGTTGATGACGAGGTGAGCCCAATGCTGGGCACTTCCCAATTCAACTTTAACCTTAGAAGTGACATTGAATCCAGCCGGAGTAGCAGGAACAAGTGCAAGTTCGCCTCGCTCGCTATAGATATATAACATACCGTCGGCATAAATAACATTTCCTTTTGCAACAGCCTGAGAAGCGTATTTTTGTTCGCCAGTTTTCCAATCAGTACATTGCCAGTCTCTTGTGTTATCGCCTGAACCGTAGATATATCCATCAACAACAACAGCACCGCCAATACGACTGTCGAGTTTTTTGCTGAACCATGCTTTGGTTACCTGACTTCCATCGCCATTTAAAATAAGTTTGACGCCACCCTGACCATAACCGCTAAAACAGAATAGACTATTGTTGTAAAACAGCGGCGTATTGGCATGAACTGCCCACTCGTTTGTTTGCTCATGCGACCAAAGTAATGCACCAGTTTCAGCATCAAGCCCAATAATATGCTTTTCAGTCATCGTAACCAGTAATTTACGTGATGCCAATTTTATAAGTAACGGGGTGCAATAAGCTGGTTTCTCGCCGACTCCTTTACTGCTCCATATCAATTTGCCATCTAAACGGTTCAAAGCAATAACGTTATTTGTAGTGCCACCTGCTGTTACAAATAATTTGTTGCCATCAATCACCAACGTTTCGGTTACACCCCATGTAATATTCTGACCATTATAGTCTTTCATTACATCTACCTTCCAATTTATCTTGCCGTTATTGGCGTTCATACAGGTTACAACTCCTTTTCCGGAATACATGTAAAGCATGTCACCAATCACAGACGGGGTTGCCCGGGAACCAGAATAGTTTTCAACCCATTCTTCGCCATAGGTTGCTTTCCATTCAAGCTTTCCGTCCTGATTTAGAGCATAAATATATCCGATGTTGTCTACTGCTGCCGAAACGTAGATTTTTCCATTAGCAAATACAGGAGACGAAAAGCCTTCGCCCAATTCATCATAATGCCAAATAATTTCAGGGCCATTTGCAGGCCATGCTTTCAATAAACCGGTTTCAGGATAAATACCTGTTGATCCCGGCCCACGCCAGGTAGTGGGCTCCTGTGCTTTTGCTGATGTAATGGCCAGAAAACCAGCTATTAATAAAGGAAAAATTT
>JBBRYZ010000113.1:0-13152 GCA_038237165.1 Bacteroidales bacterium | reverse complement strand
GTGCAAAATTACAAATCCCTTGCCTTAATTCCTTGAAAATAAATAAAAAAAAAGCCCGACCGTAGTCAGGCTTCAATTCTTAGCTTTTTGTGCTTTATCCGGCAACTTTATACGATCTTATTTCCATACACTCAACAACTAATGCTTTAATATCATCGCGTGAACAAGGCTTGGCCAAAAAGGCATTCATACCTGCTTCGGCACATTCGGTCCTCATCTGATCGTCAGCGTAGGCTGTTAATGCAATGATCGGAATTTCCTTATTAAATACACGGATATACCGGGTTGCCTCAATACCATCGAGTACCGGCATATCAATGTCCATTAATATGGCATCGAAATCGTGCGACCTGCATGCTTCTGTGGCTAATAAACCATTTTCAACAATAACAGCTTCCCATCCCAACTTACTCATGTATTTACTCATGAGGTGTTGATTCATCTTATTATCTTCGGCTATCAGTATTTTCATCTGCAAATTAAAACGGAATAAAGATATTTCCATCTATACCTTTATCCGGGATTTGGCAAAAGGTAATATCATTTTAGGATTTATTTTTAGCCTGAAGGATTGAAATCCAACTAAGATATTAATCTTATGATACTTAGGGGCAGAAAAAAAAAATCAAAAATAATCAAGTATTACTTATCAGTCTGGTGAATACGATGAAGAATGAATAAAAGCCACAGATTCCGCTGATTACACAGATACGTAAAGATGTTCTGAGCTGTTTTTGTTTTTAAACTTGCTGAAAACAGTTTTATATCTGTGAAAATCCGTGAAATCTGTGGCAAAACAAATTATTCAAGGGCTGATTAGTCACAATGCGTTAATTTCGCTGAAATGGGAAAAGTTTAGCAAAAATTGAGAACTCTGCTGACTTATTGTTCCAGCTTCAGCATACAAAACCTTTCAGCAAAAAGCTGTACCAGGTCAGGATGAAAAATAAGAAATGTTGTAGGTTCTACTGCCCGAGGTAGGATTTCAAAAGCTTACTCCGGGAATTATGTTTTAGTCTTCGAATAGCTTTTTCTTTGATCTGCCGCACGCGTTCGCGGGTTAGGTCGAACTTAAGAGCTATTTCTTCAAGCGTAAGACCGTGAGGCACACCTATGCCATAATAAAGATTAATGACATCTCTTTCTTTTTCAGTGAGCGTTGACAACGAACGCTGAATTTCCTGCGAAAGCGACTCGCGCATAAGTCCGGCATCCGTAAAGGGAGTATCCTCATCGACAAAAACATCGATAAATCGTGTATCTTCATCATCCACCAAAGGAGCATCCATAGAAACATAACGGGTGGTTATCCTCATGGCAGCAGCAATTTTATAGTCCGGTATTTCTAATGCTTCGGCAAGTTCTTCGGCTGAAGGCGGACGTTCGAATTTTTGTTCAAGACGCGACGTTTCCTTCTTTATTTTGTTGAGCGAACCTACCTGGTTTAATGGCAGACGTACTATACGCGACTGTTCGGCCAGGGCTTGCAGAATGGATTGCCTTATCCACCATACGGCATAGGATATAAACTTAAAACCTCGGGTTTCGTCGAAACGGGCAGCTGCTTTTATAAGACCAACATTTCCCTCATTTATCAGGTCAGGTAAACTAAGACCCTGATTCTGGTATTGCTTGGCTACCGAGACTACAAACCTCAGGTTTGCCAGACATAATTTATCTAACGCCTTCTGATCGCCACCTCGTATTCTTCGGGCCAATTCAACTTCTTCATCCGCAGTGATCAGCGGTTCCTTCCCAATATCCTGAAGATATTTGTCCAGGGAGGCTGTCTCGCGGTTAGTTATAGACTTGGTTATCTTTAATTGTCTCATGACTTTTTAGCTTTTACATGTACTAAACAGCACAGATTAACTGTGCTGCTCAGAACAATATATATCTTAATCCGAAAACCGGAATATTAATCTTTCATGCACTATTATCTAAACAAAGAAAAGCCGGGTTTGTTTTTTGATTTTTGATTACCGGAATCTATTTCATTGCATCCGTAGTGTCTAGTTAATTCCGAATCCGTAATAGGCTCTTACCCTGTTTGGATAAACACCTTCGAGTAGTATTCCACCGCTCTTGTTCGACAGGATTTTATTCAGATCGTCCAGGTTCTTTATAGGTTTTTTATCAATTTCTGTAATTACATAACCTTCACGCACACCGGCAATCCGCAACAACCCGTCTTTTAATTCCGTAACCTGCACCCCGTGGTCGATTCCGAGTTTGCGAAGCACATCAGCGGAAGCAACCTGTATTTTTGCGCCAAGCATTGGCATTGCATCCTTTGCTTCGCTTTTTACCAGAACAGTATTTCCGGAGCGGCTAAGTAAAGTGACATCAAAAACTTTATCGGCGCCATCGCGGGTAATACCCACAGGAATCTTCTCACCCGGATGAAAGCGGCTTACCTGTTCAAGCAGTTCAGAAGTACTGTTAACCGCTATTTTGTTAACCGAGATAATAACATCACCTTTCTTGATTCCGGCTGCCTTAGCAGCGCTTCCATCGTTTACTTCATCAACGTACACACCTCTAAGCTCTTTCATTCCCCGCTCACCGGCTAACTTACTGTCAATATCGAGGATGCCTACTCCAAGAAATGCACGCTGAACCTCTTTATACTCTATCAGGTCGCCAACCACTTTCTTAACAATGTTAACTGGTATGGCAAATGAATAACCTGCATAAAAACCGTTACCACTGGCAATGGCCGCATTTATACCTACAAGTTCACCACGGGTGTTTACAAGTGCGCCCCCGCTGTTGCCCCGGTTAACGGCTGCATCAGTTTGGATAAAGGACTCAATTGAAGTTCCGTCGGGTGTACCTAAAATATTGATATTCCTCGCTTTGGCACTAACAATACCGGCAGTTACCGTACTTGTGAGATTAAATGGATTACCGACAGCCAACACCCATTCGCCAATTTGTAAATCATCCGAATTGCCATAGGTGAGAAAAGGAAGGTTCTTTTCATTGATTTTTACAACAGCCAGATCAGTAGATGGATCAGTGCCAATTACGGTACCCTCGTAAGATCGCTTATCGTTGAGAACTATTTCAATTTTAGTTGCATCCTGCACTACGTGATTGTTGGTTACAATATAGCCATCAGGTGAAATTATCACACCCGAGGCGGCGCCCTGTAGTGGTCCTTGCTGACCATATTGGCTGTCCCCAAAGAAATCGCGAAAGAAGTTATCGTACATACCATTCTTCTGAGCATATTCTGTTTTCACATGAACTACAGCGTGTATTGAAGTATTA
Source organism: Bacteroidales bacterium (assembly GCA_038237165.1). Classification (GTDB taxonomy): domain Bacteria; phylum Bacteroidota; class Bacteroidia; order Bacteroidales; family UBA4417; genus UBA4417. The sequence continues at coordinate 9,876 of JBBRYZ010000113.1, read as the reverse complement.
GCTGCGGCGGTAAAATCAGGATTAGTGGAAGGAATGGTTGTCATACTTGTAAATTGAACCGGAGTTGACGATCCGGGTACTCCTCTTAAACTACCTGTGTGTCTATTTACCAGTGTATATCCGCCCAAAGAAATTAATCCGCCTAACACAGCCACCAGAAAATAACCTGTGTATTTTTTCATTTTCGTTCGTTTTTAATGATGAATTAATAGTTTTAATTTGAAATCCTATTCGTTTTGAATGATTTTAGAATTATAACGCAAGGATAATACCAATAGTTCTACTGCGTTGTTAATTAATGTTAACATTCATTAAAATGTCCTAATACAGTGAAATTGAAATATTTATATACTATTGTTATTCAATCATTTAATACACAAACATAATAACAATTCCAATCCAACTTTGTTCTTTAGCTATAGAATTGCAACAGCAAAACAATAAAAAGTGACATATTCAATACTTATTATGACATTTTGACAAGTATTATAGTAAATTTGTTACCGAAATGACTCTACAATTCAGCAAATACGAAGGAACCGGCAACGATTTTATTTTGATCGACGACCGGAAGTTACAGTTTCCTGCCAATGAACAATTGATCAGCAAACTTTGTGACCGCCATTTTGGCATTGGTGCCGATGGCATATTACTGGTTCAACACAGTGAGGGCTATGATTTTGGGATGAGCTATTACAATTCCGATGGCAGTGCTGCAACTTTCTGTGGAAACGGAGGCCGGTGTATAACCGCATTCGCTCATCAGATGGGCATTTGCGAAAGCACATGCCGCTTTATGGCTGCGGATGGTATTCATCATGCCCGGATAACTGAAAATCACGGTTTGGTTAAGATCGTTGAACTGGATATGCAAGACCCGGTGATTTACCGAATGGATAAAAACCTCTGTTACCTGAATACCGGCACATATCACGTAGTGAAATTTGTCGATAATCCTGATAATGTGGATATTCTGGAATCGGGTAGGGAAACAAGGTATGATGCAGGTTATGAGCCACACGGAACCAACGTAAACTTTGCCAAATTATTGAAGAAGGAACTATATGTTCGTACCTACGAGAAAGGCGTTGAAAACGAAACGCTTTCGTGCGGTACAGGTGTAACAGCTTCGGCAATAGCGGCTTCATTAAAATACGGAGGCAATACATTTTATGTAAATACTGCAGGCGGAAGGTTATTTGTGAGTTTTACCCGTACGGATGATACTTTTAAAAATGTAAAACTAACCGGACCCGCAAAGCTTGTTTTTGAAGGAACCGTCGAAATTTAATCTCTATGATAGGCCCGAACCTGATGCTTAGAGCGCCTGAACCCTCGGATATAGATACTATTTTCAGCTGGGAAAACGATACAAGAATCTGGCACCTGGGGAATACGCTCGCGCCCTATTCGAGGTTTGCCATCGAACAGTTTGTGCTGAACACGGATAATGATATTTTTGCAGCAAAGCAATTGCGACTGATGATCGACTGGCATTCGTCAGGAAGTGAAACAACTACCATTGGCAGTATTGATTTGTATGATTTTGATCCGTTTCATAAACGAGCCGGAATCGGGATACTGATCGATGAGCCTTTCAGACGGAAAGGATTTGCGCTGGAAGCGCTTAACCTGCTTATTGAATACTGCTTTAAAACGCTTAACCTTCACCAGTTATACTGCACTATTGAGCAAAGTAATGCGGAAAGTATAAAGTTGTTTGCAAAAGCCGGTTTTGTTGACTGCGGTGTTAAGAAAGAATGGCTGTTCAGGAATGGTAAGTGGAGTAATGAGTTGATGTTTCAATTGATAAATAGCCTGTAAATAAACTGAATTTTACTTGATTTTTTTGAGTTTCAGGATTACAGCGTTTCAATGTTACAATGTTACATGTCGCTGAGCGATACCGATTGTTATCGGGGCGAAGAGCAGGGTTACAATCATATTTAAATAAGAAATAAGAATTACAGAAGTCGCTTTAATTTAAAAAGAGAACTTGAGAATATGCCAAACTTAGATTCGGGGAGCGTAAAAAAGGAAAAGAGCCGCTCATTCCGCAAACAGATAACCTTTGCCATTATTGCAATACTGATTATTGGATGCGGAATAATCGCATACCTTGGTTACAGCATGGTTTATAAGCCAAATGTGTGGCTTAACGGACAAAAATCTGCTGCCTTCAATATCAGGTCTGGCTCAACCTGGGATGACGTTAAAAAGCAATTGTATAAGAATGGTACCATTATACACCGAACATCGTTCGAGCGACTGGCTTCCATCATGAAGTACCCTGATCATATCAAGTCAGGACATTATATTCTCAAAGAAGGGATGAGCAACAAGCAGATCATCCGAAAACTGAGGTCCAAACAACAGGATCCCGTTCAGCTTGTTTTCAACAATATACGCATTAAGCAGGAGCTGGCAGGTCATCTTGCAGAACAGCTTGAAGCCGACTCAGTTACATTCCTCAAATTGCTGAATAATGAAAATTATGTTAAAAAATTCGGTTTCACTACTGACAATATAATAAGTATGTTTATCCCAAATACCTATGAGGTTTACTGGGACATTACGCCTGAAAAGTTCATGGAACGGATGCATAAGGAATACATTGCCTTCTGGAACGATAAACGGAAAGCAAAGCTGAAAGAGATTGGACTGACAGAATTACAGGCTATAACACTGGCATCGATTGTTGAAAAGGAATCCAATATGAATGATGAAAAACCGGATGTAGCCGGTGTGTATATGAACCGGCTGAAACAGGGATGGCTTTTGCAGGCTGACCCGACATTGGTTTATGCAATGGGCGATTTCAGCATCAAAAGAGTGCTTAATGTTTACAAAACCATTGATTCACCGTACAATACCTATAAATATTTCGGATTGCCACCCGGACCGATCTGCCTGCCTTCCATTTCGTCCATTGACGCTGTTTTGAATTACAGGCATCATAACTATATGTATTTCTGTGCCAGGGAAGACTTTTCGGGTTATCATAATTTTGCCGTAACCATGAATGAGCATTTGCTGAATGCCGCCAAATACCAGCAGGCACTTAATAAACGGGGAATCATGAAATAAGAAATTGCCGTGAGAAATCAATCTTACGTTTTCACCTTTTAACTATTTTGCTGTTTGTGCTGAACTTCCGGACCATAACTCTTATAATGCTTTTGCTGATTCTGGTCGGCAAACAGAATGTGGCCTATGCTCAGTCCGCAGACAATTCCGGATTTCAAACCGACACTCTTAACCGGAAAAGGCTTGCCTTGTTCACTGTAGCCGGAGCATCCGCATATGCCGGAAGTGTTGCCGGTTTGTATGGTTTATGGTATAAAAATTACCCGCAATCGTCATTTCATTTTTTTAACGATAACCGGGAGTGGCTGCAGATGGATAAATGCGCCCATGTTACGGCTTCGTATTACATAGGCAGGATTGGACACAGCGGTTTACGGTGGTCGGGCGTATCGGAGAAAAAAGCAATCTGGTACGGAGGCATGATGGGGTTTGTTTATCTGGCGGCCATAGAAACTATGGATGGATTTTCGAAGGAATGGGGCGCTTCACCTGGCGACGTGGCCGCAAACACGCTGGGAACGGCGCTTTTCATCAGTCAGCAGCTTGCCTGGCACGAACAGAAGTTAGTGATGAAATATTCGTTTCACACTTCGCCTTATGCCAAGTATAACCCAGATCAATTAGGCAGCACGACTTTGCAGCGGATGGTTAAAGATTATAACGGCCAGACCTACTGGATATCCGCTAATATCAGCAGTTTCGGATTGCAGAAAACACGTTTCCCGAAATGGCTGAATGTTGCCGCCGGTTATAGTGCCGAAGGAATGACCGGAGCTACGAACAATCCTTCAGAGATTGACGGAAAATCAGTTCTCTACTCCGAACGATTCCGGCAATTCTACCTTGCTGCCGATATTGATCTGAGCCGTATTCCAGTAAAATCAAAAACACTGAAACTTATCCTGAATACCATTGGGTTTATAAAAATCCCAATGCCGACCGTGGAGTTTAATAAAAATGGAATGAGGTTTCATGCGTTATATTTCTGATTTTTAGTACTAATCAATATAAAATCACTTATGAAAAAGCAACTTTTGGTATTAGCAACTATTCTTATTTCAGTAATTGCTTACAGTCAATCATCTAAAAGTCTGAGAAATTTAGAAAAAGGAACAGCAGCCGTAAATTCAAAAAACTATGAGGAAGGCATTTCTTATTTATCACTTTCAATTGATGAATTCCCTAATTCGACCGCATATTTCAACAGGGCAGCAGCATATTATTATCTGGGAGATACATGCGGTTTATGTAATGATTTAACAGAGGCATCAAAGTTTGGTAACAAGGAGGCAGAAAAACTGCATTTTAAAAAGTGTATAATAACTGACACAATCCGTGAGGTAGCTGACTCGATTTTCGAAGAGTATCCAGGTTATTCGTATTCGATTTCAATGAGGACTATTTGTAGTGACTTCAAAAGTCATATGTACAGAAATGCAAAAGACGAAAACATTGAAAGTGTATGGTTAAAAATGCCTGAGTTTCCGGGCGGGGAAACTGAACGGAATAAGTTTCTATTTGAAAATATAGTTTACCCACATGAAGCGGCACGAAAAGGATATCAGGGCACGGTATATATATCTTTTGTAATTGAGAGTGATGGCAAGGTTGCAGATATTAAACTTCTTCGAGGATCGGGAGGAGGGCTAAGTGAAGAAGCATTGAGGGTTGTAGGTTTGATGCCTAAATGGAAACCGGGTACAAGAAAGGGCAAACCAGTCAGGGTGTTATTTAATATGCCAATTTACTTTAAACTTAGTTGATAAATTCACACAAAAATATCTTGAATGTCGCAAGTAAAATAGGGCAATAATACCTACACATTAAACTTGTCATTCAGCAAGCCTCCATTGCAAACCGCATAGTTTTTCCCTTCATTGGTCAGTTTACCATGTTCCTTGCAGGCAGATAAAGTTGTAAGAGTTAAGTTTAATATGCCTATCTATTACAAACTGGGTACCATAAATAAAAAATAGAAAATTGCTTATGGTTTCCCTTATTTCCACATATCTTCTATCATCAATCAAACTGGAATTTATAACTTAATCTTACTTTATGAAAGCAATGAGAATTTACATATTTTTAATTACATTAGTTGCAATCATCACTATATCTGCAAATTATACCTTTGCTCAGAAAGCTGATTCAACATATCATCACAAATTCATTGCTATCGAATCAGGTTTGCTGATTGACAGCTATAACTCAATGGGTCCCCGACTGAAATTTGAATTCCAGCATCAGCTGAACAAGCGATGGACGTATGGAATTGCATTTGATTCGAAGTGGCATGTTGGACATGCAGCTACAGATCAGTCTGTCGATTTGCCACCTAATTCGAATTCGTTGACAGGCACAGTTTCCTTTTGCCTGAATCCAGGAAGCAGAATTTTCCGGTGGTATGTAGGAAGTGGCTTTGGTGGCATTCATCTTTTCTGGAATGATTCAAACCGCTGGGGTTTGCTGGCAAATATCAATGCTGCCATGGATATCAGACTTTCTGATAGAGTTTACCTGTTTACGGTTCCTGTTATATTTCTTCCGGTTTCGGAATTTAATTACACCACTATAAAAAAAGAGGAGCCCGGAGGTTACTCCAGTTTTTCATTTTTCCCATTTGGCATAAAAATACGCTTGTAGATATGGTGAGTTCTTTGAAAATTCAGAGCTCAGAAATGTAAATAAATTTTAAAATTTATACATTAAACCTGATATTGAGCAAATCTCCGTCACAAACTACATAGTTTTTCCCTTCGATGGAGAGTTTTCCATGTTCCTTGCAGGCGAGCTCGGTTTTTAAAGCAATAAAATCATTGTATTTAATTACTTCGGCGCGTATAAAACCACGCTCAAGGTCGCTATGAATTACGCCGGCTGCCTGAGGAGCAGTCATGCCACGATGAATTGTCCAGGCACGGTTTTCTTTAACTCCGATGGTGAAAAACGACATTAATTTAAGCAGCTTATAAGCCGATTGCACTACTTTATTAACTCCCGGCTCAGTAAGGCCTGCATCGGCAAGAAATATATCACGGTCTTCCTGGCTTTCGAGTTCAGCTATTTCGGCTTCAAGCTCAGCGGCCATTACCAGAACTTCAGCATTTTCGTCTTTCACTGATTCAAGCAACGCATTGGAATACGCATTGCCAGTTGCAGCCGAAGCATCATCCACATTGCAGACATAAATTACAGGCTTGTCGGTGATAAGGTACATATCCGCAATCTGTTTGTGATCGTCATCTGATACCGATGCGGTTCGTGCCGGTTTAAAATCTTCGAGGTGCGCTTTGTACATCTGCAGCACTTCCATAGTTTTTTTTGCGTCCTTATCACCCAGTTTCAGGAGTTTTTCGGTGCGTTGTATCTTACGCTCCACCATGCTCAGGTCGCGGATACAAAGTTCAAGGTCAACGATTTCCCTGTCGCGAACCGGATTAACCGAACCTTCGATATGCGGCACTGTATCGCTGTCGAAACAACGTATAACATGAATCAGAGCATCCGTTTGCTGTATTTCGGCAAGAAACTTACTCGAACTACTTTCAGCCTGACCCGATCCTTTTGTAAGTCCTGGAATATCAACCAGGTCAACAGTTGCATGTACAAGTTTTTGGGCAGGTAACAGGGTATTAAGAACATATAATCTGCTGTCGGGAACATTAATCTGACCCATATGCGATTTCTGCATACCCGGCTGGGCATGTATTTTTGTATTTGCAACACAATTAAAGAGAGTAGTTTTGCCGGTAGTAGCCAAACCTATAATTCCGCATTTTAACGCCATTTTCCTGGTATTTTATAGTGCAAAGGTAGTGACAAGTAAGATGAAAAAAAAGAGCGGGGAAATGACTTTCGGGATGTGACGGAAGTTGCTGTATTCCTGTCAAAGAACAAATATTGCAAAATTAATGTAACAGCCTGATTTTAAAAGTATCTTCAATATATTTGAAGTACCAGTAGAGTTTCCGGTTCACTTCGATACCATAATCGACCGAATAATCATATTCAATAGAACTATCGATCGCCCTCGGGTAGCGGTTCCTGATGAAATAATCATTCCAGTTGCTTACGCCTACCTGGTTGCGACCCCGGTAATATGGATTGCTGTAATCCTTAGCCTGCGAGTAATTTATCAGGTACCAATGCTCAAATCCGGGGTCGATGACAATTAGTTCATACTCAGTGCTGTCACTTTTTATGACAGGAGGTTTGCCGGATGAACTTATTTTTTGCGATGGCGAACATGACCATGCAAGCAGCAAAACGAACATAGGAATCAGCAGTTTTTTCATGGCAATGATTTTTAGAATTTACACAACACACTGGTTCCAAAGGAAACCCTGTCGGAATTAAATGGCACAAATTTTATGCCGCATTTCAAAAGTGGATCAGGCAATTGGACTGTTACCAGTGTCATCGAAAAGTGTTCCCTGCGTCACCATTTTAGCTTTAATACCGGCCACCTCGTTTTGCAGTGCAGCCAATGCACCAGCCATCTGGTTCACAGGCAGGTTAGGCTCCGGAAGCTCCGAACTGATGTAATGTACAAAACGCCATACTTCGCGAAGATCTTTAAGATCAACTGAATAAGATTCGTAAAGCGGATTGAGCGAATGAAGCATCAGCCGGCTTTCGGTCTTCAGACGGTTTTCGACCACTTTAAACATAATTCCATCGTTCAGCGTAAGGATAATATATGCCTGGTGATCACGGATCAGATCCCAGTTCTGCACAAACTCGCCGGTAACCCACGATTTGTCGGGAATAGGCAGCATGGAGTCGCCCGAAATCTGGAACGTACGGTATTTGCGATCGGCCGAAAGAAAGGGTAGCTGAAATGTTGGCAACACCTTTATATATTCAGGATCGGCAAAACCGGTACGGTAACCGGCCGAAGCTTTCTGGTTTATTACTTCGATGTTCTCCTTGTTTTTGCTGTCGACGGTAGTTGTGAGTACACGCAGGTTTCCTCCGTTTACAAAAATATCGTATCCGTGTTCAAGCTGGTATAATTCGCTTTCGCGAAGGGTACCCAGATCGACAGACAGCATGGTATCGACGGAAATTTTGAAATATTTCGACAGTGTCAGCAATGCTTCTATGCCGGGTTCGGCAACACCGTTTTCGTAACCGCTCAGCGTGGAGCGTTTCATATTGAGGGCAACAGAAACGTCGTCCTGTGTGCGGCCGCGCCGTTTGCGCAGCAATTTGATGTTTTGACCGAAGGTTGGTTCCATATCCTTTTTATTTGACCGGTTTATTTTTCCCATTCCGTAGAGACGCGATGCCTCGCGTCTCACCCCAAACAAATACAACCAATGGCATTTGTTTGGTATATATTGCGCCATAAAGATGCGATAAATCGCATCTTTATGGTATCACCGTGCCGTTATGAGACGCATCGTTATGAGACGCGAAGCATCGCGTCTCTACGGTATTGTCGTGTTATTATGAGACGCGAAGCATCGCGTCTCTACGCACGTTTTATTTTAACAATTCCATCCACAATTCAAAAATAATGATTATATTGTAGTCGCAAATTTGATTAATTATTAATCAAAAGTAATACATTTTTAATAATAATGCACCACGAACTAAAAATAATTTCACCACAGGCATTCCCTGATGTACTCCGCCGGACGGGCCGCACCATTGTGCATATGGATCTCGACACATTTTTTGTCGCTGTGGAGCGGCTTACGAACAGCCAGCTTATCGGGAAGCCGGTGATTGTAGGCGGATTTTCGGACCGTGGCGTGGTAGCAAGTTGCAGCTACGAGGCACGTACATTCGGCGTGCATTCGGCCATGCCCATGAAAATGGCACGTATACTGTGCCCCGATGCCGTTGTAGTGCGTGGCGATATGGAGCAATACAGCAAATACTCCGACATGGTTACCTCGGTGATAGCCGAAAGCGCGCCCCTGTACGAAAAAGCCAGTATTGACGAACATTATCTCGACATTACCGGCATGGACCGCTTTTTCGGCAGCATGAAATGGACACACGAACTCAGGAAACGCATTATCAGCGAAACAGGCCTGCCCATTTCGCTGGGACTTTCGGTAAATAAAACGGTATGTAAAATTGCCACCGGTGTAGCCAAACCCAATGGTGAACTCGAAATTCCCGTCGAACAGGTAATCCCTTTCCTTGGACCGCTTTCGATAAGTAAGATTCCCGGCATAGGCGAAAAAACCTACCGCCTGCTGCGCTCCATGGGCATTGCCACCATTGATACGCTTGGCCATATGCCACCAGAAATGATGGAAAAAGTACTTGGGCAAAACGGACTGGTGATATGGAAAAAAGCCAACGGCATCGATACCACACCTGTGATTCCTTATTCCGAGCGGAAATCAATCAGCACCGAAACTACTTTTGAGCAGGACACTTTTGACATACATATGATTAACGAACTGCTGGTGCGCATGGTGGAGAAAATTGCCTTCACACTCCGCAAAAAGCAAAAACTAACCTCGTGCATCACGCTTAAGATCCGCTATGCCAACTTCGACACACATACCGTGCAGCAGCGCATCGGTTATACCTCGTTCGATCATGTGCTTATTCCGCTAGCCAAAGAACTGTTCCGCAAACTGTACCAGCGCCGGATGCTTATACGGCTCGTAGGCGTAAGACTGAGCCACCTGGTAACCGGCGTGCAGCAAATTGACCTTTTCGATCAAACACCCGAACTCATCAACCTTTACCAGGCCATGGACCGCATGCGTCTGCGCTACGGGCGGGATAAGCTGGTGCGGGCCGTGGGGGTTGGGATGAAAGATG
>JBBRYZ010000112.1:0-13446 GCA_038237165.1 Bacteroidales bacterium | reverse complement strand
TTAAAAAAATCAGCGACAGCGAAATAGAAAAATTCCTGTCGAAACAATTTTCAAACTTGTTCAGCAGTTACACGCAATCGTTTAATAAGGTTTATAACCGTATGGGTTCTCTTTTTATCAAAAATTTTAAGCGGGAAGTCGTCAACTGTAAATCCTACTTTATTAACGCCATAATTTATACGCACCGCAACCCTGTACACCATGGATTTTGCAAAGTTTTCGAAGACTGGTCTTACTCATCGTACCCTGCTTTTTTATTCGAAACTGATAGTTTTGTTGAAAAAGAAAAACTGCTTAAACTAACAGGCGGGCTCGATTCTTTTATCGAACTCCACCGGCAGAATCTTGCTAATTTTGAGAGTTTAACCAATCTGGAAATAATTTAACTATATGATATAGAAGATAGTACATTTTATTAAGCAGTCTTATTTTTTATAATATAGTTTATCAATTTACCCTCATTGAATAATTGGATATTTGATTTCAATACTATCCAGGAAATGATAAAATGAACTCTTTATTTCGGCTATTCCTGCTAGCTATAGAAAAAGAATTTGTAGATGAATGTTGAATTTCCTGAAAAGGAAAACAAACCATCAGCTTCGGTTCCGATTGAGAGGATATCGGGATAATATATAGATCCTTCCGATAGCTATCGGAAGTAAAAGCAATTCACAACTGCAAGTTTGTCGGGTACAAGATAGGAACAGTTAAGTTCACCCAGCCAAGAATATATTCTGAAATAAGTTCTTATCGAATTTATTTCCCCTCTTTCGCTATCCTTATAATTTCTTTGGCAATATTCTCGGGCGAAAGCACAAAATCAATACAACCGCTTTCGATGGCAGTCTCCGGCATTTCGGGAACCGAAGCTGTAGTGGGTCGCTGTGCTATGGTAATACCTCCGGCTTCTTTTATACCGCAGAGCGCTTCGGCACCGTCGCCGTCATAACCCGAAACAATAACGGCAATAAGCTTTCCGTCCCAATGCTGAGTGAGCGAACGCAGGAAAACCGTAATTACGTCGGGCCACCCATGAGGCTTTGAAATAGGTTTTAATCGGAACTCATCGTTCAGAATGTGTAAATCGCGGTTTTCGGGGATAATATAAACATGGTCGGGCTTAATGTCGAGCCTGTCTGTGATCAGTTCAACCGGCATTTTGGTGAAGCGCGGGAGTATTTCTGGCAGCAGGGTAGCTGTTTTCCGTATATGATTTACGATAACGACAGCAACACCCATATCAACCGGCAAATTCTCAAGCAGCCGTGTATAAGTATCGAGTCCACCGGCCGAACCACCAACACAAACAACCGCAAAGTCTTTTGCCGCACTATTTTTTGTTTTAGAAATCATAAATAATCAGATTTTAAATTTTAGTTTTCACCTCCGTCAGTTTTTTGTCACGCATTTCAAGATGGATTTTAGCATCTTTTGGCGTACCCAGCAGAATTGCGATCCATTTTGTTTTTTCATTTTGTTCCAGCACTATTTTAAGCGTTATGGTGAGCGGCACCGACAGGAACATCCCGACTATCCCAAATATAAATCCCCAGAAAACAAGTGACAGGAACACTACAAGGGTTGATAGTCCCAAACCCCTGCCCATGATTTTGGGTTCAATAAAATTTCCAAGTATACTGTGCACAATCGCAAAGGATACCAATACCCATACAGCGCCTCCCACACCCAATTGTACCAGAGCCAGGAAGAATGCAGGGATAAGTGCAATTAAAGACCCTATATTAGGAATGTAATTCAAAAGACATGCTATAAGCGCCCAAAGAATTGCATAATCGAGCCCGATTAAAGTCAAAGAGATGTAAATAAATATCCCGACCGCAAGGCTGATATATGTTTTAATTACAAGATAGTGACGGATGCTTTGCGTTATGGTTGAGAGATAGTCCATTGATTCGGCAGGTCCTTTAAATATTGTTCTAAGCTTATCAGGAATGCTGCTAAGTTCCAACAGCATGAACAGGATAGTGAGGAAAATCAGGAAAGCGTTTCCCATCATATTTACAACTTGATTTACAATTACGGATGTAAAGCTAAGGACACGCGAAGGTTCGAACATGTTGCTAAATTGGGCGTGCGTAACCTTAATGCCATAGTCATTCAGGTTCTGAAGAAATGTATTGGTGATGGTTTTGAGGGTGGCCTCATAATTTGGGGCGTTTGATGAAAACGAAGATACTGAACCTCCGATAAGGTATCCAAATCCAAAAAACAATGAAAGCATTCCTGTCAGCACTATAAAAATGGCCAGACCTTTCGGGACCTTCTTTTTTTCGAACCAGTAGATGGGCTGTGCGCAAATAATGCTGATAAACAAGGCAATCAGAAATGGCACAAGTATAGCTTTTGCGAAAATCATCCCGGCGATGATAATAATAAATGCTGCAATCTTCAGCACAGTTAATGACGATTCTTCAGGCAATATTTTGTTCATGGTTCGGCGTTTGTCTTACATTCATGATCTTAATCATACCCAAAATTACAAATTTTGATTAAGTAAATACCTTTACCTTTTTGGAAATTATTGTCGGGGTGAAATTTATTGACGGGATGACTCACAGTCACCCCTTTGATAAAGGGAAAGTTATTTCAAAATACCAATAAGATCCTGAGGGTTATCCGAAAATGGAGTGAAGTATTTGTCGTTAATTTCCATCATCTTTTTCCGTGTAAGCGGCTTTGTGATAAAGTCGGAAACGGATGTATTCGCATTTGCTCTGGCCACTTCCTTTTGATTCTCAGATGTGGTAAGCATCATAATTATTGCTTTGCTTTGCTGGTCCTTATCCAGTTTTTCATATTCATCCAGGAAGTCCCAGCCATCCATGCCGGGCATATTGATATCGAGGAAAATAAGGGCAGGATGCAAAGTGTCAACCAGGTCAAGCTTCAAAAATGCTAAAGCTTCGGATGCAGTTTGTTTTGTTACAATAGTTAAATTTCCCAATCGTGTTTTCCTGATTTCGCGTTCGTGAAAAAAGTTATCATGTTGGTTGTCGTCAACCAGCATGATGCATTTAAGTTGTTTTTTCATGGTATTGATATGGGAATTGTGAAATAAAAGGTTGTGCCTTTCCCAACGGTTGATTCGATCCAGATTTCGCCTTTATGCATCTGAACTATTTTTCTGCACTTGGCCAGTCCTATTCCGTTGCCGGAATATTTTCCGTTGGTGTTCAGACTTTTAAATATCTCAAATACCCTTTGGTAATTGGCATGAGCTATTCCAATGCCATTGTCAGTTACGCTGAATTTCCATTTTCCATTTATTTTTTCAGTGCTGATCTTTATTTCAGGTGGTACATCTTTTGGGCCAAATTTAATGGCATTGGCAATAATGTTTTGAAACAACTGCCTCATCTCTGCTTCGTAAACTTTAAGTTCAGGCATCTCCGAAACTTCAATATTTGTTCCCGACTTCCGGATCAGATTATCAAGGTCAGCGATAACTTCGTTTACCAGCGTTTTCAAATTTACCGTAACAGGCTTTTTATTGTTGTTAAGCCGCGAAAAATCAAGAAGTGATTTAATCATCTTTCCCATTCGCGAAGCGGTATTATGTACGGATTTCAAGTAAGTAAGCGCGGTTTCATCCAATACATCCAGGTATTCTTCCTCAAACATGGTCATAAAATTGGCTATGGTGCGAAGTGGTTCCTGCAGATCGTGAGACGCCAGGTAGGCAAACTGCTCAAGTTCCAGGTTCTGCTTTTCCAGCATGGCCTCATGAAATTTATGCTCGGTTATGTCGATAATGGTAATCAATACCCTGTGTCCATCTGATGTTTCGATGGGATTGAGCACAATTTCAACCGGTATTTCGGTGTTATCCTTTGCCAGTGAAAATATTTCGCGTCCGGCTCCCATATCGCGCGCCTGAGTTTCTGAGAGGAACTCTTTGCTGTGGAGCCTGTAATGCTCCCGGAAGCGTCCGGGAACCAGCATTTCGAGATTGTGATCGAGCAGTTCAGCCCGATTATACCCGAAAAGTATTTCAGTTTGCCTGTTAATAAGTGTAATGATTCCCTTGTTATCAATAAGCACAATGGCATTGTGAGCCGATTCTACTACCAGCCTGAATTTCTCTTTTTCTAATTCAAGTTCGGTATTAACAACTATGAGGTTGGCAGCATGCTTTTCAATTTCCAGGTTTTGTAAGGATAGCTCTTTATTTGCGATCTGAAGTTCATCAGCCCGTTTTTCATTTTCAGTAATTTGAAAAGCCATTTCTTTATTTGCATGTAGCAGTTCTTTGGCTCTTTTTTCTTTCTGATGATTTTGGAAAACAATTTCACGGTTAGCAGAACTGAGTTCATTTTCGCGCTTTCTGTTTTCCAGGTACTGAAAAGCCAGTTGGTTATTGGCAAGGGTGAGTTCGGCTGCGCGTTTGTCCTTCTCCAGGATTTGAAAAGCAAGTTCCTGGTGAGTGATGATCAGTTTATCGGTTAGAGGGTTATTGCCCATAATATATCAATTCCTTAAGTTTGTTCGAAAATGGAGTGAAGTACTTATTGTTAATCTCCATTACTTTTGTCCGCGTAAGTGGCTTGGTTATAATGTCGGTAACTAAATATATTGCTTTTGCGCGGTCTACTTCCCGCACATTTTCATAAGTTGTAAGCATCATCACCAGGCTCTCGCTTTGCTGTTCCTTATGCAGTTGTGCATATTCTACCAGAAACTCCCAGCCATCCATGCCCGGCATATTAATATCCAGGAAAATCAAGTCGGGATGCAACACTTCATCCTGATCAAGCTTTAAGTAATCCAATGCATCGTCAGCGCTATGTTTTGTTACAATAGTTATATTTTCCAACCCGGTTTTCACGATTTCGCGTTCGTGAAAAAAGTTATCATTTGGATTGTCGTCAATCAGCATTATACATTTAAGGTGCTTTTTCATAGTGCAAGTATTTGTGTAATGATAAAATATTGCCCTTTCCCAGAAATGGGTTCAGTCAGGATTTCTTAATCTGGCTGTGTATCTAATTGGATGCAAAGATCAATGTATCTAATTTTAAATGTGTTATACTTTTATGGATATATGTTACATGTTTCACACTTTTTCCAAAGATTTGTTGTTATAAAACACAAAAAAGTCCTTGCCGCAAATGGCAAAGACAATTCAATTAACCGAAATGACAGTATGTCTTATTAGCGCTTCTCCATATACCAGCTCAGCATTTTTCCCACCTTCTGTTAACGCAGTATATTGATAATGATTTGCCTGAGACGCGTAAATGCGGTTTCACTTTTTACCACATAATCATAAGCCTTGTGATGCATACAGTTTATAGCCACATCAATTTTATCCTGCGACGACAGCATAACTACCGCTAAATCAGGATAGCCTTCCTTGATTTTATCAAGAGTCTCAATTCCGTTCATAGCTGTTTTGTCAATGCCATCGAGATAGTAATCCAAAATAATTGGGGCTTGCTGAGAATGTATTATTATGCTGGTTACCAATTAATTACCAGCATAAATATTGTTAATGAATGCAAGGAAACACACAGAATAGTTAGATAAGCCTTGCATTTGAAATTTTGGCTTTCCCCGTTAGGGGATACATGTCAATAGAATAATCGGTCGATGATGGGTTATTCCCCAAAGGGGATTAACATAATATTTTGATTGTTAATGCCCTATGTGCAAATTAATTTAACCCTCTTCCTTTTTCTATTGATATAAATGCCCTACGGGCATATGAAACTGGGATAGTTAAGTTTTTCAGCAGACCCTTATTACATCCGGATTCCACCACAAATCTGCCTGGCAAAGTTCACCGGTAGCAAAAGTTTTTATATCAAAATCCGCATTTTCCAGGAATTCAATTTTCAGCAGTTTAAGCTATATGGCATCATCATCCACAAGGAAAAGCTTTATCATGTCCCAGTTTTTCATGGGTTTTTATTCTCAATTGAAATAAGCTCTTCATTTAATTCAACACATGCCTGCGAGCAAATGCCGGCGAGCTCTGTAACTAATGCAGCTGTTACATCTTCTTCTTTTTCAGCGCGTGCATTTTCCTGGATTTTACGGGCTATGTTTTCGGATTCCTGGCTGATTCCAACTATGGAAAACGAAGGAATCATTTTATGAACAGCCGTGTACAGCGATTTCGGATCATTATCCAGCATGCTTTGCTTCATTGTTCTGATCAGTGGTGGTGTTTGCTCGAGGTATAGCGAAATCATTTCCTTCATCAGCACAGGGTTCGATTTGGTTATTTTATGAAGATGATCAAGGTTTATATACCTGTTTGTACTTATGTCATTTTCAATCTGCTTCGACTTATCTGCAACATTGATTTTTTTAACCAGGGCAGCTATTTTGCTGTACAGTACTTTTTCGTCAACAGGCTTCGAAATGTAATCGTTCATTCCCACCGCCTTGCATTTTGCAAGGTCAACCGTGGTTACATCGGCGGTTAAAGCAATTATAGGGATGTCGGATTTCAAAATGTCGCGGATATGCCGGGTAGCTTCGAAGCCATTCATTTCGGGCATCTGAAGGTCCATCAGGATAATATCGTAAGTGCCTGATTCCAGTTTCCCGACAGCGATTTTTCCATTTTCGGCAATGTGTGGTTCAAATCCGAAATCTTCAAGTATTGTTTTCATCAGTAACTGATTGAGTGCAATATCTTCGGCCACCAATACCTTAAGATTTTTTAATTCAGTGTTTAACTTCAGGGTTTCTGTTTGTGGTTCGGTTTCGACAATTGTTTTCTGAAAAACCAACGAAAAACTAAAGACAGAGCCCTCGTTGATTTTGCTTATAACCTTTACCTCGCCACCCTGGGCTTCGACCAGTTGCTTAACAATGGCAAGGCCCAGGCCGGTTCCGCCAAATAACCTTGATGTGTCGCTGGTCGCCTGTCGGAAGTTTTCGAAAATCCTTTCAAGCTTATCACCGGCTATTCCCATTCCGGTATCGGCAACTGCAAATTCAACAGTGGCCTGCTCTTCATTTTCGCTGAGCAAACTAACGCTTACCTTAATTTTTCCTTCGGATGTAAACTTCACCGCGTTGCTCAGCAGGTTTAGGATGATCTGGTGCAGGCGCAGTGGATCGCCAAGCAATACCGACGGGATATTGTCGTCGAATTGCTTTTCGAGGATGAGATTTTTTTCCTGTATTTTTATTTCAAACAAGTGAAGCATCGCCGAAATGGACATTGCCATCCTGAAAGGCACTTTCTCGAATGTCATTTTGCCGGCATCAACCTTGGCAAGGTCGAGGATGTCGTTAATAAGTACGATTAATGCATCGCCGCTCATTTTTATGGCCGATAGGTATTCCCTTTGCTTTTCGGTTAAATCAGTTTTTGATATCACTTTTGTGAATCCTATAATCGCATTCATGGGAGTACGGATTTCGTGACTCATATTCGAGAGAAACCGATCCTTAAAACCGACTAATTCCTCGGCATGCACTTTTGATTTCCATAGCTCATTCTTTAGCCTGAGTGTACGGCGGATAAAAAATATCAGAGAAATGACAACCAGCACGGAAAATGCACTTCCAAGAAAAACCAGCTTGTTTGTAATATTCAGGCTTTTTTCGGTAGCAGTCATCCTGTTCCGCATCAGGTATTCTTCTTCTTTCTGCATCCGCAGATTGATAGCCCTGATCTTGTCTATAAGGCCCTTACCTTTTTCGGTATTAACAACTTTTATTGCCGCCTCAAATCCAACCAGCTGCCTGATTAAAATAAAATGTTTCGAATCCGAGATTGTTTGCCTCGAAAGTGTTTCCATTGTATCTATTCTTGCTAACTGCGAAGGATTGTCTTTGGTTAAAGTCCTCAGTTGCCTTATGTTTGCTTCGAGTCCGGCAACAGCTGAATAATAGGGTTCAAGATAATTTGGCTTGCCTGTAATGATATATCCCCTCATACCGGTTTCAACATCCTGCATGATTATGATATTATCTGATAAGGCTTCACTTACTTTCTGTGTATGGGTAGTCCATTTGGAATTGCTATTGAACTGCCGGAGATTAAATAACGAAAATATGCCAATCAGAATAATGGTTGCCACAACAACACTCAATATCAAAGAAAATCTGTTTTCCGCTTTCATTTGGATTCCCGGCGACTTTTAAGAGATTGTTTAAAAATGTTCATGATCAGGATGCAGAAGGCATCACAGGTTTATAGAATTGAAATTTGCATTCATTCCGCGACCCCTGCGGGATCGAATATCGTCCATTATTCGCCATTCTATATACCTGTTCCATTCAGATGCAAAAAAACAAAATTTAAACAGTTGCTATTTCCGGATAATTTCCAGGCTGATCCACTTTTACACAGGATTACATCCGCTCCATATACCAGCTCAGTGTCTTCTCAATTTTACGGGTATGATAAATGGCGGTAATGGCTTTTTGCAGACGGAGAAACGCTGTCTCGCTTTTCACCACATAATCGAAAGCCTTGTGATGCATGCAGTTGATAGCCACATCTATTTTATCCTGCGACGACAGCATTACAACGGGGATTTCGGGATTGTAGGCTTTTATTTTGTCAAGGGTTTCAATTCCGTTCATGGCATTTTCCTCAATACCGTCGAGGTAATAATCGAGGATGATCACATCAGGATCGCGCGATATATTCGCTATGCAGAGTTCGCCGGTCGCATAGGTCTCTATTTCAAAATCTCCGTGAAGGAGGAATTCAATTTCCAATGCTTTCAGATATAAGGCATCGTCGTCCACAAGGAAGAGTTTGATTTTTTTAAGGTTATCCATCAGTTTCTGTTTTTTAAGATATTAAACTCTTTTTCCAATTCAATGCAAGCCTGTGTGCAAATGTTTTCGAGTTGAAGTACCATTTCAGGTATTCCGTCCATCTGTAGCTGGTTGCTCGCGTATTCCTGTACTTTTTTCGCCATATTCTCAAAATCCGTATGAATGCCCACTATCGAAAAAGAGGGTATCATTTTATGAACAGCCGAGTAAACCGATTTCCAGTCCCGGTCCTGGAAGCCTTTTTTCATTGCGCTGATCAGTGGCGGTGTCTGCGCCAGGTATAGCGAAATCATTTCCATCATCAAAACCGGATTTGATTTTGTGCGCTGCGAAAGGTATTCCATGCTGATACATCTTGCCTTTTTGATTTCGGCGATAGCTTCGGTTTTTGACTCTATATTGACTGAATGTTTTTTAACCAGGCCGACAATCTTACTGTACAATATCTTTTCGTCAACAGGCTTTGATATATAGTCGTTCATTCCTACAAACCTGCATTTTTCGAGGTCAACCGTAGTAACATCGGCGGTTAAGGCAATAATGGGAATATCGGAATGCATGGTGTTCCTGATATACTCGGTTGCGTCAAATCCATTCATTTCGGGCATCTGTAAGTCCATCAGAATAATATCGTACGTATTGGCTTTAAGTTTTTCGATGGCTATCAGTCCGTTTTCGGCAATATCGCGTTCAAATCCGAAATCATCCAGAAGTGTCTTCATCAGCAATTGATTCAATGCTATATCTTCGACCACCAATACTTTAATACTGTTATTTTCCAAATCCATTTCCATTCCAATCTGTTCTTCATCAGCCAGAGCTTTTGTTTTAGGGAAACTTAACATAAAACTAAATACTGAGCCTTCATCAGGTTTACTTTTAACACTTATGCTTCCGCCTTGTGCTTCGACTAATTGCTTAACAATGGCAAGCCCCAGGCCGGTGCCACCATACAACCTCGAAGTGTCGCTTGATGCCTGCTGGAAATTCTCGAAAATAGTATCTATCTTGGTTTCGCTGATTCCGATGCCGGTATCGGTAACCGAAAATCCTATGTCCACTTTATTGTCATCTTCGCCCAGCAAACGCGCACTCACTATAATTTTACCGTGGTTTGTAAACTTTACGGCATTACTAAGCAGATTTAAAATAATCTGGTGCAAGCGTACCGGATCGCCAACCAGCACATCGGGAATCTTGTCGTCGTATTCCTTAACCAGCACCAAATTATTTTCTCTTATTTTAGGTTCGAACAAATGAATCATAGCTGAAACAGAGAGCGCCATTTTGAAGGGGATCTGTTCAAAAGTCATTTTCCCCGCATCTACTTTTGCCAGGTCGAGTATATCATTGATAAGCACGATTAGGGAATCGCCGCTCAGTTTTATGGCGGTTAAATATTCTTTTTGTTTTGCCGAAAAATCAGTTTTAAGCAGCACTTTTGTAAAGCCAATTATGGCATTCATTGGAGTGCGGATTTCATGGCTCATATTCGAGAGAAACTGTTGTTTGGCTTTCACCGCATTTACTGCGACTTTTGTGGAGTTTTCGGCTTTTACTTTTGCTTCTTCTGCAAAACCGGTTGCCAACTCGGCAAACACAATGGCTTCGGTTAATTCTTTTTTAAATTTTTCCTGAATTGTAATGTCCCTTGCCACTACCACAACTCCAAGCACATTTCCACGTGTATCCTTATACACCGATCCATTAAATAATACTTCGGTAAGTTTTCCGTCCTTATGCCGCAGTGTAAGTGGCGAATCGGTAACTGATCCGTTCGAGAAAACTTCCTGATATACTTCACGCGCTTTCTGCTCTTCGGTAAAATAGCTGAAAAAATCGGTGCCCTTTAATTCCTCGCGGGTAAGGCCGGTAATTTTCGTAAGGGCCTCGTTCATGTCGGTGATCTTGCCCTCGGTATTTATGGTAATCAACGGGTCGAGACTAGCCTCGATAAGGCTGAGCGAATAGTTGGAAAGTAAATTCTGGGCGGTAACATCCCTGGCGACAATAACTACACCTATTACATTTCCGTCGTCGTCCTTATAAACCGAACCGTTGAATAACACATCGGTAAGTTTGCCGTCCTTATGCCGAAGCGTAAGCGATGAGTCGGTAACAAATCCTTTTGCAAATACTTCCTGGTAAACTTCACGGGCTTTTTGCGGCTCGGTAAAATAATCAAGGAATTCGGTGCCTCTGAGTTCTTCGCGTGCAAAGCCTGTTACGTTTACAAGCGCCTCGTTCATATCCGTAATCTTACCTTCGATATTAATGGTAACAAGTGGGTCAAGGCTTGCTTCGATAAGGCTGAGCGAATACTGCGAAGCCAGTTTTAAGGAATAAGTAAACGCTTCAAGTTCCTTACTTGCAAGTTCACGTTTTACTTTTTCCTCGTTTTGAAAGATAATTTCTTTGTCTGCTATAACAAGCTCTGCCGCTCTTTTTTCTTTCTCTTCGGTCTGGAATTCAAGCTCTTTATCAGCAATGATAAGCTCTGCAGCTCTTTTCCCTTTTTCTTCGTTCTGAAACAGAAGTTCTTTATTGGCAACAACTAATTCGGCCGCCCGTTTTTCTTTTTCGTCGTTCTGAAACAGGAGTTCTTTGTTCGCAATGATCAATTCAGCGGCCCGTTTTTCTTTTTCATCGTTTTGAAACAGAAGTTCTTTATTGGCAAGGATTAACTCAGCCGCCCGTTTTTCTTTTTCATCATTCTGAAAAGCAAGTTCTTTATTTGCAACAACTAATTCAGCAGCCCGGTTTTCCTTTTCATCATTCTGGAAAGCAAGTTCTTTATTGGCAACAACTAATTCAGCAGCCCGGTTTTCTTTTTCATCGTTTTGGAAAGCAAGTTCATGATTGGCAATAACTAATTCAGCAGCCCGGTTTTCTTTTTCATCGTTTTGAAATGCAAGTTCTTTATTTGCAACAACTAATTCAGCGGCACGTTTTTCTTTTTCATCATTTTGAAAATGTAATTCATTGTTGGCAACGATAAGTTCAGCCGCACGTTTTTCTTTCTCGTCGTTCTGGAAATGCAGTTCTTTGTTGGCAATGATAAGTTCAGCCGCACGTTTTTCTTTTTCGTCGTTTTGGAAATGCAGTTCTTTGTTGGCAATGATAAGTTCAGCCGCACGTTTTTCTTTTTCGTCGTTTTGGAAAGCAAGTTCTTTATTTGCAACAACTAATTCAGCGGCCCTTTTTT
This sequence comes from Bacteroidales bacterium, assembly GCA_038237165.1. Taxonomy (GTDB): domain Bacteria; phylum Bacteroidota; class Bacteroidia; order Bacteroidales; family UBA4417; genus UBA4417. Next base: position 1,466 of record JBBRYZ010000112.1, on the reverse strand, counting down.
CTTTTTCGTCGTTCTGGAAAGCAAGTTCGTGATTGGCAATAACTAACTCGGCGGCACGTTTTTCTTTCTCATCGTTCTGGAAAGCAAGTTCGTGATTGGCAATAACTAATTCAGCCGCCCTTTTTTCTTTTTCATCGTTCTGAAAAGCAAGTTCATGGTTTGCAATGGCTAACTCAGCGGCCCGTTTTTCTTTTTCATCGTTTTGAAATACAAGTTCTTTGTTGGCATCCCGTAACCCGGTTGCCCATTTTTGTTCCGATATATCGCGGGCTACCACTACGGCGCCTGTTATATTTCCTTTGGCATCTTTATAAACGGATCCGTTAAATAATACGTCGGTGAGTTTGCCGTTGATATGGCGAAAAGTGAGTGGGAAATCTGATATCGAACCTTTTTTAAAAACATCATGGTAAGCTTCCTGTGCTTTTTCAGGCTCGGTAAAATAATCGATGAAATTAGTTCCTATAAGTTTTGCACGGTCAATGCCGGTAACATTTACCTTGGCCTGGTTCATGTCAGTGATCTTTCCTTCGGTACTTATAGTAATCAAAGGATCCAGGCTCGCCTCTATCAGGCTGCTGGCATATAAAGATTCATGCGACAATGTTCTTTCCATTTCTATTCTTTTATGCTGTTTTCGAAAGCTTTTATTTGTACTTTAAATTTCTTCGATCGGGCTACGTCTTTTGTTCTTCAGCTGTTTGAAGTGCGAAGGACTAAGCCCGGTAACTTTTTTGAATTGGTTGGATAAATGCGCTACACTGCTGTAGTGCATTATCCAGGCAATTTCGGTGAGGTTCAATTCATCGTAGATGATCAGCTCCTTTACTCGTTCTATTTTGTGTGAAATAATAAATTTCTCGATGGTTGTTCCTTCCACTTCCGAAAACAGATTTGCCAGGTAGGTGTAATTGTGGTTCAGTTTTTCGCTCAGGAATTCGGAAAAATTGGTTTTCGGCAACTCATCCGTGTAATGAACCATCTCAATGATTACATTTTTAATTTTTTCGATAAGAACGGCTTTCTTGTCGTCCATCAGCTCAAGACCTGATTGCAGAAGCGCAACCCGTATCTGCTCGCGCTGCTCCGAAGTGATATTTTCCATAATATCAACACTGCCCATATCTACTATGTAATGAAGGTTGAGTTTTTTCAACTCTTCTTTTACCAGCATTTTGCAGCGGCTGCTTACCATGTATTTGATGTATAGCTTCAAAATGTTTTGGGGATTAGGGGGTGGATTGGGTGTTTGGTGATTAGTGTTTGGTGATTAGTGCTTGGTGATTAGTGCTTGGTGGTTGGACGAGTTTGCTTACTACTTTTATTCAATTGTTCAATTGTTCATTTATTCAATTGTTCATTTATTCAATTGTTCATTTATTCAATTGTTCATTTATTCAATTGTTCATTTATTCAATTGTTCATTTATTCAATTGTTCATTTATTCAATTGTTCATTTATTCAAT
>JBBRYZ010000111.1:0-13670 GCA_038237165.1 Bacteroidales bacterium | reverse complement strand
TCGGGGTAAATGGTATCTGGTGGTCCATCCCTGTGGCATGGTTTATTGGCATGACTCTTTCCTATCTTTACTATTTAAAAGGAAACTGGAAAAAGAAGGTGGTGGTAAAACCCAGGATTATTTTATCAGATGAAGTGATGATAGATTAAAGAGAAGTACGATTTACGATTTACGATTTACGAATGGGAAAATTCTCTATAGTCGTATGAAGTGAAGATTTGTTAAAGGGGTTACGAGTTACGAGTTACGATTTACGAATTGCCTTTTCAGGATTTAAAGGTCGGATTGATGTCTGTATCCTTCGTCAAAAGTCTTTTTAGTTGTTGTCTTCATAAGTCATAAAGTCTATCGGTGAACGTATTTCTAATTCTTATGATGCGTAATTCATTTTTACTAGATTTCAATTGAGATATTTACTTTTCCACCAAGTCCTTTCTCTACAATGTCAAAAAGAGTGCTTAGCGTTATGTTACTACCGTTATTTTCTACCCGGGAAATGTATGTTCTATTCTTGTCTACTTTCTTACCTAATTCTTCCTGAGTCATATTTTGAGATTCCCGGGCTTTCTTTAGCAGAAGTCCAATTCTAAATGATTCGGCTTCTCTTTCAAGATTGTCGCGCCTTTCTGAACCCTTTTTGCCATAGACTTTGTCTTTGATTTCTGTCCAGGTCGAGATGTCTTTATCTTCTGGTTTCATAGTATTCTTTCATTAAGTGTTTTGCCTTTTCGATTTCTTTGGATGGTGTTTTCTGAGTTTTTTTCTGGAAACCATTGAGAAGGATTACCAACTTTTCCCGATCAAAAAAGCAGAAAACGCGCCAAATATCTGATCCTAATTGAATTCTTGCTTCATAAAGTCCGTTGGTGCCAACAATGAGTTAAAGGTAGGTTGTGGGTATTCTCTCTAAAGTCTCAATTGCTTCTATAATTTTGAAGATTTTATCCTGAACCTTAACAGGTTGTATTGCTAAAAAGTCTTCAAAATAGTTTTTATAGGCTACAATTTCCCGGATTTTCTCCATAAGCCATTCAATTATATACAAAAGTAACTTTAAAGTTACAATTCTCCAAATTTTCGATAATTTTTATTTTATTTTACAGCATAACTACCTCAAAACGAATAACTCACTCCTCCCAGCAAATTAATACCATACGCGCGGTAATTATTCCAGCGGTAATATTTGTTATTTGTAAGGTTGTTAAAATTAAGCCAGAACGACAGCGCTTTGGTAAACCTGTATTCAGCGCCCAAACTGAGATCAGCCCATCCTTTTAATTTTTGGGCATCAAAAATATAAGGAGCTGTTCCTAATCCTTGATAAAGCGGATCACGAACAGGAACCGCTGCCCATACCGGCCCGTTAAACACAGCTTTTAACGTGATCACAATCTTATTCTGCATATCATACCTTCCGTTGAATTCGAGTTCATAAGCCGGTTTGTACCAGGCATATTGCTGGTTGGTTTTATAATGTGTGTAAGTTCCGTTAAGCGCCAGGCGCAGACGGGCCGATTTTACAAATTCGAGTTCACCTTTTAGTTTTACGGTGCTAACTTTATCATATAACAATGTAAATGTATTGAGCAGGTATGAACTGGTGTCGGTGATGAAAAACGGGTAGTTTTCGTACGTGCTGCTCGATATACTTCCGTTAAAGTTGAAGCTGCCGTTGATATTGCTTTGGAATCCACCATAAATGTTGAACCTGTCGTACACAAAATTCCAGGGCATTATAGGGCTAATATATAAGTTTTGTTCGGTTGTGTTTTGCAGCGAAGTGCGTTCCATTCCTCCGCCAATACCGGCGTAAATTTTCAAAGCATCAGGAATTAGTTCCAGCTTTGCTTCGGCTACGGGATAAATGCGACCCTGGGTAGTAATTGTATCAGAAAATACATTTATTTTTAAACCGGCCATAAAGCTGTATTCATTGTATTCTGCTTTAATAAACGGATTTATCAGCAGTATGCCGCTATTGGCATAACCCAGTGAATTCCCCTGGTTCAAAAAGTTGTAACTCGCTGTTATTCCGAGTGTCTGGTCATTGTCAATTTTTAACAGGTCGTAGCGTTTATCGAGGGTTGTGGTAAAAAAAACATTGTTTTCTTTCACTTGCTTTATGCTGCCCATATGATAATAGCTAAGCCCAAAAGTATGGTTAAGTTTATCCGTGTCTTTGTAGCTGCTGCCAAATGTAACAGAAGCGCCGGTTGTACTGTAGTGTTGCTTTAAATCATCTTTTTTTATTGCGGTGTCGGGGAATTCAGAAGGCTTAAACCCATACAGGTGAAGCCCGTCGCGGTAATAAAAAGCTTTTCCGGAAAGTGTATGTTGGTCGTAATATCTGGATCCGTTAATTTCGGCTTCGTTGCGACTGTTGTCCGGTGGGCCGTAGTTTTCAATTTTTCCGGCTTCCGACAAATGTTTAAGATGCACCGAAGTGAGGTATGTTTTTGATCGTAACGAACTCACAAATAATTCGCCATACAACGAAGCGTAGTTACCGGCGCCGGCGCGAATATAATTACGATAAAGCTTGCTGATGGGTTCGGCTACCAGTTTAACTGCCGGCAAAGGCTCAATAATTGGTCTTACTTCGGCCAGGCGTGGCATAATGCTGTAATTCATCACGGGAATGCTGGCCAGTGTATCTTCGATGGCCGGGTTGCTGCTTATTTTAAAAGCATCAGGAATAATGGGATCGAAAGGAGCCACCACCGTTATTTCTTCATTGTAGGTTTTTGCCTGTGCTATGACCTTAGTGGAAACAGACACTGCAAAGAAAAAAATTATTATGAGGAAAGTGATATTATATTTGGACGTTCTCATAGCTTTTTAAATAAATTTTAAACAGCACTTATTGCTAAACAGTTATTGTTGTTTTTTTTTGCTTATTTTTCAAATTGCGACTAAAAAATATCGAACAATGAACAAGGAATCTTGAATGTTGAAGTAAAAAAAGGATGATTTGATTCATTAAATTTTTACCTGGATTTAGTTACTTCATTATTCGATGTTCCTTGTTCGATACTTGTGCTGAGCGTTGGTTACTGAGCGAAGCCGAAGTAAGCCGAAGCATTCCTTATTATTCTGCATTTTTAGTTTATTCAATTTTGAACGAAGAAGTTTTAAAATCCCTTAGTTTGTATCACCGATAGCGGCAAGTTTTTCGCGGGCAATCGCTACAAGATCTTTGCCTACATAATTATCGATGATACTCTGAAGCGTTGATTTTGCCTGGAAAGTGTTACCTTTTTTCAGGTAAACATCCGACAGCAGAAGGAATCCTTTAGCAACCCAGTAATCGTACGAAGCATAGTTTTCGGATAAGGAGAAAATACTTTTTTCGCAAGCATCGTATTTTGCATTTTCGAACTCTATCTGCGCCAGCATATATTTGGATTCGGCAGCCATTTCATTTTTCGAAAGTTTCAAGGTTTCTTCAAATTCCTTACGGGCCAGATCGGTATTCGCAAGTGCGTAGGCTGACCTGCCAATGGTAAAATGTGCTTCTGTTTTCAGATTATCCGTGAGCTTGTCGAGGGCAAGCAGTTTCTGCGATGATTGTATGGCAAGTCCGTAACGTTTCAAAGCATAGTTGCATTGCATCTGGCCGGCCAAAGCATTTATTATCATGCCCGGCTGATCAGCAGTTTCTTCGATGCGGATATAGTTTTCGAGCGCTGCCTCGTAGTTGCCCCGTGTATGATTAATCTGTGCCGCCCTCGAAGCCGCATTGGCCGTGAAGCGCGAGCGCTGCTGGCTCATGATAAATACGTAACTCTTCAAAGCCATGTCGAAACGCTCTGCCCTATAATCACATTCGGCTTTGTAGAAGTTTGCCTCTATGATAAACGATCCTTCCGGAAACTTCTTGATGTATTTTGTAAAACCATCAATAGCTTTATCACAATTACCATTCATATACTGGTTTTCGGCTGCAATATAGGTAAGCGAATCCTGCTCATTGCGCGAAATATCTGCCGCAGGTACTTCCTTTGTGAAATCGACATATTCGTCAACCTGGTTCATTTCCACATAAATGCTCTTAACACTGCTCAGAGCTTCTTTCGATTCGGAAGTGCCCGGATAATCTTTGGCAACACGTTTCAGCATGGCAAGCGCTTCCTGATCGCGATTCTGGTTAAAGAAAATAAGCCCGGTTTTAAGTAATGATTTTTTTACGTACGGACTGTTCGGAAATTCCTTTACCACACGCTGAAAATAAGTGAGCGCATCATTGTCCTTGCCGGTAACATTATAAGTGAGCCCGATTTCGTACAAGGCATCATCTGTGTATGACGATTTGCTGTAGGACTGCAGCATCTTTCGCATAGTCGAAATTTTATTCGCATTATCACCCTGCACGCCATAGCAGATACCGGCCTGGAACAAGGCATAATCGGCATCATTTACCTTTGCCGCCACTGCTTTCTGATAATATTCGGCAGCTGTGCCATAATCCTTGGTCATAAAGAAACAATCGCCCAGGCGCAGATTGGCATCCCCGGCCAGTTTTATATCTGTTTTCTTTTCCGACAAGTATTTCCTGAAACTGACTGAGGCTCTGGCATAATCCTTTAATTTGAAATAGCTGTAACCTATGTTGTAATTTGCATTATTGTACAGTTTTGATGTCAATGCCCCGGGAGTGACCATGAATTTGGAATAGGATTCAATAGCCTTGTCCCAACGGGCGGTGCGGTAATATGCCTCACCCGTCCAGTAGGAGGAGAGTGCTTTGATCGAATTATCCGAAGTGACCTCACGAGCCTGTGCGAAAAGAATTATTGCTTCGTCGTAATCGGTTTCATTGAACATCTCAATGCCACGGTAATAAGCGATTTTCTGGTAAGCCCCGTCGAGGCGGGCGCTACGTTTTTTGATTTGCTGTATGCTTGTAAGTGCGCTTTTATAATTTTTGGTTAACAGGTAAAGGTCGGCAAGGTATCCGTATAATTCATCGTGGTGGATCGATTCAGGATATTTGTTCAGGTATTCCTGAATGGCATTAACAGCTTCATTGTATGGATTATACGAAAGATCAACTGCTAATTTTGCGTAGTTGAAAAGCGCTTCTTCTGTCATAGCTGTATCGCCCTTAATTTTATACGACGAATTAAAAGCATTGAAAGCAAAACGTTTCTGGTTGGTTTTGATATAACAGTCGCCCAGGTGATAATATGCGTTTTGCTCAAGCGTATCCTTAGATGTAGCAACCATCTGGAAGTATTTGATTGCTTCCTTATAATTACCATTCCTGTAATTGGCAAAAGCAATTTCATAATTGTCAACCGGCGAAATTGAAGTTGGTTTCGAGTCGAGATACTGGTTGAAATACTTGAGAGATGTTTTGTATTCGCCCTGGTGGAAGTACGCATCAGCGGTGAGCCGGGCTATTTCGGCGGTTCTTTTATCCTTTCCCATTTCCAGTAAAGGCAGCGAGCGGGCAAGCACCTCGTCGTATTTGCCCTGTAGCGCATAAATCTGAACAATATAATAATTTACCACATCGCGGAAGGTTTCGTCGGTGGCTACACGCTCGAAATGCTTCAGCGCGGTTTCGTAATCTTTCTGAGAATATGCGATATGTCCGTAGTAATAGTTGGCCGGAATATTATATTTGTTGGGCTTTTCGGTAAGCAGGAGGAAATTTTCCCTGGCTTTTTTCAGGTTGTCGGTTTTAAAATAGCCATAACCCGATTTGAAATAGTATTCGTCCTGTTGTTCCCCGCTTAATTGAAATCTATCTACTTTTTCGAAGCTCTCGAGCGCCTTTCGGTAATCCTTATTAACCAGCTGAAGCTTGCCGAGTTCGAAGTTTGCAATGTTAATCTGGGCATTCTGAGGATAACTTTCGATAAATTTTTCGAATCTTATGGCTGCATCCGGATGAAAGAGCTGTGCGGCACACATGGCGGCATAATACTCGGAACCGGCCTGCAGGTTCGACTTTTCGCCGGTTGCCAGTTGGTCAAATAATATTTGTGCTGATCCGAATTTCTCCTTATTGAAGAGGTCAACTGCCTGATCGTATGTGGCTTGCGGGTTGCTGTAAATGCTTGTTCTTTGTGCCGATACCTGCAGAAACATGCTGGTTATCAAGACACAAAAAGATGTAGTAAAAATACGGGCTATATTCATATTTAAATGCTGAAAATCAGGATTAAAGTTAAAGCAATAAGTCAACGCCATAGGGTGGGGTAGAGGTAACTTATTAACAGTGTTTGTTTGAAAACTTAACGCTGACGGATGAAGTATAGTATATGTTTATGAAGATTTGGGAAATAGTATAATGGTATGACTTGTGATTTCTGAAGAAATGATCCACAAGTTGGTATAAAGGAAAGGACGGATTTGCACAAATACAGAACGTTCCCTGTTTGAAAAAACGCAGGAATTTTCATATAAAAGATGGGACTGTTAAGTTCTAATTGAGAATGTTGATTTTTCGGGTATCAACCAGACGGTTGCCTGAGGATATCCGGATAACGTAGGTTCCAGGCGGAAGATTGTTGATATCCAGTTGTTCTGTGGTATTCTGCATAGTTCGTTTCCAATGCATGCTTTCGATTCCTGCCATATTGCACAAGCTGATATCGAGGTTTTGGGGATTCGCAAATGCTGCCGAAAGTATAAGTTGATGGGCGTCAGGCTTGGCGTATATCTTTAATTCTTTGGAAAATGTTACGTCTTCGATACCAACAGTGCCGTAGTCGAAAGACAGATTGTCGATCCACAACATAGTGCCTGTATGATCAACTTTGTCGAGCGGATTGGAGTTCAGGATCAGCATATTCATCGTATCCGGAGTTTCGGGCAGCAGATAGTTTACAGGTATTTCGAAATAAACCCATGAGTTATGTGTGGCACTGATGCTGATGACTCCAAAACCTATCGTATCACGTATGCCGTTATTCCATTTTGTAAGTCCCCAGCCCATAGAACAGAAATCGTTGTTAACCGGCAGATATTTCATGTATCCGGCAAGTTTCACAGGCCTTGCTGCAAAAGGAGTGCCACCCGTTACTGAAGCTGTTTGAGCGAGAATATCAATATTGAGTTTGCCTAAAGTGAGTACGCCCGGAATTGAAAATGTGCCGGCAAGAGGAATCGTTTTAGTTACAACTGTGAGCTTTGCCGAGGCTAACCCTTGCTCAGGATCAGTCAATTCCTTAGTCACCATTATAATATTTCCCAGTAATGGAATATTCTGGTTCGATGTTTTCCAGTGATCGGGTTCACCGCTGGTCCATGTTTCGAAACCGGAGTTTGGAATTTGCTGCGCGAAAAGCTGAATGGATATGATAAGGATAAAACCAATAATTGAAAGGACTTTTTTCATGGTTTAAACGGATAGTTAAGATTAAATAACAAATAGACCTCTAAAAGGTTTGTAAATTAACAGTTTGAGCCACTAACACCAAGACACTAAAGCGGACAAGCCAAAACAAAAAAAAAGAATAATGAATGCTTCGGCTTCGCTCAGTAACCAACGTTCAGCACAGGTATTGAACAAGGAATATGGAATAATGAAGTTAAAATAAGAAGAATTGAATTGATTAAAAAAATGATGATAGCATTGCCTATTCTATGGCCTCATAACTTTGGACTTCATTATTCCGTGTTCTTTATTCTATATTTTAAACCTCTTTTTTAATTTTCGAACAAAAATTACAAGAATATTATTTTTAAAGGCACTAACCCCAAAATCCTAATCCCAACTCCTTCTCAATCATCTCATTTTCTTCTCAATCTCTCAAATAACAAAAAATGCAACACTTAGGTGACAACCCTGTAAGCAGGATTCTGTTCCTTCGGGCCTGTTGCCGACCCTCCGGCTTCCATCATTTATCTGGGACCGTCATCACTGGCGGCCTCTAACGACCTACCCCCCGGGCATCGGGCGAGCAACCCTTACAGTAACCGCTTTCGCGGCACTACTCCCGGTATATTTGGTCTTTCAACCCATAAGGTTTACCCTCATGTTGCATTGCTGCAACAAGGCGTGGGCTCTTACCCCGCGTTTTCACCCTTATCACGCCGAGGCGTGACGGTATATTTTCTGTGGCACTGGCTGTTCCTACGGCGTTAAGCCGCAGGACCTTTCCGTTAGGAAGTATGGCGCTCTGTGTTGTCCTGACTTTCCTTACCACTAACATGCCGTGATACGATAGAACAGGTTGTCACCGGGGCAAAGATACGGAAAATTGAGGCTGGTCAGGATATTTGTGATATTGAAAGAAATAGCGGCTGAAAGAATGATAATCTAACCACGGAGGCACTGCGGACACGGAGGGTATTAACTGGAAAACAAAAACTAATGGATAAACAAAAACACTTTTTACCTCCATGTAATCCATGCCTCTGTGGTAATTGAAAACAAATCAATTGTAGCGATTATGGGAAAGCTTTATCTGACATCATGTGCGTCGACTCTATTTAAATTTCGGATTAATTTTTGAATAGCGAACTTCATCCCAGGATTTATTTTGTTTAAAAACTGATTTTCTGAAAACACCTTCTTTCACGAATCCGCACTTCTCCAGCACCCTTTGCGAGGCTATATTATATTCGAAAACACCGGTTTGAATGCGTATGATGCCGAGTTGATTAAATCCATAATCGGTGATCAGGTTTACAGCAGTTGTCACAATTCCTTTGTTCCAGTATGGCTCGCCGATAAAATAACCGATTTCGGCCGATCGCCGGTATATATCCTCACATGGAACCAAAGAGATATTCCCTACATACTCGCCATTATAATCGATTCCAAAAAATGTAACCGGATCCTGGTTTGTAAATTTCGCCAGGAAATTTTCGGCATCTGTTTCTGTGTAAGGATTTGGAAATCCATCACGCAGATTACGGCTTATTTTTTCGTTGTTTGCCAGTTCGGACAGTCGCTTTGCATCCGACTTGCGTAATTCCCGAAGTACAATATTCCCTGATTTTAGTTTCATTTATCATAAATTTAGTAAGTAACCCAGATGGTTATTATTTGATTTAAGGTAATGAATACCAAATTATTATAAAGTGTTTTGATCTATTTCCATTTATTCCAACGCATTTCCTTTTGTAAAAAGCTTTTTAAGTTTGCTGGTAATTTTCTTTGTTTTAAAGGCCATGGATTCTTGTACTTCCTGTAATGGACCATTATAGGGACTTCCCATTCGAAGGTAAAATTTGTAAAACATATTGGCTGTAATTCCCCATTTATTCAGGAAAATTTTGTTTCCTTTTTTTACCTTTTTATTGCCAATCTGCCTGGTTGAATATTCGAGAAAATGATAAACTCTGCTTCGCGAAACCCCCTTGAAATTACGGATGCCAATTTGCCAGAGCTTGAGTGAAAAATCGGGATCGGAATAAAACCCCGGGAAAAATTCAACACTGTATCCTCCTACCGTATTCCATATATCCCGGTGAACTAATCCCGGAGGCCAGGAAGCTCCGTTCCAGTCGCTCATAGGCAATGTCCGGAAGTTAGCCAACAGTTCGTCTTCCCTGAAATCAGACGGGGATGTGCCATAGGAATATGGTGTTATGGCACACTTTTTACCTGCGTCGAAAGGTTCAATGGCTGTTGCCGAGAGGTAAAAAAGCTTGTCGGGCATTTGCTGAATCTCTTCCCAAAGGTATTTGTCCCATTCGGGGCACACATACATGTCATCGTTAAGGTAAAGGATGTAGTCGGTTTTTGCCAGGGCCGCAGCGGCATTCACGGCATAACAAACGCCAATGTTTATTTCGCTGAAAGTGTGGTCGTACTGCTGCTTTCCAACCCATTCCCTGGTTCCATCGGTTCCTTCGTTAATATGAAGTATAAGCTGGTGCCTGAAACTACTGTTTTTTATAATGCCTGCAATACAAAGCTGTAGCATTTCCAAATTGTTCCAGGTAGGAATAACAATTGAAAAAAGTGACTTTTCAGTGCTTTCGTAAGTTTTGCTTTTATACTGGATTGGATCGGATGCTTTCAATGTATGTCGTAGATTGGATACCTGCAAAATTAGCAATAAATGAAGAAGGAATGATTATTCAAATTTATTGAATAAATCATTCCAACATATTTTGACTGCAAGGAGTATACTTGCTTTACATGAGGTCTGCTGAAAAACTCATTTATTCTGTTACGGTTTAATATTTCGGTGCGCTGCACCTTCTTTTAGATCTGGTGTGAAAATAACTATAAATATCTCGCCACTCTGTGACTGTAAAAAGGTGCATAGCACCGTAATATTTATAGAAAATTAAGAAGATGTAACGGTAAAGGTGCAGCACACCGAAATAGTAAGTACAGGCATTTATCAGATTTTAATTAATATTTCTTACTTTTATGCAATCAGAAAGTCTTGTATTATAGTGATAAACATACGTTAGAAGGTTTTTCTGCAATTCATTCATCTATTACTCAGAAAACTATACTCTTATTTATTCCTGTGTATAATCAGTTCAATGGCGCCATTTCCATATTTTGCAAATGATGCGCTCCTGAATTCAATATCTTCATACTCCGCAAGTCGTTGAATGATTGCTTGTTTCAGGGTTCCATTGCCAATTCCATGTATAAATACCACGCTGGTATACCTGAATGCGATTGCACTACCGAGCATGCGCTCAAAAAATCCCATCTGAATGGTTAGGATTTCGTGCGGCGAAAGTTGAGAGTAATCCTGACGGAGAGCTGAAATATGCAGATCTACTTCCGCTTCGCCAGGTGCAGTGCGGTATTGATCGATAGCCGTTTCGGGTCTGAATCGTTCGGCAGCAGCAGGCAGAGGTTCGCGGTTTTCTTTTTCGTTAAGTACCTGCTCGTAAGTGCTGGGAATGCGGTTTAATTCGCAAACCGTATATACTATTGCCTTCTGATTGGCAAGAAAACGCGTTTCGTGGTAACTGCCTTCCTGGTAAAAAACGGAGCCTTTTATCCTGAATGTAGCGCTTACAGGCATAAGCACTTTTTCATTTTCATCCGCAAAGAAAATTACCTGAATAACGCCGTTCGACCACATTCCAACATCTTCGCGTACAATACTTTCGATCACCAGCTTCGATTCCGAAGGCACCGATCCATAATCGATTCCTGAGAAATTCCCTTCGGCGTTTTTAAGGAAAAAAGAGTATAAGATATCGGAAGTGGTATTATTTACAAGGTAAACATCAATTTTGTCCGACAGCAACCGTTGCTGATCCTGTGGTGTCCAGGCAAGGTAAACGCCTGTAGGCATTGCCGCCCCGGCTCCACGCTGAACGATACGGCTGATACGTTCATTTTCAATAATTTCCGGCTCTGGCTCAATCTTTACCGGTGTTTCAACCCTGCGCTCATTTTTATGCAAAAATAAATCTCCTGATTTTCCGGCAGGTTCCATGGCAACAAGTTCGGCGGTGAGGGTTGGTATCTCGAAACCATCTTCAATAGCCACCGAAACCATAAACGCATTTATCTCTTTAACTACAATTCCCCCTCCGGTTGTATTGAGGAATCTGACTTTATCTCCTGGTTTGAAATTCATTCTCAGTATAAATTAATCATCACCCGTCATGCTTACAGTTGCTATTGGCGGGTTGAGGTGCTTAAAAAGTTTGTCTTTTAGTTTCCAGCTAAATGAGGTTGCAAAGATAGAAACAATTCGGGTATGGTTTATAAGCAGTTTTCCCTATAATTGTTAAACCTCCCAGTATCATAAAATCATTAAGTTTTAACGGATTATTTGACCGGGAAATAGGTAATAATGGTTAATTTTGTTCGCTAATATGTTAATAAATCCATTCAGATGAAAAACTTATTTTTTCGACAAATCCTGACGTTTTTGAGTGTTTTTGTTCTCGCAACATCCTGTAAGAAAGATGACGTTAAGTCCATTGCGCCAACGTTTTTCTTCCAGCACATTGTAAACGGAGGGGATCTGCAAAAAAGTGTGATGAATTACACAAACCTGGCGGGGAATGTCTACGAGGTTGACGAACTCCAGTATTTTATCTCGGAAATAATGCTGAAAACTACCTCCGGAAAGTTGATTCCTATTACGTCTGACAACGCCATACATTACGTGGATCTTGCCATTCCTTCGTCGCTGACCTGGAAAACAGCGGATATGATTCCGGAAACTGATTATGATAGTATCTCTTTTGTTTTCGGGATTAACGAAGCCAAAAATAAAACGGGATTGTTTGTAAATCCGCCTGAGCGCGATATGTTCTGGCCCGATATGATGGGCGGAGGGTATCATTACATGAAAATAAATGGTAAGTGGAAAGCTCCCGGCGATGAGATTAAGGCTTTTAATTTCCATATTGGCATAGGATTGGATGCTATGGGAACGTTTTATCACAATTATTTTAAGGTAACGCTTCCATTCAAAATAATGCCTTCGTCAACTAACCATATAATCGTTGTTACGATGAATATTGAAAAGTGGTTCGAATCTCCTAATCTTTGGGATTGGAATGTTATTGGCGGTCAGATTATGCAAAATCAGCCAGCTATGAAAAAAGCCTGCGAAAACGGGACTCATGTTTTCAATGTGTCACTTTCCGGAGGAATGTTTGATTAGTTGAGACGGGATTTTGGGAGACTGGGGAGAAATGTGGAGACTTGGATACATGGAGATTTGAAATTTGGAGCTTTGTACATGAAATTTCATCCAACTTCGTTACTCTGACTTACACGCTTCTAAAATGAATCTTTTCATAAATTTCTTAATAAAAATAAGCTTGAAAGAGAAAGTGTCAAATACTTTATCATTTAATAAAATCATATCCAGTACGCTTTGGGTATTAACCCTAACAATGCTTTTGCTTGTGGTTTCCTGCAATCATGAAGAAGATCCTGTACATATTCCAACACCATACCAGATAACGGTTCCGAAGTTCTTCCCAACTCGGATGAATATTCCCGCCGATAATCCAATGACTGTAGAAGGAATAGAACTTGGGCGTTTCCTTTTTTATGACGGACGTTTGTCAGGCAATACCGTAGCAGATAAAATGATGAGTTGCGGTACTTGTCACTTGCAATCCCGGTCGTTCGAATGCGGAATTGATCATCCAAAGTTCACTGGCGGACACCCCTTTGGGATAACTGGAATAGCAACGCCTCATGTAATGTTGCCTATGATCAATCTGGTTTGGAATGAGTCGGGATATAACTGGTCGGGATCGGTTTCGAATAATAACCCGGAAGTAACTCAACGAACAATCGAAGATATAGTGCGAATGGGAGTAACAGCGCCGAACGAAATGGCCGGTGATACCAGTAAAACCAAAGCATTGATTCAAAGCATACCTGGTTATCCGGAACTTTTCGAAAAAGCTTTTGGCTCGCGCACTGTTACTTTCAAAAATATCAGTAAAGCTGTGGCACAGTTTGTACGAACGTTGATTTCGTCGGACTCGAAGTTTGATAAATATATGCGTGGCGAACAGCAGCTCAGCACGCAGGAACTCAATGGCTATGTGCTTTTTATGACCGAGGAGGGTGCTGATTGTTTCCACTGCCACGGTGGTTCCGGTAATCCATTATTCACTACCAACTTGTTTTATAACAACGGCAAAGATTCAGTTTTTAATGATTCTGGCGATCGTTTTTCAGTAACCGGAAATCCACAGGATCATGGCGCGTACAAAGCAACAACCTTACGCAATATTGAACTCACCGGACC
>JBBRYZ010000110.1:0-13673 GCA_038237165.1 Bacteroidales bacterium | reverse complement strand
TTGCAATCAAAGCAATTCCGATTCCGGCCCATTTCAAAATAGAGGTTCTTTCTTTCAAAATAATGACTGACAGCAATATTGTCAAAATGGGATAGAGCGAAATGAATGGGAATATAATATATGCCGGCCCTTCCTTTAATGCCTGAAAAAGCAAAAGCTGACCTCCGGCTCCTAGTAATCCTACAGCTGAACCAAGTATTATTGAACGTTTATCTGTTTCAATCCTCCATTTTATAAGGTACAAAGCTACCAACGCACAGGGAATCATGGTGAGTGACCATACAATATAGCCCAGTGTAGGCGGGAAACCTGCTTTTTGTGGAACTTCGATCAGGGCGCCCCACACTCCCCAGAAAATAGTCGTTATTATTGCATATGATAACCAGGTGCGGTTAGCTTTCATAAAATGATTGTTAAGTAAAACGAAGGCAAATATAAGTAAATGATCTTACACAACCTTATTAATTATTGTATTTATCGTTTTTATGTGAAAATTTAATTCCAAATCCGAATCATAAATTGAGGGAATATTGAAGTGAATATATTACAGCCTGCATCTAAAATTAATGCATGTGGTCAAGAGGCAATATTGCAAGTGCTCTATTTTGCATCGGGATTTTACAAGAAACGCTTAACTTTACATTTCATCTTTACAATTATACAGGAATGTCTCACACGATGAACTTAGGGATAAGGTAACATAGGCGTTAAAATAATAACTAAAATAGAAGCATATGAAAAAGTTAAAAAAAGAAGATATCAGCCAGGAAGTCTTTGATTTATATGATGAATATGCTCATAATAAAATTGAACGTAGACAACTCCTTGAAAAGCTATCACTTTACGCAATAGCCGGCATTACATTGCCTTCGCTACTGAGCTTTGTTATGCCCAATTATGTTGATTCTGTTGAAATAAAACCGGATGATCCAAGAATAAAAACTGAATATATCACGTATAATTCTCCCAAAGGCAGTGGAAGCATACGGGGACTTTTATCGAAACCTCTCGAATCCAAAAATAAATTACCGGGCATTATTGTAGTCCACGAAAACCGGGGACTGAATCCATATATTGAGGCTATTGGCCGCAGGGCTGCATTAGAAGGATTTATTACACTGGCTCCGGATGCCCTCACTCCACTTGGCGGTTATCCAGGTAATGATGATGATGGCAGAGCGTTACAGAGCAAACTGGATCCCAATAAAATGCTCGAGGATTTCATTGCCGCTTATCAATATCTGGTTTCACATGAAGATTGCAATGGTAAAGTCGGGGTGGTTGGATTTTGCTTTGGTGGCTGGATTGCAAATATGATGGCGGTCAAAATTGCTTCTTTATCAGCTGCTGTGCCATTTTATGGAGGACAGCCAACTGCTGAAGATACCGCCAGGATAAAAGCGCCTTTACTGCTTCATTTTGCAGGCCTCGACAATCGTGTAAACGAAGGATGGCCAGCCTACGAGGCCGCGTTAAAGCAAAACCATATCGATTATATCGCTTATATGTATGAAGGAGTTAATCACGGATTTCATAACAATACAACCCCCCGTTATGATGAAGCAGCTGCAACCCTGGCCTGGAAAAGGACCATTGACTTTTTCAGGGAGAAACTTGGATGAAATTTAACCTGTACAGACTATTTTCTATTTTTTAGCCCCACTTTGCAAAAACGATTGAGCAAAATACATAAGCAACTAATACTAAGTACAGTCTATAACAAAACTCAGCATTTAACTTAAAAATGCGCCATTTCTTTAATTTTAGGACTGATTAGCAAAACTCAATCTTCTTTGCGCGAGGACTTTCCCTCACGGGAACTAAGTGTTGATCGTGGACAAAACTCATTTTCAACTTATTTACTTATTCGCACTACCTATATTTACTAATAAATTTAGACTGGTTATAAATAGAATACTTGATATATTATACGTAGTAATCATTTGAAATATGTATTATTTTTACAATATAGTATCCGGTAGTTTGTCATGTTAGTGCTACTTTGAAAGCAGGTAATATGACAATCTGAATGAAACTGTATTTCTCACTTTATGTAGTTTTATTAGTGACTATTTATAATTTACATCATGGATTATCAATAGTTTATGCATAAAGTTGAAAAAAATATTGCAATTCGTTTCAAAATTAAATAGACTAATTAAAAGCGTAAAAAAGCTAAGATTTATGGGGTTTAATCTTTTCGAAAAAAATAACGAATTTTACCTGGCATTTTCTGTCAGCCATTCCGCAGTTGTTTATGAAAAACCAGATAAGCCTGCCTCTGGAACAGATTTTTTAAGGCAAAAGGCTGAAGATCTTGTAGGAAAGAAGATTTCGGAAAATGAATTGCAATTAAGCAATGTCGATACTTAAAAACCCTGCATAAACTATCCAAATAATGCTGTTTGTATTTAAACTATTACATCAACTTATCTAAGTTCAGCTCATTACCGAGATACTCTCATTATAATGAGTAATTAAACCCTAAGTAATTGACAAAGATGGAAGCCTACCTTGAACCACAAAGTGAAAACGATATTCTTATTGTTGACGACGCAAAGTCAAACATTGTCTTATTGTTAAACATTCTTCAGGATTCGGGATATAAAGTGCGTACAGCAAGTAATGCAGAGCCAGCTTTTATATTCATTCAGGAAAAGCTTCCCACCCTCATTTTGCTGGATGTAAGAATGCCGGGCATGGATGGGTTTGAAATGTGTCGCATCCTTAAAGCCGGTAAGGAAACCTGTAATATCCCGGTTCTTATGATCACAGCATACGAAGAAGAAGGGAATAATATTTTAGGATTAAAGGCAGGAGCTTCTGATTTTATCTATAAGCCATTCCAGGCAGATGAATTGCTTGCGCGGGTTAAAACCAATTTCGAAATGCGCCAGATTCAACTTCAGCTTGAGGCTCAAAACATTACATTATCGAATGAAATTGCTGAACGCAAACAAGCAGAAAAAGAACTGAAAGAAAGTGAAATCAAATTCCGTAACCTTTTCGAAAATTCACCTGTCGGCAAATCTATTACCGGGATAGGTGGTACCCTCCATGTCAACAAATCATTCTGTGATATTTTAGGCTATTCCGAAGATGAGCTGAGAGCTAAGAACTGGAAAGAAATAAGTTACTCAGAAGATATTGAGAAAACAAGTAGCATTATCCGGGATTTGCAGGAAGGGAAAATCAAACGGGCCCGTTTCGAAAAGAGATATATTCATAAGAGCGGCAGTATAGTATGGGCCGATGTTTCCACTTACCTTCAGCAGGATCAGGAAGACACACCACAGTATTTTATTACAAGCATTAATAATATTACAGAGCAAAAACAAGCAGAAGCGGAATTACGTGCCAGCGAAGAGCAACTCCGCACCACTTTGAACAGCATTGGTGACGGCGTAATAACTATGGATTCCGAAGGTATGGTAAGGCAGATGAACCCGGTAGCCGAACAGCTTACCGGATGGACAGAGAAAGAAGCTTTAGGTAAATTATTGGAAGAAGTTTTTCCCATTATCAATGAAGATACGAGGGCTGCAGTTGAAATCCCTATACGAAGAGTGCTTCGCGAAGGTATCGTGGTAGGGCTGGCGAACCATACTCTGCTGATAGCAAAAAACGGCAGCGAACGCCCGATTGCCGACAGCGGCGCGCCCATCTGGAATAAGGAGGGTGAAATTATCGGAGTGGTATTGGTGTTCCGCGATCAATCCGAGGAACGCAAAGCTGAATTTACATTGCGGGAAAGTGAAAAACGATTTAAGCTGCTTTACGAAAATGCACCTTTATCCTACCAGTCGCTCGATACCAGCGCCAGGCTTATTGATGTTAATAAAACCTGGCTTTCAACCTTGGGCTACAATAGGGAGGAAGTAATTGGCCGTTACTTTGGCGAATTCATGACCCCTGAGTCTGCAAAACTTATCAAAGAACGTTTTCCTGCTTTTATTGCCGCCGGCGAAATTCATGATTTCCAGTTTGAGATGGTTAAGAAAGATGGTACACATTTTACAGTATCATACGAAGGTCGTATTGGGCACGATGAATTGGGCCACTTTACCCAAACTCATTGCATATTTACCGATATAAGTGAACGAAAACGGGCGGAAGAAGTGCTCGCACAGGAAAAGGTTTTTGTCGAAGCCATTTTTGAAAGTATCCCTGGTATGCTCTATGTCTATGACGACAAAGGAACTCATATCAAACATAATAAAAGACACGAAGAAATGACCGGTTATTCAGATGAAGAATTATCTCAGATGAATCCATTAAGCTGGTATGATAATAAGGCTGATGTTGTTCGAGTGGAGGCAGCAATTAACGATGTTTTCACAAAAGGTTATGGGGAAGTAGACGTTCCTATGCGGATTAAGAATGGCGAAAAACCGATAATGCATTTTACTGGGAGTTTATTGATTATGGGCACTAAAAAATACTTTGTCGGAGTTGGTATTGATATCACCGAACGCAAGCAGGCCGAGGAAGAAGTAAGGGAGATCGAAACACATTTTCGTACTCTTGCCGATTCTGGGCAGGCACTTATCTGGACCTCGGGCCTTGATAAAAAATGCAACTATTTCAACATCCCTTGGCTTAATTTTACCGGCAGGACACTTGAACAGGAACTGGGCGATGGTTGGGTTGAAGGTGTATACCCCGACGATTTACAGCATTGTATTGAAATATATGTTAACGCATTCGATTGTCGCGAAAAATTCAGTATGGAATACCGCATACGGCATTCTAGCGGAGACTACCGATGGATTCAGGACGACGGTACACCTCGTTACGACAGCCACGGTAAATTCATCGGTTATATCGGGCAGTGTCTTGATATTAACGAAAGTAAGCTTGCAAAAGAAGAATTAACAAAAGCCAAAGAAAATGCAGAAAAGAGTAAAAATTACTACGAGGCTATCATTAACAATATGGGTGATCCGGTTTTCGTAAAGGACGACCAAAGCAAACTTCTCCTTGTTAATGATGCTTTTTGTACAATCTTTAATCTTTCAGGAACTGAAATTATCGGTAAAACACTTGCCGAGGGCGTTGCCCCGGATGAGCAGGAAAGCTTTTTGAGAATTGATAAACAAGTTCTGGCGGATGGGCTGGATACTGTAAATGAAGAATCTGTCACAATCAGGGATGGACAAACACGAACCATTTCCACACGGAAGTCGCGATTTATAGGCAATGATGGGGAAAAGTATCTTATTGGTGTAATCCGCGACATCTCAGAGCGGAAACAGGCAGAAGAAGAATTGCTGAAAATAAAGAATGACCTGGAAATCATGGTTGAGGAAAAAACCAAAGAACTAAAAGAACGGATTGCTGAACTGGAACGTTTTTACGATGCCACCATCGACCGTGAATTGCGCATGAAAGAACTTCGTGATGAAATAGAGTTTCTTAAATCGGGTAAATTATAATTAAACCTTATGATTATTAAATCGCACCTTGTATCCCTTGTTTTCATGTTCGGTTTTGTTTGCTATACGCAAGCGCAAACAAAAGTGGACAATGATACGTTATCCGGCAAAATTACCCGTATAACCATTTCAACAGAGACTAATTACCCGCCTTTTTGCCTGGTTGATAAATATGGCAAGGCTGATGGTTTCGCGATTGAACTTTTTAAGACCATTGCGAAAGAGGAACATCTTGTAACAACCATTAAAATCGGCACCTGGGTCAAAATCATGCAAGATCTGGCCGAAGGCAAAATTGATGCTCTACCCCTGGTTGGGCGTACACCTGAGCGGGAAGCACTGTATGATTTTACCTTTCCATACTTAACTTTGCATGGAGCTGTATTTGTAAGGGAAGGAACAAAGGGTATAAATTCCATTGCTGATCTGAAGAATAAATCAGTCATTGTTATGCAAGGAGATAATGCCGAAGAATTTGTCAGGCGCAATACTATTGCAAAAACAATTATTACTACACATACCTTTGCCGAAGCATTCCGGTTGCTTGCCGATGGAAACTATGATGCCGTAATTACCCAGCGGGTACTCGGAATCCGGCTTCTGAAAGATTTTGATATTGACGGAATTGTACCCTTGAACATTCCTTTCGATAATTTCAGTCAGAATTTTTGCATTGCGGTAAAAAAAGGAGATACTGTCTTATTGAACAAGCTCAACGAAGGCTTATCTGTAGTAATCGCAAACGGAACCTACGACAAAATTCACCTGAAATGGTTCGGGCCTGTTACCAAAGAGCGATTCACATATAGTAACCTGATCAAACTACTGATATATGTATTGATTCCAATTTTAGCCCTGCTGTCACTGATAGCCGTGTACACTCTACGCAGGCTTGTGAGAAGCAGAACCAAAAGTCTACATGAAGAAATACTCGAACACAAAAAAACACTCGGCGTGTTGCATAGCAGGCAAATACTACTAACCGAAATGGAAAGGGTATCCAAGGTCGGAGGCTGGGTTTTCGATATGGCAACAAAAAAAGTAACCTGGACCGAAGGTGTTTATGCTGTTTTTGGCGTTTCCCCTTCCGAAATGGAGCCATCAGAAAACGACTTTGGCCTGGACTACCTGATCCCCGATGACAAAACTGTTTTTAACCTGGCACTGCGCCATACTATAGCAACCGGTGAGGCTTTCGATTTGGAATTACAGCTTAAAGCTGCCGACGGAACTTTAAAATGGGTACGTACTGCAGGACATGTCGAATACCACGATGGTAAAATAATAAACGTTTTCGGTAATGTCATCGATATCAGCCGGCAAAGAGAGGTAGAAAGCAACCTTCGGAAATTAACCGAAGACCTGGAATCGCTGGTCAGCGAGCGGACAGCCGAACTGAATGAGAAGATTGAAAAACTGAATAAAAGCCAGCAAGCCATGTTGTTTATGGTTGAGGACCTCAATCGCATGACATCGGAATTAAAGCTGGAACGTCAGAACATGGAAACAGCGAATAAAGAACTGGAATCCTTCAGTTACTCGGTTTCACACGATTTGCGCGCTCCGCTCAGGGCCATGTCCGGATTTACCCGTATTATACAGGAAGATTACGCTCTTCAGCTTGATTCGGAAGGAAACCGTATGCTGAATATTGTTATTGATAATGCGAATAAAATGGGTATTCTTATTGACGATTTGCTTAAATTCTCACGCTTGAGCCGGCATGAACTGAATTTTTCCGAAATCAATATGTACAATCTGGCGAATGAGGTTTATCAACAATCCAGTACGGATTCAGATAAAGAAAAAATCGAATTTCATTTGCAGGACATCCCCGCTGCCATTGGCGATACTGCGATGATGAGACAGGTTTGGGTAAATTTAATTGGTAATGCCATTAAGTTTACCTCACATAAATCACAACGGGCAATTGAAATAGGAAGCAAAATAAAAGATAATGAGAATATTTATTTTGTAAAAGATAACGGCGACGGTTTTAATATGGAGTACTCCGACAAATTGTTTGGCGTATTCCAGCGCCTGCATGCTGAAAGCGATTTTGAAGGAACCGGAGTAGGACTGGCCATTGTGCAACGGGTGATTCTTCGAATGAATGGCCGAGTGTGGGCGGAAGGGAAAGTCGGCGAAGGAGCCACATTTTATTTTGTTTTACCAAAAGCAAATAAATAGAAACTATGGAAACCAATATTATTGACATTCTAATTGTTGAGGACAACAAAAACGACCTGGAATTAACCATACGGGCGTTGAAGAAAAACAATATCGCGAATAATATCCACGTTATTCCCGACGGAGCGGAAGCCTTGGATTACTTTTTTGCTACCGGGAAATATAAGGATCGCAATATGAGCAGGATTCCGAAAATGGTTATTCTTGACCTTAAACTCCCTAAAGTGGATGGACTTGAGGTACTTCGAAGGATCAAATCCGACGAAAGGACAAAAGCTATCCCTGTAGTTATTCTTACTTCTTCAAAAGAAGAGTCTGATATAGTGCAGGGTTACAAGCTGGGCGCCAATAGCTTTATAGTTAAACCGGTTGATTTTGATAAATTTATGGCAACAGTAAGGGATTTGGGTATGTACTGGCTGCTGCTTAATGAGCCTCCGAAATAGGGCGGAATTCTTAGTGCATGGTGCCTGGTGTTTAGTACTGAATGCCTGGTGCACAGTACTGAGTGCTGAGTTTCGAGGACAAAAGTTAATTGATTATATTTACAACTTTAAATATAGCTTTGTACCGCTTTACTACGAACAACTAAAAACGAAACATGGAGTCCATTTTAAAAATTCTGATAGTTGAGGACCTGCAAACTGATGCAAATCTGATCAGGCGAGCCATTACCAAAAGCGAAATTAAATTTACAGATATACGTGTTGAAAATAAGGAAGGTTATAAACTGGCCTTGAAAGATTTTAAACCTGATATTATACTTTCCGACTATTCAATGCCCCAATTTAATGGCATGGAAGCGCTCAAAATACGCCAGGATGTGGTTCCGGACACCTCTTTCATTCTTGTTACCGGATCGCTGAATGAGCAAATAGCTGTGGAAATAATGAAGGCAGGGGCCGACGACTATATTTTGAAAGATAACCTCACCCGTCTGGGTCAGGCTATTTCGGCTGCTATTAAAAAACATGAAACTATTAAGGCACAATTAGCTGCTGAAGCAAAGCTTCGGACTCTTTCGCGCGCAGTTGAGCAAAATCCTGCTTCTATTATTATCACTGATATCTTTGGCAATATTGAATATGTTAATCCAAAGTTTACAGAACTCACCGGTTATAGTTTTGATGATGCAACCGGGAATAATCCAAGGATATTAAAATCAGGAATTACCACACAAGAAGAATACAAAGGTCTTTGGGAAACTATAACATCGAGCAACGAGTGGCGTGGTGAGTTTCAGAATCGCAAAAAAAACGGGGAGATTTATTTTGAATCAGCTGTTATTTCGCCAATAACCGACGAACAAGGAAGAATCACCCACTTTGTAGCTGTAAAAGAGGATATCACAGAGTCAAAACAATCCCAAAAATTAATTAAAACACTTATAAAAGCTATTGAGCAGAGTCCGACAGCCATTGCAATAACCAATGAAAAAGGTAAAATTGAATTTGTTAATACCAAGTTCACAGCCATCAATCAGTATAAATCGGAAGAAGTGATAGGGAAAAATCCGCGTATATTTAACCCGGGTCATACAACTGAAGATGCATTTAATACTATGTGGGAAACTTTGCAGGCTGGTAACACATGGCAGTCAGAATTCGAGAATCGAAAAAAAGATGGAAACCTTTATTGGGAAAACGTAATTATCGCACCCCTGATGTTGGAGAACAATTCCATAAGTAACTACATCCTGATCATGGAGGATATTACCGAGAAGAAAGAAATACTTAATGCCTTAATTGAATCCAAAGAGAAGGCAGAAGAGAGCGATCGGCTGAAAACAGCTTTCCTGCATAACATTTCGCACGAGATACGCACACCCATGAATGCCATTGTCGGGTTTTCAGGTTTCCTTAATGACCCTGATCTGGAACCCGACAATCGCCAGGAATTTACTGATATTATTGTGAACAGCAGCAAACAACTTCTTTCCATTATTACTGATATAATAGAAATAGCCACTATTGAGGCAGGTCAGGCAAAAGCCAATAAAAAGGCAACAAATGTGAATTCTGTACTCAAACTCTTATTTGATCAGTTTAGTCTGAAATCAGATAACATGAAAGTTAAAATCAATTTTAACACGCCATTGCCTGATAGCGAATCACATGTAATTACCGATCCGACAAAGCTGAATGAGATACTTACCAATCTCATAGGAAATGCCTTTAAGTTCACAAAAAATGGTTTTATTAATGTTGGGTACACTGTTAAAAATGATTACCTGGAGTTTTACGTAGAAGATACAGGCATTGGTATCCCAACTGAATATCAAAATGTAATATTTGACCGATTTCGCCAGGTTGAAATTAGCTCGGCTCGTGAATTTGGAGGATCAGGATTGGGTCTTTCCATTTCAAAGGCGTATGTGGAACTTCTGGGAGGTGAGCTCTGGCTGGAGTCGAAGTCAGGTGAAGGCTCAAAGTTCTATTTCACCATTCCTAATAAGAGAGAGATAACTGATGAATTATCCGCAAAGACTCCTAAATTATTTACTCAGGAATTAGCTGTTTCGAAAACGATTTTAGTTGCCGAAGATGAAGATTCAAACTACATGCTTTTAGAAATATTTTTAAAGGATTTAAAATTTAAGCTCATCAGGGCCAGAGATGGCGTTGAAGCTGTGGAGTTGTGTAAATTATTTCCCATGATAGATTTGGTACTAATGGATATAAAAATGCCGGTGATGAATGGATACGAAGCTACAAAAGAAATCAGGAAATTGTTTCCCATGCTTCCGGTAATTGCCCAAACAGCCTACAGCAACGACACGGACCGTAACCATGCTAGTGAATGCGGATGTATTGATTTTATCAGTAAACCCATCGAACAGCAGGCATTGTTAGCCCTACTCAGCAAACACCTCGACAAATAAACAACACTATATCATGACACCATCAGATGAAACCCACTTGTAAACAACCTAAAATTACCGGGGGAATATTTAATTCTCCGTATAAACTACTGACTTACTTAGTAATAACCATTCTTATTGTTGATTTTGGTTTAGAGATGATAAAGCTATTCTTATCGTCTCAGGGCATCGTGGTTGCAATTTTAACTGATGGTCTGTTTTTGGTTTTACTTCTTACTCCTTCTTTATATTTCCTTGTTTTGAGACCTATGATACGCTATGCATCCCGGCAGAAAAAGTTGGAGCTGGAAAGGGAAGTGCAGTCGGAAATAGTGCATGGAGTTACAACTACCGCAAATCTGGATGAATTGTTTTTGTTGATTCACCATTCGCTAAAAAAAGTTTTATATGCCGACAATTGTTTCTTCGCGCTCTATGACCCTGATACACAACTTTTCAGTTTCCCATACTTTGTAGACCAGTTCGATGAGGCTCCTGCTCCCATGGTTTTAGAAAAAAGTTGTACTTCTTATATCTTCCGGGCAGGCAAATCATTACTGATTGATAACAACTTTTTTGAAAAACTAAAAGAAGAAAATGAAGTTGAATTGGTTGGTTCCAATTCGCCATCATGGATCGGTGTTCCTTTGCGCACATCCGACAGGATTATTGGTGTTCTGGTACTTCAGCATTACGAAAAAGAAAATGTGTACAACAAAGATCATCTCAGGTTCCTCGACTCCATTGGAAGCCAGGTGGCCAATGTTATTGAGCGCAAGAGAGCTGAAGAAGATCTTGAAAAATCATTTTCCTTACTAACGGCAACGCTTGAATCCACAGCAGATGGTATTCTTGTTGTGGATAAAAACGGGAAAATATCGAACTTCAATAAGAAATTTATTAAGCTGTGGAGAATTCCTGAATCTGTTATCTCAACACGTGATGACGCAAAAATAATGTCGTTTGTGCTGGATCAGTTAATAGACCCAATTGGTTTTGTAAAAAAGGTAGATGCATTGTATATGAATGACGAGGAAATTTCTTTTGATATTCTTGAATTCAATGACGGACGTACCTTCGAACGTTATTCGCAAACCCAACAATTTGAAGGAAGAAGTGTAGGCCGGGTATGGAGCTTTCACGATATCACAAATATTGTGTCTGCTCAAAGAGAACTCAGGGAAAGCGAAGATAAGTTCCGGACATTTTTCGAAAAATCCCCGATAGGTATCGAAATTTATGATGCTTTAGGAATTCAGATCGATGCAAATCCTGCCTCCTTAAAAATGTTTGGCATTGGTGACAAAAGCAGCATTTTGGGGTTCAACATTTTTGAAGGTACCACCCTGAGCAATGATTCAAAAATGAAATTGCAAAATGGAACTACGGTTGAATATACAGCAGTTTTCAATTTTAATAAAATAAGGGAACTAAATCAATACCAGACATACAATTCAGGAGAAGCGGAAATGCTTTATTCTATTACCCCGATAAAATCAACTGAAGGCGAAAACATCATGGGTTATTTACTTTTAGTCCAAAACATTACAGAGCGTAAACAAGCAGAAAAAGCCTTAAAAGAAAGTGAAAACCGTTTGCATGAATTGAATTCTACCAAAGACAAATTTTTCTCCATAATTGCCCACGACCTGAGAAGTCCGTTTAACAGCATTATCGGGTTTAGTGGTCAGCTGATCCAACAAGTCCAGGAAAAGAACTATGCAGGAATCGAGGAATATGCTGCCATCATTCAGACTTCTTCAAATCGTGCCATGAATTTACTTTCGAATCTGATGGAATGGTCGCTATCGCAAACCGGACGTATTGGGTTTAATCCTTCCGACATCGAAATGGTATCACTCATTACCGAAGTAACCGAATTATTAGCTGATACAGCAGTGCAAAAATCCATTTCTATTGAAAAGGAATTACCGCTAAATATGTTTCTTTATGCTGATAAAGCCATGATCAGCACCGTATTCAGGAATCTGATTTCAAATGCCATAAAATTCACCAATCCAGGCGGTAAGGTTATTGTTTCGGTTGAATTGAAAAAGGATGAATTACTGGCAGCCGTTAGTGATAGTGGGATTGGGATTAAAAAAGAATTAATCACTAAGCTGTTTAGAATTGACGAAAGCTACTCCACTTCCGGAACCCAAAATGAAACAGGGACCGGGCTGGGATTGATTTTGTGTAAAGAGTTTGTTGAGAAACATAGCGGTAAAATATGGGCCGAAAGCGTACCTGGCAAAGGATCTGCCTTCTATTTTACAATTCCCATCCGTTAATTCAGGCTTAACTGTACATAAGGGTAAATAGATTTCCAGCACTAATAGCCGAATTGTTGCTATTGAACAATTTATGTTGCCCAAATAATGAGAAATACACTGTTACTTTATTTCAAATCCCTTTTATTCAAAATAAAAACAATTGAAAAAAGATAAACAGCGAACCATACCGTGCTGCTTATAATTGCTTTGAGCGGCACAAAATCATCAATTTCCATAAAAACATACCGGCTGAAAGGGAAAGGAATAAGGCTGTTCAATGATTTTATTGGAAAAAGCTGAGCAATTTGAGGCATAATACCATCCCTGAAATAAGGCGCATTCTGGAAAATGGCAGTAGCAATAGGTTCAAACATGATGGTGTACAAAAACAGCGCGATAATAATAAATCCGGCCTTTTTGATAATAAGCGACAACAGGAAAGCCAGCGTACAGTAAACCAGAATGTCATAAAAATAGGCTGCCAGGAATTCCGTTTTATCGAAAATATATGCGGCGCCCCACACATGCGAATATATGGATCCGTTTACAAGCCCGGCAACAAACAGAAACAGCGTGCTGATGGCTGCCATGGCCAGGATAAATAACATTTTGCTCAGCAGGAATTCTTTTTTGCTGATGCCGTCAATTACGTTTTGGCGCATGGTGTTGTAAACCACATCATTGTTAACAGAAATAATAACAATAAACGCAAGCAGAATTTTATTAAAGGAACCCAGATAAGCTATGTTTTGCCATATATCAGGGAAATCATAAATGGGTAGAATAGTCGGGTCAATGCCTTTAAAATCCATTCCCTCCCTTTTCAGCCATGCCAAAAACAGTCCGCCGCCAGACGCAATCACCAGCAAAGCCAACAGGTACATTCCGATTAATATCCAGAAAAGGCGGTAGTTC
>JBBRYZ010000109.1:0-13819 GCA_038237165.1 Bacteroidales bacterium | reverse complement strand
CGGCTGGAAGCATTACAAACCGGAAGTCAGAGATGAAGTCGCAAAAGGAATATATTCCGGTGTCAGGATGTTTACCGTTCTGAAGGATACTTCGGCTATCCCGCAAGTGGACTGCAAGGGAAACTGGCTTACTGCCGATACTAATACAGTAAATGATTTCAGCGCAACGGCATGGTTTTACGGCGCTTATCTGAACAAACAACTTGGTGTTCCGGTCGGACTGATTGCAACAGCCTGGGGTGGCACACCTGCCGAAGTATGGACGCCAGTCGAAAGCATTAAAGCCGATCCTGATCTTGGATTTTATCTGAACCATTACAACGGAAGCCAATGGTGGCCGGGTACTCCCGGAGTTTTATATAATTCTATGATAAATCCGCTTATCAATTATACGATCAAAGGTGCTATCTGGTACCAGGGTGAGTCGAACCGTATGGATGCGCGGCTTTACCCGGAATTGATGAAAACCATGATAACTTCCTGGCGTAAGGCATGGAATGTGGGCGAGTTTCCGTTTTACTTCGTTCAAATTGCACCTTATACCTATGATGAACCATTTTCCGGCGCTTTGTTGCGCGAAGCACAGTTGAAATGCCTTGCAATTCCAAACACAGGTATGGCGGTAACCATGGATCTGGTTGATAATATCAAAGATATTCACCCGAAAAATAAACTCGATGTAGGGAAACGTCTTGCCTTGTGGGCGCTGGATAAAACGTATGGAAAGACAGGTTTTGCTTACTGCGGACCTATTTATAACGAAATGAAAACTACAGGTAAAACCATCAGCATTTCATTCCTGAATGCTGAAAGCGGACTGAAACTGGCCGGGTCTATTCAGAATAACTTCGTGATTGGTGGATCTGACCGCATTTTTTACCCGGCATCTGTTAAAATATCAGGCGACAATCTGATTGTATCCTCACCGAAAGTCAAACAGCCGCAATCCGTACGGTATGCTTTTACAAACACTTCAGAAGCAACACTTTTTAATGGTGCCGGTTTACCCGCCTCATCCTTCCGTACTGATAATTGGGATATTATTACCGAAAATGTTGTTTTGAAATCATTTTTTGATCCGGATACTAAAATCCTTTCATACCTGTTGACGACAAAGGCCAGAGAAGCAGATATATTTTATGATTTCAACAAAGTGCCAGGGAAAGGCTCACCCCGTTTTCTGAATCCCATTCCGTCAGGGAAATCCGAAAAGCTGTTTGCCATAGTTTCACGCAACGGGTTTGTTTCCGGATCGGTACAAAGCTGGAAGATCATAGCAAATAAGGCTTCAGGCGCTGAAATTACCTATAAATTACCTTATTCCAACTACTATGAAGCCGGAGGCATGCTTGCGTTACTTGATGGAATACTGGCCAGCAGTAACGGTCAGGATGGAAGTTGGCAGGGATTTGAAGGCAACGACCTTGATGTAGTTATTGATTTTGGGAAATCGATTCAACTTAAAAATATCAGTTGCAATTTCCTGTCAGATAATAATTCTTGGATTTTTCTACCAAAGCAAGTTGTCATCCAGGTTTCGGAAGATGGAGTTACATACCAAAAGCTAAGTGAAAGCATCTTTTCGTCTGAAAAAGAGATCAAAACAGCCGTAATTCAACCAGTTTCAGTTTCGTTTAAAGGAAAAGCCCGTTTTGTGAAACTTATAGCAATAAATCAGGGAATCTGTCCGAAATGGCATCCGGGTGCAGGTAATAAAGCATGGCTGTTTGCGGATGAAATTGCTGTTGAATAAGGATTGAGTGGATTGAATGGATTGAATGGATTGAATGGATTGACTGGATTGAAGAGTTTTAAATGTCATAACAAATTGAAGCCCTGCAAGGGCGTAATCATACAACCATGGGTGCAGCCCATGTATTAAAACTAAGTCACCCTTCAAACTCTGTAACTCTGCTCTTCGTTCCGATAGTTATCGGAATCGCTCAGCGGCCTTAACTCCGAAACCCTGAAACCCTGAAATCCTGAAACATGAACCACACCAACCAACTTATACACGAAACAAGTCCTTACCTGCTTCAGCATGCACACAACCCTGTAAACTGGCTTCCTTTCGGAACTGCAGCATTCGATGAGGCACGGCGTTTGAATAAGCCTTTGCTGATCAGTATTGGCTATTCGTCATGCCATTGGTGCCATGTGATGGAACACGAATCTTTTGAAGATGAAGATATCGCGAAATTGATGAATGATTTATTCGTCTGTATTAAAGTTGACCGTGAGGAGCGCCCTGATGTGGATCATGTATTTATGGATGCTGTGCAACAAGTACAAGGAAGCGGTGGCTGGCCTTTGAATTGCTTTGCTTTGCCCGATGGACGGCCTTTCTGGGGCGGAACATATTTTCGTCCTGAGCAGTGGAAGCAATTGCTGACGAATATAAATGAGATATATCAAAATCAGTATTCGGAACTGGAACAGCAGGCAACAGAAATATCCGAAGGAGTTGCCAGTCAAAATTTTATATTGAACAACGAAAGCGGAAATAGCACAGGTGTTACTGATTTTGCCCCTGTTTTTGCCCTGATACAAAAAGCTTTTGATACTGAAAAAGGAGGGATGAGAGGCGCTCCTAAATTCCCTATGCCGGTTGTATTGAAGTTTATGCTTGAAATTGGCATAATTGAAAAAGAAGAGAATGCACTTAAACTGGTTGAGTTAACTCTGCAAAAGATGGCTTTTGGAGGAATTTATGACCAGGCCGGAGGTGGTTTCGCCCGTTATTCGACCGACAGCGACTGGAAAGTGCCGCATTTCGAAAAGATGCTGTACGACAATGCTCAACTCGTTAGTTTGTATTCAACTACATACCGGCTAACAGGTAACCTGCTTTACAAAGATGTTATTGAACAGACAATTGAATTTATAAACCGCGAACTCACTGCTCCTGAAAGCGTTTTTTATTCAGCACTCGATGCTGACAGCGAAGGCGAGGAAGGACTTTTTTATACCTGGACTGCTGCTCAATTTGCGGAAGCGCTTGGTCATTACGCTGAATTAGCCGGCGAATATTATGGAATTGATAAACGAGGCTTTTGGGAACTCGGGCGGAATATTCTGCTTCGACCCGACAGTGATGATTTATTTGCACAACAACATTTCCTTTCTGCTGAAGAATTGGCTTCATTGACAAGCTTCTGCAGAAATGAGTTGCTGAAAGCCCGGTCATCCCGACCACGTCCGGCATTGGATAACAAGATGTTGCTTGCCTGGAACTCACTTATGATCAGTGCTTTGGTGGATGCGTCAATTGCCCTCGATAGGGAAGACTACCTTCAATCGGCTATAAAAACTGCCGATTTTATCCTCAGCAATCTGAAACGATCAGATGGCGGGCTATTTCACACCTGGAAAGATGGAAAAGCCCGGATTAATGCTTTTCTGGATGATTATGCGTTTGCCTGTGAATCATTCCTTAAACTTTATTCAATCACTACTGATGAGCATTGGCTGCATGAAACTGAAATTCTTGCCGCTTATGTGGTTAAGCACTTTTACGATTCGCATTCAGGATTTTTCTGGTATTCCGAAAATGAGGATAAACATGTTTTTGCACGTAAAATCGAGGTTTACGATGGCGTTATTCCTTCGGGTAATTCGGCCATGGCCCGGGTTTTAAATACTTTAGGGATTTTTCTCCACAATGAGGATTTTACTGAGAAAGTACAGCAAATGCTATTGGCAATGCAAACCCGCTTTACTCATTCTCCTGCAGCTTTTTCGAACTGGGCCTCACTGGCTTTATCCCGGGCACACGAGCAATATGTAATTGCGGTGGTAGGTTCAGATTCAGTAACTGTGATCAGGAAATTATCGGAGAAGAACAGATCCGGAGTATTGATTTTTGGAAGCACAAAAGCAAGCAAACTTCCCTATTTTGCTGTTCGGTATGTTAAAGGAAAGACTTTGATTTATATCTGTTCCGGCTCATTTTGCATGGCACCGGTTGAAACGGTGGAGGAAGCATTTCAATTACTGGGGAATAAACACCTTTAGGCACAGTCTCCCCATTTGCCCGTCTCCCAGTCCCTTTTTCTCCCAGTCCCTTTTTCTCTCAGTTTTCATCTTCCCTAATCCCTAAAACCTAATCCCCAAATCCTTTACTAATCATTCGAGAAGTCTTTCACAAGTTTCCTGTAAGCCGAAAAAACATTTGCACGTGAAACAAAACCTATGTATTTCCCATCTTTGAGCACGGGCAGGTTATAATGCGCCGATTCTGTAAATTTCTGGGCAACATCTTCCATTGTAGCATCTTGTGACACCAGAGTATCAGGCATAAACATCAGGTTCCGCATAAATACTGTTTCATACTGATGAGTTTCAAAAATAATATGCCTGATATCGTTAATGAAAATTACACCCAGAAAATTGTTTTCATTGTCGATCACAGGGAAAACATTCCGCTGTGATTTTGCAACAAGCTTCACGAATTCGCCCAAAGTAGCATCGGGACTGGTTGTTATAAAGTTTTTTTCAATCAGGCTTTCAATCGAGAGACGCGACAGTACGGCTTTATCCTTGTGGTGCGTTATCAGTTCGCCTGATTCGGCAAGACGCTTCGTATAAATGGAGTGAGGCTCGAAAGGAATAATGGTAAGATAGGCAACAACCGAAGTAATCATAAGCGGAACAAAGAACTGGTAGCCTCCGGTTATTTCGGCGATAAGGAATATGGCTGTAAGAGGAGCATGCATAACAGCTGCCATCACGCCTGCCATCCCGGCAAGGGCAAAATTACTTTCGGGCAAGCGGCTGCTCATGAAGAAATTTACAAATTTACTCATGAAATATCCTGTTACTCCTCCCATGAACAGCGAAGGTGCAAAAACGCCTCCAACTCCGCCACCGCCTGTAGTGGCCGACATCGCCACTACTTTAAATATCAGAATGAAGACCAGAAATAACAAAAGCAGGAAATAATTGGAGCCCATAGCTGAGAATATACTTCCTTCCAATACTTGCAATCCATTGCCATCCAGTAAATTGTTGAGAGTGTCGTAGCCTTCGCCAAATAAAGGTGGAAAAAGGAATATCAGCAAACTGGTAATTGTTCCACCTACCACCATACGCGTATATCCGTTTTGAATCTTGCCAAATTGCCTTTCAATCGACATATTAGCCTTGGTGAAATAAATTGACACCAGTCCGCAGAGCAAGCCCAGCAAAGCATAAAACGGAAGATTACCCATTGTGAATGGATGAGCAGATACTTCAAATGAAAACAATACTCCGTGGCCCATGAAGAAATAGGCCAGTATGGCTCCTGAAGCGGACGAAATCAGGAGAGGAATGAGGCTTGCCATAGTGAGGTCGAGCATCAGTACTTCAAGAGCAAATATTACGGCGGCGATAGGAGCCTTAAAAATGCCAGACAACGCACCTGCCGCTCCGCAGCCAACCAGTAGAGTAATAGTTTTATAATCGAGGCGCAGCCAGCGTCCCAGGTTTGAACCTATCGCTGACCCGGTAAGTACCATTGGAGCCTCAAGACCAACGCTGCCGCCAAAACTAACAGTAATAGTGCTGGCTATCAGCGAGGTATACATATTGTGGACCTTAATAATGCTGTTGTTGTTCGAAATTGATTGAAGAACGCGACTTATACCATGCCCGATATTATCTTTTACAAAATATTTAACATAAAGAAAGGTAAGGAAAATGCCAATAAAAGGAAGCACCAGGTAGAGAATGTTGAATCCTTCACCTGCAATTATATGTTTCAAAAATAGATGTCCGTAGTGAACAGCATTTTTCAGCACGATAGCTGCCAATCCACCGAAAACTCCGGCAATTAGGCTGAGTATTAATATAAAATTCCGCTGAGAGATATGTCTTAATCTCCACCCATGAATCCTCTGATAAAATTTACTTCCAGGCATATTGGGCAAAAATATGAAAATTAGCCGACATTTGAGGTTTTGATATTCTCATAGTTGAATATTTGTTAGCATTCTTTTTTTTTGTTTTCATTTGGAGTATTGCCAAAAGCTGAATATTTTTGTACCAGGATAATGAACAGGCGGCCATGGATTATATTTACGTCGCAGCCGGGTCGGTGAACTCCGGCAGCAGGAGTAAAACCCTGTGGGAAATCAGGAGCCCATAGGGATTTTTTGTGCCCGATATTTGTCCGGAATATCGAACCTGAGAATTTAAACCTTTGAAAATGAATCATAACAGAAAAAAGGGCCGGGTTGCCGCAATGTCGGTTATGTCAAATTCGATGTTGGTTGTTTTTAAACTTGTGGTCGGAATTTTTACTGGTGCTGTTTCCATTTTGTCCGAAGCCATTCATTCAGGTGTTGACCTGGTTGCTGCCTTAATAGCATTTTTCGCAGTAAGAGCTTCCGGGAAACCGGCTGATGAGGAGCATATGTATGGGCATGGTAAGTTCGAAAATCTTTCGGCAGCTATCGAAGGCCTTCTCATTTTCGTAGCAGCTGGCTGGATCATTTTTGAATCAGTTCAAAAACTCATTTTCCCCGAACCTGTTGATAATATTCAATGGGGCATTGTCGTAATGGGTATTTCAGCCATTACTAACCTTATGATTTCGCAGAAATTGTTCAAGGTTGGCAAGGAAACCGATTCGGCTGCCCTGATGGCAGACGGCTGGCACCTGCGCACTGATGTATGGACTTCGGCAGGAGTTGCTGTCGGACTTTCTATTTATAGGGCAGGCAGGTGGTTTTTCCCTGAACTTAACCTGGAATGGATTGACCCTGTAATAGCCATTGGTGTTGCAGGCCTTATTATAAAAACAGCCTGGAAACTTACATCCGAGGCGGTTACTTATCTGCTCGATGCCAGTTTGCCCGAAGAAGAAGAGAAAATAATCACTCTTATTATTAACAAAATGAACCCACAGGTTTTGAATTTTCACAACTTTAAAACACGTAAGGCCGGTTCAGAGCGGTTTGTGGAGTTTCACCTGGTTGTAAATAAGGATCTTACCGTTAAACAGGCACATGATATCTGTGACGACATTACACAGAAGATCAAGATGGAATTTCCGAAAACCGAGGTTATGATTCACACCGAACCATGCCTGGATGAATGTGGCGGCAATTGTATGGGAACCTGCGAGATATTTGAAGCTTAAGTATTTCAGGAAATACAGCTTGCAGGAAAATTTATAAACTGTTGATTATTTCTGTATAACTTATAGCAAGAATGACAAAACTGCTGCTGATTATCCTGTAATTTTGTATACTGAAAAATCGTCAGTTCTAATTGTAAAATACTTTTCAAGTATGAACATCATCACTTATAACGTAAATGGGATAAGGGCTGCCATTAGCAAAGGTTTCCTCGACTGGCTTAAAGCGAGCAATGCGGATGTGGTTTGCCTTCAGGAAATAAAAGCACAGCACGATCAGATTCCCATAATAGAATTCGAAGCATTGGGTTATCATACATATTGGTTTCCCGCTGAAAAAAAAGGATACAGCGGTGTGGCCATACTTTCCAAAACGGAACCTGATAAAGTGACTTATGGCATGGGCATCGAAAAATATGATTTCGAGGGAAGGCTTATGCGTGCTGACTTTGGAGATAAAAGCGTGATTTCGGTTTATCATCCTTCCGGCACTACCGGCGAACACCGTCAGGCTTTTAAAATGCAATGGCTTACTGATTTTCAGAATTATATTCTTGAATTGAAACAAACCCGGCCGCACCTTATTATTTCGGGCGATTATAACATTTGCCACCGGGCAATTGATATTCATGATCCTATACGCAATGCGACCAGCAGCGGTTTTCTTCCCGAAGAGCGCGAATGGATGACAGGTTTTCTGAATTGTGGATTTATTGATTCGTTCCGTTATTTTGTAAAAGAGCCACATCATTATACATGGTGGAGTTACCGTTCGGGTGCCCGCAGCCGTAACCTGGGTTGGCGTATCGATTACAATATGGTGAGCGACGAACTCGAACAAAAAATGAAACGCGCGGTTATAATGCCTATGGCTGTGCATTCGGACCATTGCCCTTCATTTCTGGAAATAGAATTTTAACCATCCATCGAAACTTTAACAAAAATAATATGAATACAATAACGATGAAAAGATTAACAGTAATACTGGTTGTACTGTTGATGGCAGGCGCTTTTTCCTCCTGCGTTTCCATGAAAAAATATAAAGAACTTACCGCTAGCTGTAACGATGAAAGTACCCGTTTGAATGCAAAGGTCGATAAGCTTGGAACCCTTGTAAATGAACTTACTTCTGAAAACCAGCGTAACAGGAAAGATCTCGCCCAACTCAAGGCTGACACTGCGCGACTTGGATCCGCTATACGTGTGCTTACTGCTGATTATAATGAACTTGATCGTTCGAATGAAATGCTCAAATCGCAATCTTCAGCTAATTTTAAAGATGCGGAGAAAGTAATGGCCGAATTAAAAGCTGCGCAGGATAATCTGATAGCGCGCGAAGACAAACTTAAAGCTTTACAAGCCGAGCTGGATGTGAAAGGGAAAAACCTGGTTGAATTGCAGGCTGCCTTGCATAAAAAAGATTCTATTACTGATGCTTTGCGTAAAACGGTTGCCGATGCCTTGCTGGGATTCGAAGGCAAAGGACTTACAGTACATATGAAAGACGGAAAAGTCTATGTATCACTTGAAGAAAAGCTTCTGTTTGCATCCGGGAAATGGGATGTAAGCCGCGATGGCGTGGGTGCACTTAAGGATCTGGCCAAAGTGCTGGAGGAAAATCCTGACATAAATATCCTGATTGAAGGCCATACAGATAATGTTCCATTAACGGGTCAGGGTCAGGTGAAAGATAACTGGGATCTGAGTACCATGCGAGCCACTTCCATCGTAAAAATATTACTTTCCAATGGCAAGATTGACCCGAAAAGGCTGGTTGCTTCGGGACGGGGCGAATTTCTTCCTGTAGTGCCGAATGATTCACCTGCTAACAGGGCTAAAAACAGGAGGACTGAAATTATCCTATCCCCCAAACTCGACGAACTGATGAAGATCATCGGTGTCAATTAATGAGGGATATTATTTTTAAGCTTACTTTTGCAAAATAGTACATTTCTGATCTGGTGTCAGATTTTAAAGAGAAAAGGGATTGCTGATATTGTCAGCAATCCCTCATCTTGTGTACATCCATAGAACTGAATTAACCCTGTAATACGATTTTTGAAAGAATCGGGCTTAGGCCTGAAAAAATTTTGCACGGTGAAATTCAAACGACTCACAACTTTAGTATAATATTGAAAAACATCACGATGTCAAAAGAAATTACTGCCAGGCTAATCCTCGAAGACGGTACTGAATTTATTGGTAAATCCTTTGGTTTCGAAGGCTCCGTCGCTGGCGAAGTGGTATTTAACACCTCCATGACCGGTTATCCCGAAAGCCTCACCGATCCATCGTTTGCAGGACAGATTATGGTTGCTACTTATCCGTTGATCGGAAATTATGGTGTTCCCGAAGCTGTTATGGTTGATGGCTTGCCCGATTATTTTGAGTCGGATCGCATTCAGGTAACTGCTCTCATCGTTTCCGATTATTCAGAACAATACAGCCACTGGAGCGCTAAGCGAAGTCTGGGCAACTGGCTCGAAGAGTTTCATATTCCAGGTTTGTATGGTATCGATACCCGCGAACTCACAAAGATTATCCGCGAAAAAGGAGCGATGTTGGGTAAAATCGTTTTCGGCGACAATGATCCCGGGTTTCATGATCCCAACAACGAAAACCTTGTAGCTAATGTAAGCACTGATAAAGTGATAGTTTACGGCACTGGTTCAACCCGGATACTGCTGGTGGATTGTGGGGTGAAATACAATATTATCCGTCATTTCCTGAAGCGTGATACTACAGTAATACGTGTTCCCTGGGACTACGATTATTCAAAAGAAAAATACGATGGCTTGTTTATCTCGAACGGTCCTGGCAACCCTAAAATGTGCGATATTACTATTAAACATTTAACAGAATCATTGCAGCAGGATATTCCTATATTCGGGATTTGTCTTGGAAACCAGCTGCTTGCTTTGGCATCGGGAGCCAATACCTATAAACTTAAGTATGGGCATCGCAGCCATAATCAGCCGGTACTGCAATGTGGAACCAATAGGGCACTGATTACTTCTCAAAATCATGGATTTGCCATTGATAACGATACACTTTCTGCTGATTGGGAACCGTTCTTTGTAAACCTGAATGACGCAACCAATGAAGGCATAAAACATAAAACCCGCGACGTTTTCTCGGTTCAGTTCCACCCCGAAGCCTCCAGCGGCCCGACTGATAGTGAGTATTTGTTTGATGATTTTTTAAAGATTGTTATGGAGAAAAAATAACCACGGAGGCACAGAGAACACAGATAAAATAATGATATCTTGTCTGGAATTCAATAAAAGAGTACTCCGTGTATCTCCATGCTCTCCGTGACTCCGTGGTAAAAAAATAAATTGAATTGATTACGCCTTTAATAATTGATAGATGAAAAAAGTTCTGGTTTTAGGTTCGGGTGCATTAAAAATTGGCGAAGCCGGTGAGTTTGATTACAGCGGAACGCAGGCATTGAAAGCCCTGCGCGAAGAAGATATTTTTACCATCCTCATCAATCCAAACATCGCCACGGTACAAACATCCGAAGGCGTTGCCGATAAAATATATTTCCTTCCGGTTACTCCCTTCTTTATCGAAAAGGTAATCGAAAAGGAAAAACCTGAAGGAATCCTGCTTTCATTTGGTGGGCAAACTGCCCTGAACTGTGGTATCGAGCTTTTTAAATCGGGCACACTCGAGAAATACAATGTTAAAGTTTTGGGAACTCCGGTGCAATCTATAATCGATACCGAAGATCGCGAAATATTTGCCGATAACCTTCGCAAAATCAATATCAAAACACCACGCAGCATTGCCGTAACAACTATAGATGATGCGCTGAAAGCTTCAGAAACACTTGGATTTCCGATTATTGTAAGGGCTGCATTTACACTTGGCGGACAGGGTTCAGGATTTTGTTATAACAGCGATGAGTTGCTGAAACTGGCCGCAACAGCGTTTTCGTACTCGTCGCAGATATTGGTTGAAGAATCCCTTAAAGGCTGGAAAGAAGTGGAATATGAAGTAGTTCGCGACTGCTACGATAATTGCATTACCGTTTGCAACATGGAGAATTTCGATCCGCTGGGTATTCACACTGGCGAAAGCATAGTAGTTGCGCCTTCGCAAACGCTTACCAACCGCGAATATCATAAACTCAGGACTTTAGCGATCGAAATTGTTCGTAATGTTGGTATTGTCGGCGAATGCAACGTTCAATATGCCCTTGATCCCGATTCGGAAGATTACAGGGTTATTGAAGTGAATGCCAGACTTTCCCGGTCATCAGCACTTGCATCAAAAGCTACAGGTTACCCATTGGCATTTGTTGCGGCCAAACTGGCTTTGGGTTATGGGCTACATGAACTTAAAAACTCCGTTACTAAAACTACAACAGCATTTTTTGAACCTGCGCTGGATTATATTGTCGTTAAAATTCCGCGCTGGGACCTGAATAAGTTTATTGGCGTTTCCAAGGAAATTGGCTCCAGCATGAAAAGCGTGGGCGAGATTATGGCCATAGGCCGCACCTTTGAGGAAGCGATACAAAAAGGCCTGCGCATGGTAGGGCAGGGGACT
Organism: Bacteroidales bacterium; assembly: GCA_038237165.1. Taxonomy (GTDB): domain Bacteria; phylum Bacteroidota; class Bacteroidia; order Bacteroidales; family UBA4417; genus UBA4417. The sequence goes on along the minus strand of JBBRYZ010000109.1, from coordinate 2,142 downwards.
CACGGTTTTGTAGGGAATCATGATGTTGAATTCGACGATATCGACCTTGCTCTTTCCGCCCCGACGGATATGCGCATTTATTCCATCGCCAGCGCTTTCGAAGCCGGTTATACGGTGGAACGCATCCATGAACTTACTAAAATCGATAATTGGTTCCTGGTCAAGCTGAAGTCGATTTACGACCATTCGATCTTGCTGAAAACTTTCAAAAGACTTGAAGAGATATCTGTTGACATGATGAAAGCCACGAAGCAGAAAGGCTTTTCGGATTTTCAGATTGCGCGTTTCCTGGATGAAGTACCCGGTAATATGCACAAGGAAATGTTGCAGGTGCGCAATTATCGCAAGCACCTGGGTATTGTTCCTTATGTAAAGCAGATAGATACACTTGCTGCCGAATATCCTGCGCAGACCAATTACCTGTACATGACTTACAATGGCTCAGCGCATGATATTGAACCTGAAAAAGACGGGAAATCAGTTATTGTGCTCGGTTCCGGCGCATACCGTATCGGCAGTTCTGTTGAGTTCGACTGGTGCTCTGTAAACGCGCTTACTACAGCCCGGAACCTCGGTTACCGTGGGATTATGATCAATTTCAATCCCGAAACGGTAAGTACCGATTATGATACCTGCGACAGGCTGTTTTTCGACGAGCTTTCGTTCGAACGGGTGATGGATATTATTGAACTGGAAGAACCCAAAGGCGTGATTGTGAGTACCGGCGGACAAATTGCCAATAACCTGGTAATGCGTTTGCACGGAATGGGAGTGCCTATACTGGGAACAGCACCTGAAAGTATTGATAATGCTGAAAATCGTCATAAGTTTTCTACACTTCTCGACACGCTTAAAATTGATCAGCCACGCTGGAAGGAACTGGTGGAAATTGAGCAGATTTATAATTTTGTAGATGAAGTCGGGTTCCCGGTTCTTATTCGTCCTTCGTATGTGCTTTCCGGCGCTGCCATGAACGTGGTATCCAACCGGCAGGAATTGGATTTCTTCCTTACTTTGGCAGCCAGAGTTTCGAGAGAGTATCCGGTGGTTGTATCGGAATTTATACAAAATGCCAAAGAGATTGAGATTGATGCCGTTGCCGACAAGGGCGAGATTATGGCTTATGCCATTTCAGAACATATCGAGTTCGCCGGTGTGCATTCGGGCGACGCAACCATAGTTTTTCCGGCACAGAAAATGTATTTCGAAACTTCGCGCCGCATCAAGAAAATATCGCGCGATATCGCAAAAGCGCTTAATATCAGCGGGCCTTTCAATATGCAGTTTCTGGCACGCGACAACGATATTAAAGTTATCGAATGCAACCTGCGTGCCTCGCGCAGTTTCCCGTTTGTGAGCAAGGTTTTGAAAATTAATTTCATTGAACTGGCAACCAAAATAATGCTTGGCATACCGGTTGAGAAATTAAGCAAGTCAGCTTTCGAGATGGATTATGTGGGAATAAAAGCTTCTCAGTTTTCGTTTTCACGATTACAGAAAGCCGATCCTGTGCTTGGTGTTGAAATGGCAAGCACCGGCGAAGTAGGCTGTATAGGCGAAAACTATTACGAAGCTTTATTGAAGGCCATGCTTTCGGTCGGATACAGAATTCCGAAAAAGAACATTTTGTTTTCATCCGGCGATTCACGCTCAAAAATAGAGCTGCTGAACAGTGCCAGGATGCTGGTTGAACGTGGTTATAATCTTTTTGCAACTCATGGCTCTGCAAAGTTCCTGTCAGATAATGATGTGCCGGTTACAGCACTTTACTGGCCTGATGAAGCTGAATCTCCCAATACACTTGAATACCTTAAGAGCCGTAAAATTGATCTGGTAATAAATATCCCGAAAAACCTTTCGAAAACGGAGCTTTATAACGATTATGAAATCCGCAGGGCAGCCGTTGATTTCAATATACCACTTATCACAAACGCCAGGCTGGCAAGCGCTTTTATTTATGCCATCTGCAAGTTGCAGCCGGAAGACATTGCGATACTGAGCTGGGATGAGTATTGATGGGATTGAGTGGATTGATGGGATTGAAAGGATTGATGGGATTGAGGGGATTGAAGGGATTGACCCGAAATCATCCCGTAATTTTTACAGGATTGGCGGATAATGCAACTTTTAGTGCATCTTTTT
>JBBRYZ010000108.1:0-14238 GCA_038237165.1 Bacteroidales bacterium | reverse complement strand
TAAATAGGACTTCATGTGGTCGGCACGACCCAGCATGAAGTCCATGTTGAACTAAATACCAATACGGCGGATTTCCTATGCACTTTGGAGTGTGTTGTCTGTTTATTTACAGCCTTATCCCAGGCGGCAAACGATGTGTTTTAATACCAGTTTTGAACAAATAGCCTAAATTTTTATACTCAAAAGGATCAATAGTGTTTTTACGGCAGTGATTTTGAAGATTCCGAATCGTTTTCAGTCATTATCAGGCAATACAATGCCGATCCTGTATTTCAGGATAAGTAGTCCGTAATGGTTAAATCATGTTCGTGTTGCGCACATTTGCGGATAAAGCGGATTTGACGGCGAGCGAATCTTAGGTAATACTTCAACAACAAACATTCTGCCTTTTTTGCAATACGGACATTGGTAAACATCGAACTGCAACAAGCGTTTTAGCCTATCCTGCGGGGTTTCTTTTACTGCAATCGGAACCGGTTTTAGATTTTCAGGCTTTAAGACGCTTTTCATTTTACTGCTCAGTATTCCAAAATACCGGATACGCACAAACCCTTTGGGTAGGATGTGCATACAGAAGCGGCGTAAAAACTCCACACCCTCCAGGAAGATGGGTTTCTGTTTGCTATGGTCGGCGTAATCCTTCATTTGAAAAGTGACCCCACCCTTGTCTATCTGCTGTATCCGCTGGTTGCTGATGGCCACACGGTGCGTGTACTGACTGAGGTATTTTACGATATGCATGGGGCTGGCAAATGATGGCTCAACGTCAACTACCCAGTTCTTCGCGTATAAGATGTTAATCATCGGCTGGTAGGCAGCCAACAGCCCTTTATCTGACAGGTACGCTTTTACTTTGCCCAACAGCTTTCCGCGAAAAACAGGACCGAGCATCGCCTGAGGATAAAGATATTTTCCATGTCGGGTGATGCGTTTCAGGTTGCCTTTCAGGGTAAGCCCCGCAGCCGGAACCAGGCAATGGATATGCGGGTGAAAACTCAGGTTCTGCCCCCAGGTATGCAGTATGCAGATGGCTCCGCTTTCCACTCCATAATGGCTGTAACCCAAACCCTGCAAGGTGTGCCATACACATTGGAACAGGATAGTGTAAAACCATTCGCTGTTGGTGATGCAGAGTTCATTTAGCTCGTGCGGAACTGTGAACACCACATGGAAATACTTAACCGGCAGTGCATCTTTCATCCGGTCCTCAACCCAGAATGCCTGTTTTGCAGCCTGGCATTTAGGGCAATGCCGGTTGCGGCAACTGTTGTAGGTGGTGCGTTCGCCTCCACAGCAATCACAGCGCTCAATATGTCCGCCAAGGGCCGGGGTGCGGCATTTCTGCAGTGCATCCAGTGTGCGGACTATAAAGCTGTTAGGCTGGAATTGGTTTATGAACTGTGTTGCAAAACGGCCTATGATCTGTGCCAGCCCATTTCCCGTGTCCTGCATTATTTCTCAGGATACAGGGTGTCAAACGGGCTGTGCGGCGGTGTAGAAGGCGGATTGGAAACATGAAGGTAAATCATCGTGGTGGCGATGTCGGCATGTCCCAGAAGCCCTTTTAAGGTGATGATACTTACCCCGTCTTCGAGCAAATGTGTGGCATAACTGTGGCGAAGTGAATGAAGCGAAACTTCTTTCTTAATCGTCGTTTTCTTTAACGCTTCGCGCATCACCCAGCTTAAACCTTTCACGCTGTAGCGGCCATCAGGTTCCTTGCCGTTGAAAAGCCATACCTGCGGATGTTCAACTGAAAGGTATTTATGGAGGCCTTTAGCCATAAGTTTCGACAGTGGCACGATACGGTCTTTCTTGTATTTGCTCTGGCGGATGTGTATGGTTTCACGTTCAAAGTCAATGTCGGCAATTTTAAGGTTAATGGCTTCCTGCGAACGCATACCGGCGGAGTAAATAAGGGTAAGCACAATACGGTGCTTCAGAAGTGTGGGTGCTTTAAACAGTTCGCGAAGTTCGCTGCGGTTTAGTATAACCGGCAGCTTGAACTCGTCTTTTATCGAAGGCAGGCTAACGGCGCGTTTGCCTTGTCCGATATGGCGGAAATAAAAACGTAAACCGTACACCGCATGTTTGAAACTGCTGCGCGACGGCGATTTGGGATTTGCGGCCAGGGCAGCCAGGTATTCGTTAATTTCTTCATCCGGAATATCCTCCGGCAAACGCCCGAAATGCAAACTTATCAGCGCGATACGGCGCGTATAGTTTTCTAATGTACTTTTACTTTGTCCGCGCAACAGGGTTTGTTGCTGCATGGCCAGGTACACTTTTTCAAAGCCTTCAATAGTCTGAATGGCTTTCACGATGATCGTCGGTTCAACTTTTTTCATGGTACTGAGTTTAGAAGGTTTAAAACTTTATTGGAGCGGATACTCCAATCTCAGTACTATTTTACTAAATTTGTTGATAGCTATCCCACGAATGTGGGATTTAGTTCAACAAACGCTATAGCAAATGCGGGGTTTGCGTGTTCGTTGAAACATTTGAAATCTTTACATACATTTGTGCTGGCAGACAGTTGAGCAACAATTTATTCCCGCACTTGCCATAGCGTAACCGTTAGCAACCATAATATGAAGACAACCATTTTGACATTATTAATATTTTTAGCTTTTCTTTCATTTGGACAGAACAACAGTACCAAGAAGAAAAAAACGCTTAGAATTATTGCGGCAAAAACACTGCCTGACACAGAAATGGTTTTTAATATCGAAGACATTGAGTTGCAGTTTAGTAAGAAGTTGACATTAAAATATTTGGATAACTTAATCCTTGTTTATGAAACTTCGCTAGACACTTCAGTCTACTCGAAACAAGAACTTTTAGAAATAGCTAAGGTTTTGAAATATTTACGCGAATATTTACCTTCAACTAAAATAGTCAAGCTAACCACCCCATTAGATATAGTAAACATTACCGGCAAACAAATAAATACTGATTATATAAATTTGCACGGTGCTGCTGGATTATTTCATGATTTATTTTGTACGATGCTCGACTCTGGTGATTTTAACATTCGATCAAATGGCATAAAACTTAGTTCCGTGACAAAAGTGCTTGTCGTCGAGACAAGTTCTGATTATCATATTGAATCTTACCATTACTACTCCGAAAACAGTAAAGAACTCATGACTTGTTGTCAAGTGAATCAGTTATGGGTACTCCATTGACAAATTAAAAATTACGGTTGCTAATAAACGCTATAGCAAATGCGGGTATTCGTGTTCGCTGAAACATTTGAAATCTTTATATACATTTGTGTTGGCAGACAGTTGAGCAACAATTTATTCCCGCACTTGCCATAGCGTCGGTCGTGGTAGTTTTCTTCATTCAAAACAATATTTTAAAATTTAGGCCCGTGGTATTATGTAATCCATATATTTGTTTGTAATTGCAGGAAGCTATAAATACCGCAAGGTAAAATTCAGAGGTACTGATATAATTATCGGATTCCGTTTATTTACATGCAAAGCCATGAAATTTAATTTTACAATTCTGTTTTGTTGCCTGATGCTTTGTGCTTTTATTATAGCCGATCAGGCAGGAATAAAAAAGAAATGGACACTTATTCAGTTTGTCGACATCAAAACAGGGACTATTTTACATCAGAATAATACACGACAACTGAATATTGTTTTCAAGGAAGATGGAAGTGTTTCCGGCAATCTGACAGTGAATCGGTTTGGCGGATTATATAGAATCAGCCGCGATTCAACTATTAAAATTGAAATGGGTGGTTACACCAAAATATGCTGTGATGACGCCTGGGGCATAAGATTTTATGATGACCTTGGTAAAACCAATAAATTTAAGATCAGGCACGACACTTTACTGTTATTTGGTGTAAACGACAAACTGGTATTAACCAGATTTAAAGAATAAACAAGGCTATCCATCAGGATTAAAAATCCTTTCGCTCATCAGCATGCTTTTCAAAGCATACCAGGCCGGATCAGAATCCCGTAATACCTGATCCCGAAACAATTACTACAACTGCTAAAGCGCCAGTTTAAAAATAGCATTCCCGTGCGGGCTTTGCCAGAAAAGTACATATTGCCAAAACTAATTATACATGGCTTTGTTATATTTGCATTATTATACTGTACTATTTATACAAAAGTAAGGCAACAACTAATCCTATCCCTATGAAACAAATTTTTACCCTGGTATTCCTATTCCTTTTTTTCTCACTGTCCTATGGTAAAAAGGTTGATGAGAACACAGCAAAAACTGCCGGACAGGCTTTCCTGTCTGCTAAAACAAACTCCGCGGCATTAAAAAATGCCTCTAATCTTCAGCTCGTTTACAGGGCGGATACCAAAAGCGGAAATCCCGGATCACCGGTACAACCAGCCACATTATTCTATGTTTTCAATGCATCCCATGACGGGTTTGTAATTGTTGCCGGCGATGATAACGTAACGCCTATACTGGGTTATTCAGCCCAGGGGTCCTACGATCCTGCCAATGTGCCGCAAAATGTTGCCAAATGGATGGAAGGATACAAAAGCGAAATCCGTTATGCAATTGAAAATAACATACAGGCAAGCCAGGAAATTACTAAAGAATGGCAAAGTTTAAAGAGTGGACACGTTGTTAATGTTTCTGTTTTAAAATCAGTATCAGTCGTAAATCCGCTGCTAAAAACCAAGTGGAACCAGTCGCCATATTACAATTCGCTTTGTCCGGGTGGATCAGTAACCGGATGTGTGGCTACAGCAACAGCGCAAATAATGAAATACTGGAAATATCCTGCAGCGGGTTCAGGATTTCACTCTTACAATCATAGCTCGTATGGAACACTTTCGGCAAACTTTGGCAGCACAACCTACCAGTGGGCTTCGATGCCAGATGATGTTACAAGCTCAAATAGCGCGGTAGCTACCCTGATGTACCAGGTGGGTGTAAGTGTTGATATGGATTACAGTCCTGAGTCGAGCGGCGCGTATGTAATTACAGATCAGAGCCCTGTTACTAACTGTGCTGAATATGCGTTGAAAACTTATTTTGGCTACAAAAGTTCCCTGAAAGGTGTTCAGCGCAGCAGCTACACACAAGCACAGTGGGTGAATTTATTGGAGACAGAATTTAATGCCGGCCGGCCTGTGCTTTATGCAGGTTTTGGCTCAGGCGGAGGACATTGTTTTGTTGCCGATGGTTACGACATTAACAACTACATTCATTTTAACTGGGGATGGGGCGGCTATTACGATGGATTTTTTATCATTACCGCTTTAAATCCCGGTGGAGTCGGAACAGGTGGAGGAACAGGCGGATTTAACAGCGGCCACCAGGCTGTTATTGGCATTGAGCCACCTGCCAGCACCGGGAACCTTAATTACAGCCTGGCACTTTATAATTATGTTACTCCATCGGCAAGTTCCATTAACTACGGTCAGGCATTTACAGTCAGTACAAATATTGCAAATAGCGGGACTGCGGCTTTTGCAGGCGATTATGCAGTTGCTTTTTTTGATGATGCCTATAATTTTGTCGATTTCGTTGAAACCATGACAGGCAATTCGTTGCCGGCTAATAGCCATTATATTAATAACCTGGTTTTCTCAACTACAGGTTTGTTCAGTATGTTGCCCGGCAAATATTATGCAGGGTTATTTTACAGGCCAACGGGTGGAAACTGGTTCCAGGTTGCTGATCAGGGGAGCTACACTAATCTCACACCAATTAATGTAACACATGCGAATGATATAGAAATTAATTCAGCAATTGCAGTTTTGCCCGGAACTACGCTTATACAAGGATCATCGGCTACTGCCAAAGTTAATATTGTAAATGACGGAACTTCAACTTTTATAGGGAAATATGCTGTTGATCTGTACAATTTAGATGGCACCTGGGCTCAAACTATAGGAGAATATAATGAGAGCGGAGGCCTGCAATCAGGGTATACTTACACTGCAAGTTTAACCTTTGGGTCTTCAACTGTTACTGTTGCCCCCGGAACTTACCTTATGGCTGTTCAGCATGATCCTGCCAATACCGGCTGGCAACTTACCGGCTCTTCCTATTTTCAGAACCCGGTTAAAGTTACAGTGGTTGCAGCTGCCTTGTTGGCTGATATTTATGAAAACAATAATTCGGTTAACCAATCCTATAATCTCGCGGTTTCGTTTTCGGGAAATGCGGCTACCAGAAACACAAGTGGTTCCAATTGCCATATAACCACAGATAATGACTATTACAAAGTGGTATTGCCCTCCGGATATAAATATACAATCACGCCACGGCTTCGCGACTCCTATAACAGTGGTAACGGTATTACCTATACGCTCGACGGATTATTCTCATATTCAACGGATGGCAGCACCTGGTCCGAAGCTTTTGATGATGTGATGCCCGGAAGTATAGTATTGAACGGCAGCGGAACGGTATATTTCCATGTTGCTCCGTATTTTGCAGGCGAAACCGGAACGTACCTTCTTGATATGACCTTATCTCGGACTGTAAATGTAGGTATTGAAGAATTGGAAACTGAAGATTTTATTAAAGTGTATCCTAATCCTGCAAAAGACTTTGTAACCATTGATCTGAATGGCTTTACCGGTAAAATAACCCAGATCAGTTTGCTTAACGGCCAGGGGCAGCAGGTGCTTTCGGTGAATGCTGCCGATAGCGGGAAAAAGGTGCTTCTGCCATTAACGAATCTTCCGGTCGGGATTTATATTTTGCAGTTACAAACAAGCAGCGGAATGCAAACTAAAAAGATTGTTGTCGAAAAATAAAGCTGAATAGAGCTTTCAACGCGACCTGGCGGGTATTGGTGTTTATCCGCTGTATTCTGATTTGATCGAAAATTTGATAATCGTCACTGATTATTCTGTTTCAGGGAAGATGTATTTTATATAAATCAGATGCGGATTTGAATGTTCAGATGCGGAATGCGAACTTGAAGGAATATATATCTGCAAAATGCGTTTGGATTCGGTTGAAATTGTGAAGAAAATTTCTGTTTCGAGATGAGTGTATAAACTTAAGTTTGCCAAAATGATCCCAATTAAGAATTCCCGAACCAGCAAGATAGTTTTAGCACTTAGTCTGATAGTCTTTCTGTTTTGGCTACAGGGATGGGTCATAAATATTTATCATATAACTATTGTCGGTGTAATCTATGAAATCATGTGGCTTCCGGTAATAGCCCTGACTTTCGTTTTGCCGGTTTTAATCCTTTTGCTTTGGTTTAAGGAGAAGTTTAATCTTAGGTCATTGTATTTCTACTCGCTTATTCTGCTTACCGCAACTGTATTGTTTTTAACATTGGCTTCAAAATAATTATAGCTATTTGCATGTCGGATAAAACAAGAGGTTCAGAACAACTAAATATAAAACTGTAACCTGATATTTGAGTTTTTCAGCAAACACAATTTGAACAATATACTTCAACATGGAGTTTCCCTGTCTATGCTTTATCGGTGAAATGCCCGTGATTTCTTTATTCAGAAAGCTGAAAGGTCTTTACTCATATGAACTAAAATCAATATGTGTTGTTTAAATCCTTCTACCGCTTATATTATCTGGCAAGGAATCCCAACAGTTACCTGAAATCCAGTCCATGTTGAGGTAAACCTTTTTGATTATTTTCTTGATCAGCAGAGCAGAACTGAAGCTTCCTTCACCTCCAAGTAGTACTTTGATCAGCACAGGTTTTTATTAACAACCCAAAATATCAATGTATGAGCGACAAAAATTCTTTTCTGTCAACAGCCCTTGCAAACCTCTCGAATCTTACCCGACTCGAAACCAATACGCTGGTTGGTAAATACTCTTTTACTGATGAAGACGGTGTTAAAACAACCATTGTTACCGATAGCGCCGAAGATCGGATGTGCTCGCAGATCAACCTGTTAACCGGCGATATAACCACCGCCATGACCGAGAAATTTGTGACCGATTACAAAGAGCTTCGTGACTTTCATATTGCCCGCGAGCAGCAAGGGCATGATATTGTTATTAAAAACATCGAGACCCTGAAGGAAATCCTAAGCGCTCTCGACTTTTTTGAAAAGGAGTCGGCAAAAACCGCAGTACAATAAGCTGAACCTGATAGCGCTATGTTCGGCAAATCCCGGAATCTTGAAGAGAAAGTAAGCTCGACTCTATACGACCTCACCCACCTTGAGATAAATACCATTATCAAGGACGAAATGATTGCCTCAAAGGCTCCTGCAAGCCCACGGCTGATTCTGCATGGCCTGGCAACTAAGTATTATACAAAAATGTGGAGCCTTGGCGATAAATATGCCTTGTATTTGCCTGCTGCAACTGATGGTGATGTTCCCATTTTCAGAGGTAATATGGAAAACTCAGGTTCCGGTTATAAATCCTTTAAGGAATTGAGCGACAGGGCCGAAAATTCTATCGCTATGATCAGGGAAAACCTGAATTCAATTCCTTTTATACAGGAAGAAGTGAATTCTGATATTATGATGCTACAGCGAATCCATAATATCTCCGACGACATCAGGCGGATTTTGAAAATGCAAGGGGTTGATCCCTGCAAGGACAATGAGAAATGTGATTTTGATAAACAGGAAATGGTTGATAATTTCAGAAATATGACTGCCCGGGAAGCTGATAAATATGAACTCAACCTCGATCTCAGGCAGCTTATGGTATTTAAAAAAGCCAACGATATTGGGACTGAACGGGTAGTGCTGCAAACCGTAATCGGAATGGATGGCGATGTTACCACCCGCATTTCCAAATCATTTGCCGAACAACCGGTTGTGTTTATTAACAATATGCATCACGAAGCAATCGGCATTTCGGTCGATTTCTGGAAATCACTGATCACGGTAGTTGTAAAATTAGGCGAAAGCCTAATCGGTTTGATTAATCCCAAAGCATAGAAACATTGAAAAACTATTTTCTGCAAGCGTTTAAAGCGTACCGCGAACTGATTGCGATGGGCGAAATACAAAGTATTGCGGAAGGTGAACATGTATGCATCGAAATGCGTGCGAGTATATGTGGCGACATCCTGGTTTTTATCAGCCCCAAAACCAAGACTGACGAAGGATGCAATATTATGGAACTTTTGAGGGTTGACACTCAGATAGTAAAAAAGACTCAGGTTGCTTTATCCGACTTCAGGTTGAAAACAAGTGGACTGACGTTTCTGCCAACCGGTCTTGCATGGATTACAAATATTGGCATTTCACTGCTTTTTTTACGTCAATACTTTAAAACAATTTACAGCGCATTTGCTGAACATAACCTGATGACCGGCATCTGGGATTCACTGCCGGTGCTTATACTTACAACAGCTACAGTTTTATTCGGTAAACATATGGGAGCTTTGGTAATGAAGCCTTTGTTCAAAATTATCACATATATAATAAAGCTGGTGCGGAAACTTCGAAACCGGAAAGTATCTGAAACGAATAAATAAAGCTAAAGAGGAATTACCTGAATTGGGAATATCCATTTCCTGACATCCCGGAAAGATTTAAATAACCAATACTCAAACATTTAAGAAACTGAACTTCATTAAGAGGATATTTTAGTTCAACTAATACTATTGAAATATGAAAAGAATAGCGATTTTTTGTGATGGAACCTGGAATACTCCCGATAAAGCGGAAAATGGTAAACTTTGCCAGACGAATGTCGTGAAATTAGCTGATGCACTTAGTTCTGTTTCGAAAGATGGGACACAGCAGATGTTGTATTACGATACAGGGATCGGCAGTGCAGGCGATAAGCTACAAAGAATATATGATGGTGCAACTGGAACAGGTATTTCCTCGAAAATACAACAGGCTTACCGCTTTATTATCGAAAATTATGAGCAAGGTGATGAGTTATTCCTTTTTGGTTTCAGCCGCGGAGCATTTACCGTTCGAAGTTTATCAGGACTGATCAGGAATTCGGGAATCTTGAAAATCCACAATATTGATCTTATTTCAAGAGCCTTCAGCATTTACCATTCACGTAAGCCACGGTATCAGCCTCGTGAAGTGGAGGCTACTCTTTTCCGAAAAACCTATGCCGTTGAAGAATCAACCAGGATTAAATTTATCGGCGTTTGGGATACCGTTGGCGCTTTGGGCAATCCGCTGTGGATGAATGGCGTATTGAGTAAGCATAACCAGTTTCATGATACTGATTTATCAACGCGGATTGATTATGCTTACCATGCTCTTGCCATCGATGAGAAAAGGAAAAATTTCGAGGCTACACTCTGGCACCAACAGGAGGGTTCGAAAGACCAGGTGCTAGAGCAGGTCTGGTTTCCGGGTGTTCACTCTGATGTTGGAGGCGGCTACCCCGCAAACGAAGACAGCTTATCGGATAGCGCCATGCTGTGGATGCTCGATAAAGCACAAAAATGCAGCCTCGCTTTTGATGCTATCATCTCAAACCCTAATCCACTAGGTTTAATGCACGAAACTTATAAAGGCTTTTACACACTTCAGAAAAAGCTGTTTCGCCCAATCGGAATTGTAGTTCCCGATACAGGAAATACAAATGAAGCCCTCCATCCATCCGTTATGGAACGGTATAAAAATGATAAAAATTACCGGCCAAAGAATTTGGAAGAATATTTGAAGAAACATCCTGAGTTGATATCTGATCGTTAGGCGATTTGAAATTTGATTCTTAAAAATTACTAAATAAAAATGGCTGGTTTTCACCAGCCATTTTTATTGTCTGGGCGCAACTCCATGTAGCACTTCGACTAATTCTGATTATTTATTTCGCTTTTGGTTTCAGGTATTTATCAAGGAATTCGAGGGTTCGTTTTGAGGTAGTAATCTGGTTTTCTTTCTTTGCAAAACCATGGCCTTCGTCTGGATATACCACATATTCAACCGGAACGCCGTTTTTCTTTACACCTGCAACAATTTCATCACTCTCAACCGGTAATACACGCACATCATTCGCTCCCTGGAAAACAAGCAAAGGCTTGGTGATTTTCTGGTAGTTGAACAAAGGCGAAATATTTTTGAGCATTACGCTGTCGGCTGTATTCGGATCGCCCATTTCGTCGTATAAGGCTTTGCGTCCCGATTCCCAATAGGCAGGTATACTTCTCAAAGTGCGCAGCCAGTTAGCAACCCCAAATAAATCGACACCAACTTTAAATTCGTCGGGATGGAATGCCAGGGCACCAAGAACCATGCATCCGCCATAGCTGCCGCCATAAATGCCGATCGCAGTGCTGTCGATATAATCCTGTTCTGCCAGCCATTTTTTACCATAGATGCAATCTTTCAAGTCGCCGTTGCTATGATCCTTGTTATCCATTTTATAAAAGGTTTTGCCATAACCGCTACTTCCGCGGTTGTTCACTGCCAGAACGGCATATCCGTGGTTTACCAGATACTGTATCGAATTGCTGAAACCCACACGGCTTTGTCCGCCAGGGCCACCATGGACCCAAACCAGCGCACCGACTTTGTTTTTGCTGCTTGCCTGCAGCGGTTTGTAGTAAATGGCAGGAATTTCTTTCCCGTCAAATGATTTAAATCGAACCACTTCAGCCTGTACAAGATCATTGCGGTCAATTTCCTTGTTGAGTGTCGAAGTAAGTTGCTTCAGTTCCTTGCTCTCCAAATTATACAAATACAAGTTGGCAGGGCTGGTGCTGCTTCCCACGGTGAGTAACAGATTTTTCTCGCTGGGCGAAATGTTTACGCCCAAAATATCTCCGTCTTTAATTTCGGGAAAATTAACAGCTTTACCTGTAGTATGATCGAAAAGAAGCACTTTGTTTTTGCCGTCTTCATTTACAGATATGGTATGATATTTCTCGTGCTCGCTCAGACTCATGCCGCCAACATCCCATTTATCTTCATAAATTTTTTCAGCTTTTCCGCTGTTGATATTATATTTTACCAGGTAGGCGAATTCACTTCTATCGTTTGTAGTGTAATACATTATGCTGTCATTTTTTTCGAAGCCCGACGGGTTCCACGTTGCTTCGTTATCGTTGCTGAGGCGCTTTTTGGTTTTGTTGGTGCGGTCGTAGAGGTAGAGTTCGTTTTTATCGGTAGTTATGGTTTTGGTAAGTGCAATGTAGCGTTCACTTTTGCTGAAACCGGCTGGATCAAGTCCTTCATCATTCTGGTAAAGCAGCGTTGGTTTCCAGGTAGTTGTATCGAGCTTCCATATATCGAAAAATTGAGGGTTCCGCTGGTTACTCGAAACATACATTGCTTTTTTGTCATCGCTCCAGCCATAAAAACTACTTGTACTTTTAGGCCACGGGGTAAGATCTTTGGCAAGGGTATCGCCTTGTTTCGCCAGGTATAAATGTGAGTTTTCATTACCGCCCTGGTCGGCTGAATAAATATAATTGCTGCTTCCGGGCAGATAATCAACGGCGAAATAGGAATCCTTTTTTGAATGCGTCAAAGGCTTGGATGAGGTGTCGGAAATATTAAGTTCATAAACATTGTAGATACCGGTCGAATTATTGTCAACCAGTATTTTGGTTTCATCCGCATTAAAGCCGGCAGCTCCTACCGAAAGGTTGTTGTAGAGCTGCTCGATAGTAAATTGTTTTGGCATTCGTGCCTTTTCTTTGTTACTGCACGAAGCAAGTGCTACCATTGCCAGGCTGGCAATCAGGAGGTGTTTTGGTTTAAACATAATTTTGCTGGTTTTTTGGTTTATAAAATGATAAGGGTGAATAATTTATACAAATCAGGAGTTAAATTTGTAACATATTAATTGCCAGGCGAACTTTACCAGAGTTTTAAACTCTGGTAAAGTTTACGTCTTAATAGACGAAACATTAATTCAATACTTGATTCGTATATTTAGTAAGACGTACAAGAAATGCAATAGGTTACAAAATAGAATGATGCGAAGAAATAAATGTCAGGTTTTAGCAAAGTTGGAAACAATTCCTTTTATAATTTTTATCGGGAACTATCATAAAGATTTTCAGGTCATTAATCCTTAAATGCAAATTTAACAAGTTCATTCAGTGGTATAAGGTCGAGTGTTCTCTCATGGGTAGCCTCAAGTACTACCAGTGGAGCAACTCCGGCCTGCCAGGCTTCCACCCAGCGGGAGGCGCAAAGGCACCATCGGTCGCCGGGAACAAGTCCCTGAAAATTCCATTCGGGCATAGGTGTTACCAGGTCGTTGCCAATGGCATAGGAGTAGTCGAGGAACTCTTTTGTAACAACAACGCATACCGAATGCACTCCGGTGTCATCTTTATCCGTCTCGCAGTTACCGGTACGGTAAAAACCGGTCATGGGGTTGGTGCAACAGGGTATTAATTTTTCACCGTATATATTTGTATTCATGGCGGAAATCTTTCGTAAATATTTGCTACTTTAAGATGGGTTGATAATTCTCAGTTTAACTATGAGTTGCAATGCCATGTGGTTTGAAATGGCAGTTACTTCCATCTAAAATGTGATTATTTACTTAATAACATTTGTTAATGCAAATTGTTCCTGAAAAGAAACGAAATTAGATAGCCAGATTTTTTGATAAGTATAAAATTGTTAATTTGGCTTTCCAGATAAAGCGCAAGTGGAATATTTCAGGCTGTTTATTGGTAATTGAATTGAAATAATAATTGGTTCTATCAATTTAGGATGGAATCTGATTCGCACGATAGGATCTACTTCTGGTTTGTGAATTTGCTTTCTTCAATTCCTTATGGATTAAAGTCAATAATCTTAACTTTGCATAAAAACATCTTACAATGAGGAAACTTAAAATTTTATGGATAACCTGTTTGCTTATCCTGGTAGGTATATCAGTTCATTTTCATGCGATTGCTGCTATAAAATTACCGGCTTTAATCGGCAATAATATGGTGTTGCAGCAAAATGCAGTTATCAACGTTTGGGGATGGGCTGCTGCAGGCGAAAAAATTAACATACAGGCAAGCTGGCAATCTGCCACTGCAAACGCTACCACATCAGCCGATGGCAATTGGAAAACTACTATTCAAACGTCTAAAGCCGGAGGTCCTTACAAAATGACAATTTCCGGGCGTGATTATTCCATAACCCTCGAAAATATTATGATTGGTGAAGTATGGATATGCTCGGGACAATCGAATATGGATTTTACGATGCGCGGCCTTGGCGGCTGGAAGCATTACAAACCGGAAGTCAGAGATGAAGTCGCAAAAGGAATATATTCCGGTGTCAGGATGTTTACCGTTCTGAAGGATACTTCGGCTATCCCGCAAGTGGACTGCAAGGGAAACTGGCTTACTGCCGATAC
>JBBRYZ010000107.1:0-14256 GCA_038237165.1 Bacteroidales bacterium | reverse complement strand
TTTTTTTTATTGTTGTCATTTTATAGCTCCTTTTCAATGTTATAATTCCATCAAATTTGATGGAATTATAACACATGATTTTGCATTTCTCCCTTTCTCCGAGTCGCCCCTTCTCCCCCTCCACCAATTAATCCAAACTATCTCAATCTTCTACTTCCTCCTTCTTTGCCCGCATAGTTTCCCAGATAAAATATCCGCAAAGTACAATCAGCATAACCAGGGCAAGAGCTTCAGCACTATGCGATTCGAACCATTCTTTATTTACGAAGTTAACTCCAAAGTTAGCCATTGTAGCACTAACAACTCCCATTAAAGCACCACCAGCTATAAAACCGGAAGCAATGAGTGTACCTCTTTCGCCTCGGGCCTGGTTTAGTTTTTGATCCTTGCTGCGTTTGCTGACGAAATTGGCAATAATACCGCCCAACAGAAGCGGAGTGTTTAACTGCAACGGAATAAACATTCCCAGCGAGAATGCCAGCGCCGGAACGCCGATCATGGTAAGGATCAATGATAAAAATGCTCCTGCTGCATACAACATCCAAGGTGCCGGTTGACCGCTCATCATAGGTTGGATTACGGCTGCCATTGCATTGGCCTGTGGCGCTACCATGGCATTTTCGCCGGTAAAACCGTAAGTTTTATTCAATACCATTATTACACCGCCAACTGTAATGGCTGATACAAATGTTCCAAGGAATTTCCAGGTTTGCTGTTTATAAGGCGAAGTCCCCAGCCAATAACCAATTTTAAGGTCAGTAATAAAACCACCTGCCATAGAAAGAGCCGTACAAACTACTCCGCCAATTAAAAGTGCGGCAACCATACCTGAAGTACCTTTAAGACCTACTGAAACCAGGATGAGTGATGAAATAATCAGTGTCATAAGCGTCATTCCGCTTACCGGGTTTGTACCTACTATGGCAATAGCATTAGCAGCCACGGTTGTAAAAAGGAAGGCGATCACCATCACTATGGCTAGTCCGATTAAGGCGAATTTAATATTGTGAACAACTCCAAAATGGAAGAATATTAAAATGACAATTGCTGTTAGGATAATACCGCCAGCGATAATCGCCATAGGTAGATCGCGCTGGGTGCGGAGGTTCTTTTCTGTGGAAGCATGTTTGCCAAAAATCTCTTTCCCTGCCAGGCTGATAGCCGACTGAATAATTTTACTTGAACGGATAATTCCTATAACGCCGGCCATTGCAATTCCCCCAATGCCAATCGGGCGCACATAGTTAGTAAAGATCTGTTCTGCCGACATATTGCCAATCAGGGCTGTGATGTTAGTTCCCACAGGAATGGTTTGTCCATCGGAAAAGAAATTAATGATGGGAATAATCACATACCAGCCAACAAAAGAACCGGCTGTGATAATTGCAGCATATTTCAGTCCGATAATATAACCCAGTCCAAGTACAGCTGCACCCACATTCAGTTTAAATACAATTTTAGCTTTATCAGCAAGCATTTCTCCTGCAGGAATAACCCGTGATGTAAACACCTCGGACCACCAGCCAAATGTGGCAATGATAAAATCGTAAATACCACCAATCAATCCGGCTACCAGCAGCAATCGTGCCTGATTACCTCCTTTGGCTCCCGAAACCAGCACTTCGGTTGTTGCAGTAGCTTCAGGGAACGGATATTTGCCATGCATTTCGCTCACGAAATATTTACGGAACGGAATCAGGAATAAAATTCCCAGGAAACCTCCAAGCAAGGATGACATGAAGATCTGATAAAACTGAACCTGCAAATTCAGAATATACAAAGCCGGCAATGTAAAAATGGCTCCGGCTACAATTACACCAGAACTCGATCCTATTGACTGGATAATTACATTTTCGCCTAATGCACCTTTCCGTTTAAAAACAGTGGAAAGCCCAACGGCAATAATTGCGATGGGAATTGCAGCTTCGAAAACCTGCCCGATTTTCAGGCCGAGATAAGCAGCAGCCGCCGAAAATACGGCAGCCATTATAATTCCCCAGATTACACTCCAGGTGTTTACTTCGGGATACACCTTGTTCGGCGACATGATGGGTTCGTATGTTTCGCCCGGTTTCAGTTCGGTGTATGCGTTTTCGGGAAGGCCTTTGATAGGGCCAAGTTCGTGTTCTGACATAGATATTTACGGTTTTAAAAGTGCTTCAAATGTACAGCAAAAAAGTATTCTACAAAATGAGCCTTTATGTTTGTTTATAGTTCTGTTTTTATCAGTATTCCCGGTCGGGAAATGTATTGCTTTTTCTGAATTTCAACTCACTTTTCATACCTGAGTTCTTTCCCTTTCACCACTGCCGGCAATCCCTTTTTCATCCATTCCGGCTCCGGTGCATCCTTAAGGAAATAATCGAAAAACTGGTTCATACGTATGCTCAGATCCTGGCGGTTGGGGCGTTTGGTAAGGTTATGCTCATCGCCGTTGTAGCTCAGAAGCCAGGCCGGTTTGCCCAAGCGGCGCATCCCGGTAATAAGTTCAATTCCCTGATAATAAGGTACGGCACCGTCATTATCATTGCTCATAATCAGCAATGGAGTTGTGATGCGGTTGGCATAAAAAATCGGCGAATTCTCAATATAAAGATCGCGGTTTTCCCACAGGTTGGCGCCAATCCGGCTTTGACCATGCTCATACTGTGATTCACGCACTATGCCGCTTTCCCAACGGATTCCTCCGTATGCCGATGTCATATTGCTGACCGGTGCGCCAGCCATGGCAGCTTTGAACATTCCGGTTTGGGTTACAAGATAAGCCACCTGGTAACCACCCCAGCTCTGTCCTTGTATGCCCATTTTATCGGCATCAATGTAAGGGCGTTTTGTCATCTCCACTGTTCCGCTGATAATATCATCATATGCTGAACGACCCGGCTGCCCGGTGCGATAGGTGATATCGGGAACAAAAATAATATACCCGTTACTGTTGTAAAAAGTAAAGTTAACCGTTGAGCGCGATGGCGAAGGTGGGTAATAGGAATTCAGCTTATTCGAATACTTTTCGTAGAAATAAACGATCATCGGGTACTTTTTTGATGCATCGAAGTTCTCGGGCTTGTAAAGTAAACCGCGCAGTTCGCCTCCATCGAATGATTTCCAGTAAACATGTTCGACCGTGCCCCACCAGCATTGGCTTTGCTGCGGATTGCTGACCGAAAGCTTTTTAATATCAGTAAATGTGGAAGTGCTGGAATACAATTCGGGACACTCAATATAGTTTGATTGTTGCCAGAGAAACTGTTCTGCGTTTTTAGCCTTAATGGGACCGGCAAAATCATGATCGGAAAGAATCATGACAGTGAGTTTTCCCGGCTGATTTAACATAAGGTTGGCAAATCCCTGCTTACAGGTTATGTCTTCAGTAACCTCAATGAGCAAAGGCTCTTTCGGATTTATATCCAACGCTTCGGGATCGGTCTTTACATAGCGATATGAAGTTTTGGCGGCACGACCATTGGTAAGCAAAATCGGGGCTGTTTTATTTTCAGGATTTATTTGCCAGATGTCGTAGCGGTCGTAGATAAGGATTGAAGCGTCATCACTCGTCCATCCTGCAATGCCATAAGGATTCGGTGTATCCGGCTGATCGTTTTCCTCATCGCTGAAGTTCACTTTTACCATTCCGGTCAGGTTGTATTTCTTAACAGTCGAAATCTGCATGGAGTTCCAGCTACTGTCGACATTGTTATAAAACAACAGGTATTTACCTGCCGGTGATAAATCGGCTGATGCCGGATGTTTTTTTAGCAAAAGTTTCCTGCTCCCGGTTTTCAAATCAATAAAGTAAATGTCTTTGTAGGAAGTTCCCTCCCATGAACTCAGAATTTCGTAGGGTTTGTTTGTGGAGCCCAAAGCAAAATCTGCATTTCCTTTTCGGAAAGTCTTTACCTGTTCAAGTGAAGTATCGGCCAGCTGCACAATCCGTTTATCCTCAATCCGATATTCCGACAGGTAGCTCTTTTTCAGGTCGTCGTCCAGACTTTTTAGCTGTTGCGATTGCAGGCGTCCGTCATTCCACGACCAAATATCAACTTTTACTTTTTCCTCATCCAGAAGCGTGTCCTTGCTTTCGGGAAGTTTTTTAGGCGCTGTACCGAAATAAAGCTTGCTGCCATCGTCGGAAAAACTCAGGCTGCCGTTTTCCGATACTTCCCATCCGGCAGGAACTCCGGCTTTTGAAGTGTCGGCAACAAGAACTGTACTTTTAGATTTTTCGTCCCAGAGGTAAAGTCCATATCGCTTTACTTTTGCAGTATCCGATGTAAAAAGAAACGCTAGTTTACTGCCATCATTGGCAACGGTTATTTTTTTTGCAAAACCTGGATGTTCAAAAATCTTCTGAAGCTTCAGACTGCGGGTATCAAAAATATTTACCGAAATGGAATCAATGCTGTCTTTTTTCAGAGTGATAAATGCGAATAGTTTGCCGTTTTTCGAAAAATCCGTTTCGATCACATTTTCATACTCTGATTTTTGATTTCCAATTGGATTTAAAAGGGCAAGATTATAAGATTCAATATCAGCGAAAGCGCCTTTTTTCTTCTTCTTTTCTTTGTCTTTTGGTTTCACGGATTCCCCTTTGGACTTGCCGCTGAGGGTATCTGGCGTTGATTTCTGAAGTGAATCAGTTGCGGCAGTTTTTTCTTTTTCCTTTGATTTAGGTTTTTCATAGAGCCAGGCGACCCAGGCTCCTCCTTCTTTGGGTAACTGGAATGATTTCAAACCGGCAAAACGCATCACCGAATCTTTTTCCAGTAACCATATCCCCAACGAATCTTTGGGCAGATCATCCTTTTTCTTTTTGGCTAATTTCAATTTGTGCAGCGTATCGGCTGGCTGAACGATCCGAAATACCATTATACCGCTGCCAGACGAAAATACGGCACTTTGTCCGCGGTACAGCGAATCATGCCTGTTGTTATACTGGTTCTGAATGTGAAGCCAGCCATCGCCTTTCTGAGGATTAATCTCATACGAAACGAATTTACCGTTATCCGAAATCAATGGTTTTTCCATTTTCTTCCATCCATCATATACATCGTGCGTAAGTGGCTTTTTAACGATTGTTTGTGCAAATGTCAGCGTGCCGGTCAGCAATGCCAGGCATATCAGGAAGAAGAGTTTTTTATTCATAATCAGGATTATTAAAGAAAAAGTGGCGAAAGTTAAAATAAATCCTGAAAAGTAAAACCGAAAATCGGTCAAATCTGCAATTCAATCGATGTATGAAACAAAACAACTCGCACCTCATAGTTCATTTATGGTATTGTAAAGAGGAGTAAAAACAAATCCTTCAAATTTAATTTTTAGTCTTTTTGCCTGATTCTTATAAATTGAAGAGAAAATATTTACAGAGCGTAAAATAAATTGGGGGTCGTATAAAAAGAATACTTATTTTTGCATCTCAATCATTGTAAAAATGTACAACATCGCTCAAAATATTTTAAATGCAAAAACAAATACAGCAATCTGTTGTTGTATGATGTGTATTTAATTTACGGAGAGCCTTTTTGATAAAAAACAATTCAGATAGACGGGCTTTCCTTAAATGGAGAGCCTTTTTTGTTTTAGCCTGTTAAATAAATACCATGCCAGTTCAATCAAAACCTTACAGTCATTTATTTCACATGCACATGTGTTGTTGCTGTATGTCCCTCCAAATGCGGTATGGTGATGCTTTGCTTGTTGAAAAAGTATAAACAACAGGAAAATATATGCAAAAGCCCCTCCGCAACAGCGAAAGGGCTTTTTTACTTTCAGGACTTAACCAAAATAATTTTATCTCAAACTTAAAATTTCATCAGATGTCAGACACAAAACTAAGATTCGAAACACTACAGATTCATGCAGGCCAGGAAGTTGACAGTAACACACTTTCGCGTGCGGTGCCTATTTACCAGACAACCTCTTATGTATTTAAAAATGCGGAACACGGGGCAAACCTCTTTGCTTTGAAAGAATTCGGAAACATTTACACCCGAATTATGAATCCTACAACGGATGTATTCGAAAAACGTATTGCCGCCCTTGAGGGAGGAGTTACAGGGTTGGCAACTGCTTCGGGACTGGCAGCCCAGTTTTTAGCGCTCAATAATATTTTAGCCGCAGGTGATAACTTCGTTTCTACCTCCAATTTATACGGAGGCAGTTACAACCAGTTTAAAGTTGCGTTCAAGCGACTGGGTATTGAAGCCCGCTTTGCTGTAAATGACAGCGTTGAAGAATTTGAAAAACTTATTGACGACAAAACAAAGGCGATTTACCTTGAAACGATTGGGAATCCCAGGTTTAATATTCCTGACTTCGAAGCTATAGCTGCCCTGGCAAAGAAACATGACTTGCCCGTAATTGTCGATAATACTTTTGGTGCAGGCGGATACCTGTTCAGGCCTTTGGAACATGGCGCAAATGTGGTGGTACAATCGGCTACCAAATGGATCGGAGGGCATGGAACTTCTGTTGGTGGTATCATTGTTGATGGTGGAAATTTTAACTGGGGAAACGGGAAATACCCTGCATTTACCGAGCCTAGTGAAGGATACCACGGATTGGTGTTTTGGGATGTTTTCGGTACAAACGGTCCATTCGGAAATATTGCTTTTAACATACGTGCAAGGGTTGAAGGACTGCGTGATTTTGGACCTGCTCTTTCACCCTCAAATGCCTTTTTATTGATACAGGGGATTGAAACGCTATCATATCGCGTACAGCGTCATGTTGATAATGCACTTGAAATTGCAACATGGCTTGAAAAACATCCCCAGGTTGAAACCGTTAATTATCCGGGATTAGCTTCGTCACCATACCATGCGAGGGCAAAGAAATACCTGCGCAATGGTTTTGGCGGAGTTTTAAGCTTCGAAGTTAAAGGCGGTAAAGAAGCCGCCAGCAAGTTTATTGACTCGCTTAAGCTTATCAGCCACCTGGCCAATGTGGGCGATACCAAAACCCTGATCATTCAGCCGTCGGCTACAACCCATCAGCAGCTCAGCGATGCCGCTCAACTTGCTGCGGGTGTTACTCCTAACATGCTGAGATTATCAGTAGGTATTGAGCATGTTGAAGATATAAAAGACGATCTGCAACAGGCGTTTGATTCACTTTAATCCTAGATCATCATTTTATTTAGTAACAGAAGCTCCGGTGAAATTATCTGGAATATGAAAATCTGATCATTCATAATAATATTCAGGTTGGATTTTCATTTCTGGAGTTAGAATGTTGATTTTACAAAAACAAACACATTATGGCTCATATCTGCCCGATTGATGGAACAAGAATTAACGAACCCACTGTTAGGGTAGTTGCATTCCTGGTAGTTATTACTACTATTGTGGGAATCGTATTTCAATCTCCTGTTATTTTCCTTCTTCTCGCAGTCGACTTTTTTATCCGTGGTTTTTATAACAAACAATGGAGTGTTTTTAGGTCGGTTGGGGTTGCAATTACGGATGTATTTGATTTCAAGCCAAAACTAATCGATGCCGGCGGCAAGAAATTCTCAGCTAAAATCGGGTTCTTTATCGCAGCATCGTTAACTATCTCATCAATATTCGAATGGTATATTGCTTTAACTGTCTTAGGTGCGGTTCTTATATTCTTTGCCACGTTGGAGTCAGCTTTTGCATATTGTGTAGGATGCAAACTTTACCCGTTCTATCTTAAAACAGCTTCAAAATTATCAAATCCTGAAACCTTAAATTAAACCAAAATCATGAAAGCAAATACTATTTTAGAAACCATCGGAAATACACCGCATGTGCGAATCAACAAGCTTTTTGGCACATCGCATGAAGTGTGGATAAAACTGGAGCGAAACAACCCTGGCAACAGCATTAAGGACAGAATTGCGCTTGCAATGATAGAAGATGCTGAAAACAAAGGACTTCTAACTCCCAACAGCACAATAATTGAACCTACTTCCGGGAATACCGGTATTGGTCTTGCGTTGGTAGCAGCCGTTAAAGGTTATAAAATTATACTTGTGATGCCCGAATCGATGAGTGTTGAACGGCGAAAACTAATGTCGGCATATGGCGCCGAATTTGTTCTGACTCCCAGGGAAAAGGGGATGAAAGGAGCAATGCAAAAAGCTGCCGAATTAGCTCAGGCTATTCCTCACGCATGGATTCCGCAGCAGTTTACAAACGATGCAAACGTAGAGGCGCATAAACGGACCACTGCCCGGGAAATAATTGTCGACTTTCCCGAAGGTCTTGATTTTATTATTACAGGTGTAGGAACAGGTGGTCATATCACTGGTGTTGCCGAAGTATTGAAGGCGAAGTTTCCGAAATTAAAGGTCTTCGCTGTCGAGCCTGAACTTTCGCCCGTACTAAGCGGAGGTGCTCCGGGCCCGCATCCGTTACAGGGCATTGGCGCGGGTTTTGTTCCGGATATTTACAAAAGCGAATTTATCGATGGTGTGATACAAGTTAGTAAAGAAGATGCCTACGATTATACACGGAAACTTGCATTTAAAGAAGGAATTTTTGGCGGGATTTCAACAGGAGCCTCATTAGCCGCGGTTGCCCAAAAACTCCCGGAACTGCCTAAAGGATCAAAAATCCTTACTTTCAATTACGATACAGGAGAAAGGTATCTTTCTGTTGAGAATTTGTTTTTGTAGATTTACAAAAGAAATAATCCAATTGTTGTTTCTTTGCCGGATCGGAATAATTCAGATTCTGTTTGTACAAACGTTTATTATTATGCTAAAATATGAGTGAGCTAAAGGTTTACAATAGCCGGAAATCTATAAAACTTGAAAGCGGCGACAGTTTGCCTGAGGTTGTAATTGGCTATCATACCTATGGCAATTTAATTCCGGATCGCAATAATGTGGTTTGGATTTGCCATGCCTTTACTGCAAATTCCGATGCTGCCGATTGGTGGAATGGAATTGTTGGCGAAGGAAGCCTTTACGATCCTGACAAATACTTTATTGTTTGTGCCAATATTCTTGGCTCATGTTATGGAACAACGGGTCCGCTTTCTGTAAATCCACTCACAGGCAAACTTTATTCACTCGATTTCCCAAGTATTACGGTTCGCGATCTGGTTTCGGCTCATGAATTGCTGCGGACTCACCTGGGAATTGATAAAATACATACAGCAATAGGCGGTTCGATAGGAGCACAGCAAGCCATGGAATGGGCTATTATTAGCCCGGATTTAATTGATAATCTGATAATTATCGGGGCAGGAGCCTGGACAACTCCATGGGCAATTGCGTTAAACGAATCGCAAAGGTTGGCATTGCTGGCTGATTCCACGTTTCATGATGATTCGCCCGAAGCCGGTCAGAAAGGCTTAATTGCAGCCCGATCCATAGCACTTATCAGTTATCGGAATTATGGCGCTTACAATGAAACTCAGAAAGAAGAAGACATAGAAAAAACGCAGGACTTCAAGGCAAGTTCCTACCAGCGTTACCAGGGACAAAAACTTGCCAATCGATTTCACGCTCATTCATATTATTCCATTCTTGGTACTTTCGATTCACATAATGTTGGCAGAGGCCGGAAGAGCAGTGAAAATGCGTTGTCAGTAATCCAGGCTAAAACACTGGTTATCGGTATTTCATCTGATTTGTTGTTTCCACCTGAAGAACAAAAATTCCTGGCAAACCATATTCCAGAAGCTCATTTAAGTATAATAGATTCACTTTTTGGGCACGACGGATTCCTGGTGGAAGTGGATAAACTGAGCCGGATCATCAGTAATTTTTATTCAGGGAGCTAATCGTAAAAAACTATTGTTTTTATTCAGGACTGGTGTAGATTTATAGCCCTTGCTGGTGCGGATTTGTAATCCGGGTTTAGCCCTTGCTGGTGCGGATTTATAATCCGCACCCGGCGAGTTTCGGATTTGCAATCCGGTTTTAGCCCCAAAAAAATCTGGAAAGTATTGTACATAATAAATGTTCAAATAATTTGACGCTTTTACAAAACTATTCAGCTAAGCTTCCGTATTCTTAATTTGTACTTTTGTCCGATATGAATCTTGCCGAATCCCTTTTATACTGGTACCAGTTAAACAAGCGTCCCTTACCCTGGCGCGAAACCCGCGATCCCTATAAAATATGGCTTTCGGAAGTTATACTTCAGCAAACCCGTGTGGCTCAGGGCATGGATTATTACTATCGTTTCCTTATCGCTTTTCCGGATGTACAAAGTCTTGCTTCTGCCGAAGAACAGGAGGTGTTAAAACTGTGGCAGGGACTTGGATACTATTCAAGAGCTAGAAATATGCACCATACGGCTAAGGAAATCGTTGAAAAACATGATGGTATTTTCCCGGAATCTTCAGCCGGACTAAAAAAACTAAAAGGAATTGGCGATTATACTGCTTCTGCCATTGCTTCCATATGTTTTGACGAACCGGTTGCCGTGCTTGACGGCAATGTTGCCCGGGTAATCTCTAGGCTTTATGTTGTTGATACACATGTTGATACAACTATTGGCCGGACTCAAATAACTGCTTTGGCAAATACATTACTTAACAACCATCATCCCGGCACATTTAACCAGGCCATGATGGAACTTGGGGCATTGGTTTGTACCACTAAAAGTCCTGCATGCAATACTTGTCCATTATCTTTTGCCTGCGAAGCTCTGAAACACAATGAAACTGAAAGTTTCCCGGTAAAAACCAAAAAGAAATCGCCAACCGTCCGCCACCTGAATTACCTCGTGATTAGTTTTACAAAAAACAAGGAGGAATTTGTATTGATGCGTAAGCGCACAGGTAATGATATCTGGAAAAACCTTTATGATTTCCCGTGTATCGAAACCGAAAATGCTGCAGATATAACCAGTGTGCTTGATCAATGCGAAAATCAGAAAATGTTTGGCGGGTTTCCCTATATTGTTAAACAAGTTTCGGGAGAATACATTCATATCTTATCGCATCGTAGGTTACTGGCAAAGTTTATACGGATTGAAATCCAGGGAGTGCCAGGTCAAGCGGAAGATTTAATTGAGATCAGAAAAGTCCGGATAGCCGAACTTCCTATTCCCCGACTGATTGACAGGTATCTGGCGACCCTTTTATAAACAGCTAACTTTTCCAGAGTTTAAAACTCTGGAAAAGTTAAATTCTCGAATAATATTATCAAAGTTTAAAACTCTAAAAAAGTTAGTTTAAAATTTATTAACATCTCTATCGGGAAACTTCAATTTAATTACATTTGTATAAACAATAAATTTAAGATCCAATCATTATGGCACGAGGAATCAACAAAGTAATTCTGGTAGGGAACCTGGGGAAAGACCCGGAGGTTCAGACATTTGAAACGTATAAAAAGGCCACTTTTTCGTTGGCTACAACCGAGTATTCCCGCGACAAGGAGGGTAATGAAGTTCAGCACACCGAATGGCATAACATTGTAATGTGGCGCGGCCTGGCCGAAATTGCGGAGCAGTTTCTCCGCAAAGGCGGGCAGGTATATATTGAAGGTAAAATCCGTACCCGCTCATACGATACCAAGGAGGGTCAGAAAAAGTATATCACTGAAATTCAGGCTGATAATCTTATTTTATTAGGTGGTCGTAAAGATGGAGGCGAAAGCAATGGACAGCCACAATCTTACAGTTCAACTAGTCATCCTGCTCAGCCCGTTGTTCCGCCAATTACGGAGCCACCGGCACAGCAAAACGATCATGATGACCTGCCTTTTTAAAGGCTAAAGAAACACAAAACTAAGGAGTGGACAAGGTTCGCTCTTTTGTTTTCCAGCTTTTACTATCTTTGCATCTTAAAATCAATTACTTCACACCGTGGCCGACCCACTGCCTGATGCGTTAAGCGCATTTATTTTATTAAATCTTACCTCAGCCGATCTGGTTTCTTCTGCCGGATTGATTTCCGGATTAATTGCCATACTGGTTCTTTTACTCTGTTCAGCAGCAGCATCAGCCTCCGAAACGGCATTCTTTTCATTGTCGCCTTCCCAGCTGAATGAGATACACTCTTCGAAAACCGCTGTGAATAAACGGATTGTCCATTTGTTGGAGAACTCCAAATTATTGCTGGCTACCATATTGATAACCAATAACCTGGTAAATGTAGGTACAGTTATTATCTCTACTTACATGGTAAATCAATACCTTGATTTCTCAGCTAATCCGCTGCTTGGATTCCTTTTCCAGATAATAGTAATTACATCCTTGTTATTGTTACTGGGCGAAATAATTCCCAAAGTTGTGGCCACGCGCAAAACCGTAAAAATAGCTTCATCTCTGGCCACACCTTTGGTAATAATGGAACGGATATTATATCCATTCAGCCTGTTACTGGTTAATTCCACCCGTTTTATAGATAAGCGGCAGGCACATAGTCACAATATTACGCTCGATGATATTTCGAATGCCATCGATATGACCAATGATGGAAAAGTAGATGATGAGGACAGGAAAATCATGAAAAGCATTACTCGCTTCGGCGACATCAATGCCCGCGAAATCATGAACCCCCGGGTTGATATTACAGCTATAGAAAACACACTTTCGTTCGGCGAAGTACAGAAAACCATTATTGAATCAGGCTATTCAAGGATACCTGTCTATAACGATACTCCCGATACCATCACCGGAATACTGTATATCAAGGATTTGCTGCCGCATCTTTCTGGCTCAGAGGACTTTAATTGGAATTTGCTGGTAAGGCCACCGTTTTTTATTCCCGAAAATAAGCCCATCAACGACCTGATGCAGGAATTCCAGGAGAAAAAGATTCATATGGCCGTGGTAGTGGATGAATACGGAGGTACCTCGGGCATCATAACCCTCGAAGATATTATAGAAGAAATTGTAGGCGAGATTAACGACGAATTTGATGTTGAAGCCGAAAATGTATTTTATTCGCGCATCGACAATCACAATTATGTATTCGAAGGCAAAACTACCATTAACGATATGTGCCGTGTGCTTGGCCTCGACGATCGGATTTTTGACGAGGCAAAAGGAGAAAGCGAATCACTTGCAGGTCTTATTCTTGAACTCGCAGGGAAATTGCCTGTCACTGGGGAAACCTACAGTTTGGGTGAATTTACCTTTCGTATTGAAGCTTCTGATAAACGGAGGATTAAGAAAGTAAAGATTTCGACTCCGCTTGTGGATGGTGATCCGTATTGATCACCTCACACGGAATTTCATTTCCTGATAAATCAAAACCCACCTCTTTTTACAATGAAATAATCCCATGCCATAACAGGCAATAAACATTTTTCAGCATCGTTTTAAATAGCTTAACCTTGTCATGATGCATTTTAATCAAATTTCATCCTCTTTGTCAAAATTTTACAGATCAAGTACGGTTATCATCGTGCTTTTAGTCGGAATGGCCGGGATATTGGTTACGCCATCGTGCAGCAACGATTTTACACCAAAACCACGTGGTTATTTCCGGATTGCTCTTCCTGAAAAAAAATATAAACTTCTTGATTCGGTTTATCCGTATAAGTTCGAATATCCGGCTTATGCCAGAATTACCAACGACCCGCTTTCGCCCCAGGAAAAAAACTGGATCAATATCGAAATGCCTGTTTTTCACGGGCGCATCCACATAAGTTATAAACCCTTAACGGATAAAAATCTACTGGTAAAATATACTGAGGACACCCGAACTCTCGCGCTCAAACATATGGCAAAAGCAAGTGGAATCCGTAATATTGCCATCAACGATCCGGACCGGAAAATGTATGGACTGGTTTACGAAATAAATGGCATGGGTGCCGCATCACCTTACCAGTTCTTTCTTACCGACAGCACCAGGCATTTTTTGCGTGGTTCACTTTATTTTGATGCTGTACCTAACAACGATTCCCTCGCCCCGGTAATTGACCATGTAAAATCGGATATACAGCATTTGTTCGAAACTATAAACTGGAAATAGGAATAGCAAATTCTCTACTGTAGCATTTTCAGTTTTTAAACAATTGCCATCTGCATCTTCCCCAGATTTCATGTAGTGCCGGGTAAACTGCGTCAATACAGTTATTGATTATTTGAATATAGAGGCAAAATGAATTGTTGTTCCAGCTCGTCTGTGGAACCTTTATCAGCACTTTCAGTATGAAGGTTAAAAGATAAAGCGTACTTTTGCAGTGCGTTGTAAATATATTAATTGCCTTGTTCAGGTAATGATTGCTTCAATATACAAATGCAGAAGCACACGCAAGCGTAAAGAACTAATACAATCTCAAGTTATAATTTGTAAAATAATTGATTAGCAAAGGGTTGGGAT
>JBBRYZ010000106.1:0-14261 GCA_038237165.1 Bacteroidales bacterium | reverse complement strand
TACAAAGTGTATTACCTGGGAATGAATCGTTTTATTGAGCGACTAATCCTTGCCCGACTCGATGGTTCCTACATTAAACTACTTAATCAATTAGAAAAAGTGCCTCTGATTATACTTGATGACTTTGGTTTAGCTCCATTGGACCACAACACAAAACTCACTTTACTTCAACTACTCGAAGACAGATACGGAAAACGTGCCACTATCATCACATCACAACTTCCGGTAAAATCATGGTATCAGTATCTGGATGAACCCACATTAGCTGATGCAATAATGGACAGAGTGTCAGGTTCAGCCCATAGAATTGAGTTAAAAGGAGAATCGTTAAGAAAGAAAATATAAGAAGAAAAAAACCTATTTTTGTTCTCTCACCGTTCATTGCTTAGTGGCCTACTTTAGTCCGGAATCACTGGCCTACTTTGTCCGGAATATTCAAAATAATCCTACATTTGTGTGTTAATAATCTCACTTAACTATTTTATGGAACCTATTATCAGCATTCGGAATCTGTATAAAACATACGGATCAAAACAGGTACTCAAAGACATTTCAATCGATATACTTCCAGGCCAGGTGATTGGCTATATTGGTCCGAACGGTGCCGGAAAAAGCACCACAGTGAAAATACTTTGTGGTCTGATTTCTGACTTCAGCGGGCAGGTTACCATTAAAGGATATGATATAAAGCAAAACACGTTGGCCGTTAAAAGCATTATCGGCTATGTTCCCGAAATGGCTGAATTGTATGATGTGCTTACGCCGCGCGAGTTTCTTACCATGGTCGGAGCGTTGTACAATCTTCCTTCCGAAGTGGTAAGCGAGCGTGGAAACGGCATGCTCGAAGCATTTGGCCTTGCCGGAAATATGGATCAGCGCATGGATACCTTCAGCAAGGGAATGAAGCAGAAAGTACTTATTACAACCGGACTGCTACATAATCCCGATATTATTATACTGGATGAGCCGCTCAGCGGACTGGATGCCAACAGCGTAATTATTGTTAAAGAACTGATTAGCAAACTTGCTGCCAGCGGGAAAACTATTTTCTACAGCAGCCATATGATGGATATTGTCGAAAAAGTGAGCGATCGCATTATACTTATAAATGAAGGTGTTGTGGTTGCCGACGGTACGTTTGCCGAACTGAAACAAAAACAGGGCGACAGTAGCCTGGAACAGATTTTTGCCCATTTAACGGCAAATGAATCCATGTCGGAGGCCAGTGACAGACTGATGAATATTATGGCTAATGGCAATAGTAAGTCGTGATCTGGTGACTTCCGACTTCGGTCTCCCGACTTTCGTCTCCCGACTCCGGTCTCCAATCTCCGGTCTCCCGACTCCGGTCTCCCGACTTCGGTCTCCCGACTTCGGTCTCCCGACTTCGGTCTCCCGACTAAAAATTAAACAATCATCCAAAACATGAATTTATTTGATAAATTTTTTCTGAAGTTGTTTCTGCTGGCAAGCCCACTGTTGCAGAAAATGAATGTTAGCATAGATCAGCTTAAAGCTATACTCGTTGCCAAACTTACCATGGATAACCGACGGCCTGCTGCTTTTCAGCAAATGAAGCAGTCGAAAGAAAAGAAAGAGGTTAATTCGGCGACGCTTAAAACCATGTTTTTATCACTTGTTATGGGTTTGCTTTTCCTTATTAGCTTTGGGATTGGTGATGATATGACTACCAAGCTGACCATATTCTTTTCGATGTTTATTTTTATGCTGGCAGCCACCCTGATCACCGATTTTACTTCGGTGCTTATTGATACGCGCGACAACCTTATTATACTTCCGAAGCCTGTAAGCGATGCAACTTTTGTAACCGCGAGGCTGATGCATATTGCAATTCATATCAACAAACTTCTTCTTCCGCTGGCGTTGCCTGCATTGGTTGCATTAATTGTACTTTACGGAGTGGCGCCGATTGTTCCTTTTATAGTAATGACATTTTTTGCGACTTTATTAAGTATTTTCCTGGTCAATGCCGTTTATCTTTTGATTTTGAAACTTGTTAAGCCATCTAAATTTCAGACTGTTATCAGCTATTTTCAGATTATTTTCGCAGTTTCTATTTATGGGGGATACCAGATTGTTCCGCGGATGATGGAGAATGCAGGAATCGAACATCTGAAAATGTCGGAAATTCACAACATTGGTTTCTTACCGCCGTTCTGGTTTGCTGATGCATGTAGCAGCATGGCAACATTTACTTTCGGACAGAGTAATATAATAAGCCTTTTAGCGGCGTTTGGATTACCGTTGCTGAGCATTTATGTGGTGGTAAAATATTTTGCACCTGCATTCAACCGTAATTTGTCGATGATCAGCAGCACCGCAGAAGAAACACGTGTGAAACCTGTTTCAACAAGTAACTCAGGGAGTTTCAAAATGAGCAGGCTCGAAAAGCTCGCCACAAAAATAACTTCCAGTAAGACTGAATATATGGGCTTCCTGTTTACCTGGAAAATGATGGGTCGCAGCAAAGACTTCAAAATGAAAGTTTACCCAGCATTTGGATATATGATTGTTCTTTTCGTTTTGATGTTCTTTCAGGCAAAGAACAGATTTTCATTATCCGACCTCACTGAAATGTCGTACAAAGGGAAATCAATCTTTATATTTATTATGTATTTCAGCAGCTTTATACTGATTACCGCTGTTGGGCAATTACGTTATTCTGAGAAATTTAAAGCTGCCTGGCTTTTTTCAATCACACCGGTTGATATTCCGGGAAAGCTGATCAGCGGAGCTTTAAAATCGGTAATTGTCTGCTTTTATGCACCTGTTTTACTTGTATTTTCGATTTTAGGTTTATCAATGATAGGTCCGGTAATTATTCCTAACCTGGTTTTAGGATGCTTCAATGTGATAGCTGTCAGTACATTAATGACTTATATAAATTTAAGACAACTGCCGTTTACGGTTTCTCCGCAGAATGCATCCAAAGGACAAACCATGATGCGGAACATGATTGCTACGTTAATTCCGGTACTAGTTGGCATGTGCCATTGGTTTATATTTGACTTCCTTTGGGCCGTTGTTTTACTTGCAGTGCTAGCTGTAATTGCCACATGGATGATAATGGATTCAATCAAAAACCTGAGTTGGGCGAAGATTGAGAATTTTGATATGAAAGGATAGGGGTGAAGAGTTTGACACTTCGATCCGATAGCTATCGGATTCGCTCAGTGTGACAGTTTGAAGGGTTTGAATGGGTTTGAAGGGTTTGAAGAGTTTGAATTGTTTGGAATGTTTGAAGAGTTTGAAATGTTCTTTAGAAATGAAAATTGATTAACAATTTCTGTCACGCTGAGCGGTCCCGATAGCCTTCGGGACGAAGCGACTACAAAATAACCAGATAAACCCTTCACTCGCAACCCTTCAAACAATCGCCAAGTCATCGTTTGACTATTGTATGACAATTTTATGACTACTGAATGATAATTGTATGATCATCGCACGACCAGCTTTCGACCATTAACCTTTTTCAATTAAGTTTTAACCACCTGCGCATCCGCCTTTTGGCTCGCTATCGCCAGAATCAACCCAAGCGCGATTCCTAAAACCGCTGCAAACAGCACCCTGAACTCGGCAGGAAGTAGGAAAGTGATGGTATGGGCCGGTATCCAGAAAAAAGGAATTGTTTTTTTATAAATAAAATTCCACATCACATCCCAGTTCATATTCCTGAAAATGGAAGCGAACGGAATAGGGGAGAACAAGCCGCTAACGGAACCTCCGGTTTTAATAATATGAGTATCCGTAATTTTGTGGAACGTCATCATAACCGGTGCAAAGGTCAGATTCATAGTGGTTGAGATGGTAAAGGCATCCAGAAGTTTTAGCGCTGAAAAGCCACCTTTCATGGCTTCGGGAGCGTTGCTCAAACCCAGGTAAGCCAGGAAAATCGGACCGCCTGATGAAAAAATCTGAAAGGCAATGTTGACTGTAATTCCAAGAAATCCCCACACGATCATCCGTGGTATAATTCCAAAGCCAGGTTGGTTGTAATTTCCTGTCTTGATTCGCAATGCAATAACTTCGCCAAGGGTAGCAAGCAAAGCGAACTTGAAAAAGCTCATAATCATTCCATGCTCTTTATTGAATTGCAAATACCAGTTTGTAACCGGCGGAATGAAAATGAACGTGGCTGCAAATGCCAGCACACAAGCTAAAAAAACAAAGTCATTTTTTTTCATTACTCAAATTATCAATCAAACACTCAAACAATGTAAACCTTTCAATCCCGATAGCTATCGGGACTTCAAACATTATAAACTCTTCAAACTCATTTCTCTATCCTTATCCTTGCATCCACCGCTTTCAACGTCTTCATATTTCCCATCAACGGATTGATATCCATTTCTGCAATCTCAGGAGCAGCAAGGCAAAGAGCAGATACTCTTGTAATTACTTCAGCAAAGATGTCTTCATTAAGTCCTTCCTGTCCGCGGACGCCCTGAATGATTTTGTAGCTTTTCAATCTCTTTATCATTTCCGATGCCTCTTCCTTAGCAACAGGCGCCAGCGACGACTGAACGTCTTTCAGTACTTCAATATAAATGCCGCCAAGTCCGCAAAGAACCATATGCCCGAATTTGGGCTCATATTTAGCGCCGATATACACCGAATGCCCGCTGAGCATGGGCTGGATCAGAATTGCCGTTGTATCCTTAATTTGAATCATCCAGTCGAATTCATCGGCAACCTGATCGAACGTTTTCACATTAAGTGTCACGCCGCCAACATCCGATTTATGAACCGGGCCAACCACTTTCATCACAACCGGCAATCCTAAATCTGAAGCTGCCTGTATCGCATCTTCCTTGCTCTTAACCACAGCCTCACCAGCACGGGGAATCCCTGCGGCATCAAATAATTCCTGAACTTTTTCAGGGTGGAGATAGCCGTTTTCAGCACCGTCAATAATTTTGCGGATTGCTTTAAGATCAACTTCAGGTTGTGGGATAATTTCCGGAGCCGGAGCTGGTGTATTGTAAACTTTGCAAAGTGCATTTCCGAAATTCACCTCGTCGGGGAAATTGATGCGCCCCAGGCTGATGAAGTATTCAATTTCATTTTTCACATTAATAATAGAAGGCAGAACCGGGTAAATTGGTTTGCGGCAACTCTTCATTTTTTCGTCCAGAAGTTTGTAAACATCATATACTTCGAATAGTCCGGGACTTCCAAAAATTACAGCTATGCCATCAATTTCCTTGAAATCATTCTCACAGGCATCGATAATAAATCCAAGTTGTTCGGCAGTACCTGTTGCCAGGAAATCAATAGGGTTGGCTACCGATGAACCCGCAAATAATTTCGTGAGTAGTTCAGGATTCTCAAGATGAGGGATTTCAAGTCCGCCGTTGGATAAGGCATCTGTGAGCATCACTGCGGGTCCGCCTGCATGAGTAATTATAGCTATGTTTTTGCCTTTCAATTGCTTATGCATGAAAATACTGGCTACTGTAACCAGTTCTTCGCGACCATGGCAGCGTACAATTCCTGCTTTACGGAAAAGGGATTCAACCGCCACATCAGGACTCGCGAGTGCACCTGTGTGCGATGATGCGGCGCGGCTTCCTGCTGCCGAACATCCTGCTTTAATTGCTGCAATACGGCATCCTTTACGGATAAGTGAAGAAGCATGCTTCAGCAGCATTTCAGGTTTATTTACACTTTCAATATACAGGATTTTAACTGGCGAACTCGTTCCTGGATCATAGGTTTCATCCAGGTATTTCAGCACATCTTCAACGCCTAATTGCGCACTGTTACCAACGGAATAAACGCTCGAAAATGTGAGCCCTTTCGGAACGGCAGCTTCCATAATAAAAACGGCAGTAGCACCTGATCCGGTAATAAAATCAACACCTTTAGGAGTGAGTTTTGGAATTGGAGTGGTGAAAACTGAAGTATGGTGATGATTCATCATACCGATGCAATTCGGGCCAATAAGGCATGCTTTGTATTGATTTATGGTAGCCACAATTTTATATTCGAGCAATCCTCCTTCAGGGCTTTCTTCATGAAAACCTGCCGAGAGTATGATAAAAGCACGGGTTTGTTTATCGCGGGCAAGTTTCTCAACGGAATCCGGACAGTATTTTGCTGCTATGGCAAGGATAGCCAGATCGCATTGTGGCAAATCATTAACACTTTTATAACATTTCAGTCCCTGGATTTCATCTTCTTTTGGGTTCACCACAAAAAGGCTTCCGCCGAAATGATTGTCGATCAGGTTTTTAATAACTTTTCCGCCAGGCTTGGTTGTATCATTCGATCCGCCTACGATTACAATGCTTTTGGGATTAATAAGTTGCTCTGTTATCATATAAATGTCAGGTTATCAGTAAATAAGCAAACCGGATTTAATGACAAACTTGCTTCCGGCCGATCGGCGAAAGTACGAAAAGAGTACGAAACGAAAAAAATGATTTAGCGCTGAATCAGACTAATTCAGTATGATGAATTTTATAAGAATCGAATATTTTAAAATCAGTCACTTATTAGCCAGATCAATGCGTGATTGGATGAATACTAGCCACAGATTGCGCAGATTACGCAGATAAGTTTACATTTCTAAGGCCAAATTTTGATATGAAAACTGCTGAAATCAGTTATGAATCTTTGCAAATCCTTGAAATCTGTGGCAAAATAAAGCTGTTAATGCCCGAATAGTTGTTCCGCCATAATGCCAAAGGAGGAATCTATGTTAGAAGGGATCGGCATTATAAAAATGCGCCAGCGTTTCTTAGCCGGAGGTATGTGCGAATGGCATGTGCCCCGCAGAGCGGGATAGACTCCGCAATACACCAGAAAGGAAAACTCTCAAGGTTTGTTGTGCTTTTTCATGCCTTGTATTGCGGGGAGATACCTTTGGCTTAGAAACGCAAGCATTGTTATAAAGACTTGATTTTTTGGTACTTTTTGATCAAGCAAAAAGTACGAAGAAGAAATTACAAATAAATTTCCGAAAAAATTAGTAGATTTATAAAATTCAATTAGGAAAGTATCGCTTATGATGCACTAACTTTTCCAGCATATCAAAATATGATACTTCTTGAATAGTCAACAAAATCAAAACCAACTTTAGAAATGTTCCAACCCAATTATTCCTCCATGATCGAAAGAACCACCGTTCCCGGTCCGCCATGAACACCAAGCACCGGACTGCAATCGTTGATAAAAAGTGGTTTTTTACCGGTCAGCATTTCCATCTGCGAAGCATACCATTCAGCGGTTTCAAGATTTTGTATGTGCGAAATTGAATATCCCCAAACCGGACCTTTTTCAATCAAACGGGAAGCTTCATTTATTAAAAGCTTCATGCTGCCTTTTTCTGAATATGCTTTTCCAAACGTAGTAGCTTTACCCTCGTTGTCAACCGAAATGATTGGTTTAACACCCAAAAGCTTTCCGGCTATTCCTTTCGAGGAGCTTAACCGGCCGCTTTTAACAAGGTATTTCACGGTTTTGGCACTTACCAGAATATGGTTTTTATCGTTCCAGCTTTCAACAGCTGAAACTATTTCGGAGTGCGATTTCCCTTGTTCAATGGCTTCGGCAGCACGCAACACAGTAAGGCCCAATGCACTGGATATGCGGTTTGAATTGATCACAGTGATTTCCTTCCCGCTCTGCTCGCTCACCGCTTTTGCTGCACGCTGGCTGTTTGAGAATGTGCCACTCATCTGCTTACTCATATGAATTCCGATGGTTGAATTGTAATGGGTACTCAGGTATGAATATTTGTTGATAAAATCTTTATAAGAAGGCTGGGAGGTTGACGGATATACCGGAGAAGATTCGAGCAGATTGTAAAAGGTATCACTCGAAATTGTGGTGCGGTCGAGGTAAAGTGATGCTCCTACCTGTAAGGTGAGCGAAACCATGGTAATCTGATATTTTTCAAGCAATTCCTGTGGAATATCGCAGGTCGAATCCGTAACTAAAGCAATAGGCCATTTGCGGTTATGCGACATTTCATTTTGCATAACCATATCATCTACCTTCTGGTATGTTATTGAGGATCTTTTACTTATAGCTTCAAAAAGTTTGATGGGATTGTCGGAATGAATATGAATACGCAAACGTTTCTCGGAACCGGCAACTACCATGGAATCACCCATTCCCGAAATTGCTTCACGAACTGATTCTTTGGTTTCATTGGGATGCAGATCCAGAGCAAGCATAGCTTCACAACAGTATCTGAAGGTAATTTCTTCATGCAGATCAGCCGGAACATCTTCGAGGATCATATCATTCATCGGGATGGCAAGGCGGCGTATGGTTTGCCTGTTTTTGAAGAAATCAATCATGCCTTCCAGAAACAAAACAAATCCTTTGGCACCGGCATCCACCACATTTGATTTGGCAAGAACTTCGAGCTGACGGGTTGTATCCGCAAGCGAGTTTTTTGCGACCTGCAATGCTTTGATAAGGAGTTCAACAAAATCGTCAATCAATCCTTTCATGGTATTGATAAACTCAGCCCATTCGCGGATTACCGAAATCATCGTACCTTCAATAGGATTTGCAATAGCTTCGTAAGCGTAGGTTACAGCTTTTGTAATGGAGCGTGAAAAATTTTCAACAGTCAGATTTTCTTCATTTTCAATTTCGTTACCGAAACCGTATAGGAACTGGGCGAAAATTATTCCGGAGTTTCCTCTAGCACCCACTAAAGCGGCATCAGCCAGAGCTGTGGCAGCCATTTTTACATTGTTGGTGGGGATGGGACTGTCAACGATGGATCGCATGGTGCTGGCCAGGTTTGTACCTGTATCCGCATCGGCAACCGGAAAAACATTCATTTTATTGAGCAGCCCCTGGTTTTCGAATATACGCTGGGCTCCTGACAGGAAAGCATAGTAGAAACTTCTACCATCAAGTAATTTAACAAGCGGTGTTGGATTTTCCACTGATGGATTTCTTTGTTAAGATTTATTGTTCCGGATAAATTTAACAAAATTCCGGATCTTACAAATACAAAATTAGTAACTATTTTTTAAATATCGTTAATCCAATATGTAGACAACTCATATTTTTTGTTAAAAGTTAGGTACTGAAAACATGCCTGGCGCATCTATGCAAAATAAATGACAAGCTTTCAGACATATACATTTTCGGTCATTTTATTCGGGTAAAACCGGAAAAATCGCCTTTGTCGATCTTCGCATTAAGTTCACTTACCAAATCCTTGAAAGATGATCTCTTTCCGCAGCTATACATTCTTTTGATAGGCCTGCTATCGGTAATCATTGTCATCAGGTTTTCAGCCGATGGAGTTACAGTAAGTTTCGAGTATGCTTCGTAGGTTAGTTTGGTAAAAGCGACATTTTTACTTATTCCCCGGTTATCAAGCCAATAGCCTCTGTGAAGCGGGGTAGGATACGCAAGTTTACCTTTGTAATAAATATCCTTCACATCAGGATAAGATTCAATTTTCTTTTTATCATCACTCAAAATAACAGGCACGAGCTCTGAATAATTCCTTGTTGTCTGATATATGATTACTTCGGGCATGGCGGTAACAGCCTTTGTAGAATTAACTGCCTTAACAGCAGTAACCTGGACTGGATTTTCCTGACTTGTTTTTTTTGAAGGCGTACAAGCTGAAATCAATGCGACGGCCAGCAAAACCGATATATATAAAGTGGAACGTATCATGTAAAACTGTTAATTTTTGACAAATTTAGCATATTTCCGACCCTTATCTCGTTTCTTGAAGCGAATATTTAATATTTTTGTGACTTTAGAATCTGGTGGCATGAAAATTGCAAAGTCCGGAGTTACTAAGTTGTCCTTGCGACATTAATAGTAAGGAATGAATAAAATAACCATAAATCAAATTTAAAATTATGAAAAAGGTACTTGTTACTTTAGGGATTTCGATGATGATGACTTTTGCTGCTTTTGCGCAAAATACTGCTCCTCAGCCTGCTGCAAATCCCAATGCGCCTGCAATTACATTTGAAAAAACAACGCATGATTACGGAACTGTTATTAAAGGAGGTGATGGAACCTGCGAATTCAAATTCAAGAATACGGGAATTGAACCACTTATTTTATCCAATGTTACATCTTCATGCGGTTGTACCGTTCCTGAATGGCCACGCGAACCTATCATGAAAGGTAAATCAGCATCAATTAAGGTGAAATACGATTCGAACCGTATTGGTCCGATAAATAAGACAATTACCGTGATGTCGAACGCTAAGGAAGCATCTGTTCAGCTTCGTATTGTTGGCAATGTAGTTGAAGCCACCGGAGCCCAGATGCCACAGAATAACCTGAACCCGGGCTCGGCACCTGTTGCAAAGTAAAAGCAATCAGCTCGAATTTGTAATTTTATAATTTTGGATAACGGAATTATTTTACATAATTTAAAAGTTCAAGAAAAGGCTGTCATATAGACGGTCTTTTTTTTTGCCTTTGATTTTCTGTATCAAAAACCGATTCCAGTATTAATGTAATTTTAAACTCAGAAACTATGACACCATTTGCTCTGTCACACTGAGCGAAGTCGAAGTACTGTAACTCTAAAACCCTGAAACATGAAACTTTTCAGCCTGGGAAATATAGGCTCAAGTTTAATTCCTATACATTGTTAATAAATTATTGTCATCCCGATGAGCAAAACAGGGTGAATATTCGCTAATTTTGGCACGTATGGAAGAGAATGAAAGAACGGATGCGCTGGCATCGCGAAAAATGATTAAACGGCCTGCGATAGGTCGTGATGCATTTCAGGAACACGGCAAATTACCGCCGCAGGCTACGGACCTGGAAGAAGCTGTTATCGGCGCTCTGATGCTCGAAAGAGATGCGGTGGCAGCCGTAATTGATATGCTCACTCCTCAAGTATTTTATAAAGAATCGCACCAGGCTATTTTCGAGGCTATTACTATGTTATTCCACAACAATGAGCCTGTCGACATTCTTACCGTTACCAACGCACTCAGACATACCGGCAAGCTGGAACTGGCCGGTGGTCCGTTTTATATCACACAGCTTACTTCGCGCATTGCCTCTTCGGCCAATATTGAATTCCATGTTGGTATTCTTAAGCAAAAATTCCTGCAGCGCGAACTTATAAAAATCTCGACCGAAACCATCCGGAAATCTTTTGAAGATTCGACTGATGTATTCGATTTGCTTGATGAAACGGAAAGTGGCCTTTTCGCCATCACCGAAAATAACTTGCGCAAGAAGGCGCAACTTATGCCCGAATTGGTGCATAAAGTTTTGAACGCAATTGATACAGCCCGGAAAAATGATGGTGTTTCCTCTGGAGTTCCCTCAGGATTTATTGACCTGGATAAACTTACAGGCGGCTGGCAGCGAAGCGATCTTATAATTGTCGCAGCCCGTCCCGGTATGGGTAAAACTGCTTTTGTGCTTTCCATGGCACGCAATATAGCCATTGAAGCAAAAAAGGCTGTAGCATTCTTTTCGCTCGAAATGACTGCTGATCAGTTGGTTGCGCGTTTGATAGCGTCGGAGGCAGAGCTTTCGGCAAGCGCGCTGAGGCGGGGACAGTTACAGAATTTTGAATGGGAACAGCTGAATTCGCGTATCTCGAAACTTATTACCGCACCTATTTATATTGATGATACACCTTCCTTGTCCATTTTCGAACTTCGGGCAAAATGCCGCAGGCTGAAGGCGCAGTATGATATTGATATGGTTATAGTTGACTATATCCAGCTTATGACAGGCGGTGGCACTACAAAAGGAGGAATGGGAAACCGCGAACAGGAAATTTCAGCTATTTCTCGCTCCTTAAAAAGTTTGGCCAAAGAGCTGAATATCCCGGTTATCGCACTTTCACAGTTAAACCGTTCGGTCGAAACACGAAGCACAGCGCAGGGAAGTAAAAAACCTCAACTCTCCGACCTTCGCGAATCAGGAGCCATTGAGCAGGATGCAGACCTTGTAATGTTTATCTACAGGCCTGAGTATTATAAAATTATGGAGGACGAGGAAGGCAATTCAACCGAAGGCAAAGCACAGATCATCATTGCCAAACATAGGAACGGAGCTACCG
The DNA here is from genome assembly GCA_038237165.1 of Bacteroidales bacterium. Classification (GTDB taxonomy): domain Bacteria; phylum Bacteroidota; class Bacteroidia; order Bacteroidales; family UBA4417; genus UBA4417. The sequence goes on along the minus strand of JBBRYZ010000106.1, from coordinate 2,200 downwards.
ATGAAGTATGGCTTCAGTTTATTAGTCGTTTCGCACGTTTTCAGGATGTTGCAGGGTTGAGTATCGACAGAATGGGGATTCCTTTAACCCCGAATACCGGTTTCGATCAGCCTGCCAATACTACCGTTATAATGCAGTCGCGGCTCAACAGTATGGATGACGAAGTTGACCTTGGTCCAACCAATTTCTGATCGGGATGAGATCGGTTTGTTTAAAGCGAAATCTTTAATTAATAAAATAAATTTACTTTTTGGCCAGTCAATAATATGTTTTGCCACAGATTTCACAAATTTGCACAGATATAGAATAAATTCCAGCCGTTTTGATAACAAAAAACAGACCTTCTCATCTACAATAATCTGTGTAATCTGCGTAATCTGCGGCTGGTAATCATCCAAAATTGCATTCATCCGGATGATTAATTACCAATAATTTAGCCTTTTTATCTGAAGCTCAGAAGGAACATTCCTCTGAGAGTTTTGTTTAGTATGGAACTGTTTGCTTAACTCAATTTACTGGCTCAGCAACACTATAAAGTTTAAATGTGAAAATGAAACGTAGTATCCTGTTTATATTTTTCATTTTGGTTTTGTTCAGGACTCAGGCGGCATACCTGTTTATTCCTATGGATCAGAATCAGAAAAATCACCTTAAGGCGTACGGTATTGCGTACTGGGTGCTACAGCAGGATATTGAAGTAAACTGGCTGCTGAATTACCGGGGTGGAGCTTTTATGTTTAAATATGTTAAAGCTATTGAAAATGAATGTTTTATCCGTGGAGTAAGCTGCGAAGTAATTGCCGATGCACAATATGCTGCCATTATTCAGGAAATTGCAGATCCGGAAGTTAATATGGAGGTAGAGAAACTTAATAAAGCTCCGAAAATTGCCGTGTATTCACCCAAAAACAAGCTTCCTTGGGATGATGCCGTCACTTTGGCTCTGACCTATGCTGAAATCCCCTATGATATTGTATATGACGAGGAACTGATAACGGGAGTGCTTCCTATGTATGACTGGCTCCATCTTCATCATGAGGACTTTACAGGGCAATATGGTAAATTCTGGGGCGCATATCGAAATGCATCGTGGTACAGGGAAGATGTACGTGTAAATGAAGCGATGGCGGCCAAACTTGGGTTTAAAAAAGTTTCGGAAATGAAGCTGGCTGTAGCGCTTAAAATCAGGGATTTTGTTGGTGGCGGCGGGTATTTGTTTTCGATGTGTTCGGCCTCCGACAGTTATGATGTTGCGCTGGCTGCCGAAGGAGTTGATATTTGTGATGTGATGTTTGATGGCGATGCCATGGACCCCAAAGCCCAGTCGAAGTTAAATTACGAAAATTGTTTTGCTTTTAAAAATTTCACCCTTGTAACCAATCCTTATGAGTACGAAATATCCTCGATTGACGTAAGTACCATCCGTAAAGTAAACCAGAGTAATGATTTCTTTACTCTGTTCGACTTTTCGGCTAAATGGGATCCGGTTCCAACCATGCTTTGCCAGAATCATATGCAGGTTATTCATGGTTTCCGCGGACAAACAACTGCTTTCGAAAAAAAGTGTATAAAATCGGAAGTTATTATCATGGGCGAAAATAAAGCGCTGGATGAGGCAAGGTATATTCATGGCGATTTCGGAAAAGGCACCTGGACGTTTTACGGCGGCCATGATCCGGAGGATTATGAGCACCGCGTCGGAGATCCGCCTACTGATCTGAATCTTTTTCCCAATTCGCCCGGATACAGATTGATATTAAATAATGTTTTATTCCCGGCTGCAAAAAAGAAAAAGCAGAAAACCTGATGACTGAGAATTGTTTATAAATTTGATTGCCTCTAACTAATCAGCCCTTGAACAATCAATTTTGCCACAGATTTCACGGATTTGCACAGATTTAGAACTGCATTCAGCAGTTTTCATAACAAAAATAGCCGTAAGGCATGTATACCTATCTGTGTAATCAGCATAATCTGTTGCGGTTAGGCTATAAATAGTGGCGGTTTGCGTGGTTGTCCGCTGTCAACCAACACCAATGCTGGTGCGGGTGACAAAACTCCCAATTATGTATGTAACCCGCCATTATTTATAGCCTTTGTGTGTGCCCTGCATGAGCAGCGCACCCACTCCCATGCATTGAATAAATTTCAAAAATACAAATAAATTATTCAATGTCCGCGAGTGGATGAATTTTTCCAG
>JBBRYZ010000105.1:0-14306 GCA_038237165.1 Bacteroidales bacterium | reverse complement strand
TCAGAGTTTCAAAATCCCCAATAATCATTAGGATTTGTTCGAGAGGTTCTCCCCAACGGGGAGATGTCCGAAGGACAAAGGGGTTTTTAAAAAGTGCCAAATTCAAAGTTTCAAGGTTCAAATTTGGATGATTCTGCACTTTTCGCCTCATCCGCCTTCGGCACATTCTTACCTCATCCGCCTTCGGCAGCTTTTCAACTCATCCGCCTTCGGCACCTTCTCACCTCATCCGCCTTCGGCACCTTCTCCTCAAGGAGAAGGAAATAGGATTATTTGCTTTTCTGGAGAAGGACCGCCAACTTCAGGTTTTTAGCACAAAAGATAGATTTTAGCTGTTCATTGTCAGTATTTTAGCTGTTCATTATTCACTTTTCACTCTTCACTTTCAAAGCCGGCAAGGTAAAATAAAAGGTCGCTCCTTTTCCAACTTCTGCTTCGGCCCATATATTTCCTTTGTGGCGGTTTACGATACGTTGAACAATAGCAAGCCCGATTCCAATGCCATCAAAGTCTTTTACAGTATGCAGACGCTGAAATACACCGAATAACTTACCATAATTAGCCATATCAAAGCCGGCTCCATTGTCTTTTATCGAATAAATAGTTTTATCATCAACGGTTGAGTAACATATTTCGATAATGCGATCCGGTTTCTTAGAGGTGTATTTTACTGCGTTACTGATCAGATTCGTTAACACTTGCCGGATCAAAGCAGGATCGCCAAAGGTTTCGGGGATTTGCTGGAGTCGGAAATGGATATTTTCCTTATCCGCATCTGTTACAAGCTCCTCGTACACTGACAGCGCCATGCCATGAATGTCAATTCGCTCCTTTTGAATTTCCCGCCGGCCCAATCGTGAAAAAGCAAGCAGGTCATCAATAAGTTCACTCATCTTATTTGCATTCTTAATGATAACACCAAGCAAACGCTTTCCTTCAGCATCAAGAACGGTTCCGTAATCTTCGAGCAAAATATTTGCAAAACCATCGAGTGACCTGAGCGGTGACCGTAAATCGTGCGAAACCGAATAACTGAATGATTCCAGTTCCTTGTTTGCCTCTTCGAGTTCTTTGGTACGTTCCAGCACTCTTTGTTCGAGTTCGTCGTTGAGCTTATAAATTTCGGCCTTGGCCAGTTTGCTGTAGGTGATATCCCTCACAATAACCTGACCGGCAGGTTTGTTATTATATTGAGTGCTAATTGTAATAACCTCCGCGTCAAACTGACTTCCGTCGAGCCTGATAATTGTTACTTCAATGGGTGGTACCGGCGTTCCTTCGATAACAAGTTTCATCCGCTTAATAATTTCACTCCTCATATTCGGATGTACAACAGAAAGAACAGGCAAACCCAGGACTTCGGTAACATCCGCGGCACCTAACAGTTTAACTGCAGCAGGATTTACATAAACAAACTGGCCTCCCTGATGGACGATAATACCATAAGGTGAAGTTTCGACCAGCTGACGGTATCGTTGTTCATTTTCGGCTACTGTGTCTTCCATAAATTTACGTTCGGTAATATCACGGAAAGTTCCCAACAGGCATTGCTTTCCGTTAATGGTAACAATAGAAGCCAGAATTTCGACAGGCACAGTTAAACCATCAGCCCGAAGAATCTGGTTTTCAACAGGATAGACTGAACCTATCTCTACTGCTGTTTGTTGATGAAATTCAAAGGTTTTTTCGCTGTGTCCTTTATTGTCTGGTGGATGTAGTTGCAACTGATGAAGCCCGATAATTTTTTCGCGCGGCATCTGCATTAAGCGCGAAGCTGCCAGGTTAGCATCCACAATTATTTTCGAATCAATATCGGCAACAAATATAGCATCGGCAGCATTTTCGAAAAAATCCCTGAATTGTTTTTCGCTTGACGTGAGATCTTTTTCGGCCTGCGCTCTCTCGCTTATAAAACGCGATTGTTGAATGTTCTGGTAAGCACTAGCCGAAAGCTGGTTAGCAAGCAAAAAAAGTGATTGAGCCACCTTTTCGAATTGTTTGTAAGGAACAACGGGTAATTCGCGAAAAGCTTCAAGAAATTCGGTTTCGTCGGCTCCGATTTCGCGGGCATAGGCAAGCATGGATTCTTCAGTCTGTGTTTCGTCGCGCACCTGACCGATAAGCCAACTGGCAATATGCCGGCCACCAACGCTTATGCTGGCTCCCGCATCCCACAATCTGCCGCTAAGGCATAGCTTTATTATTGGGCCATCCAGATTTGGAGCGCCAAGTAAAACATCTGATTTCATACAATTGGCACAGCCTTTTTCGGTTTGCCTGATAATATTGTTACACAAACGGGTGAATCGGCTTGGCCTGGTTACAGGTGTGCCATCGGGAAAAACAATGAGAGAAGTGACACCGGTAGCATCTGCAAATGAATCCTGTATAGCCTGTATGGTGTTCAAATCAAATAACTCATCGAAAAGAATTGTCGTATCTTCAGTCAGCGGACGTGTAAGTGCAACAATGCGTTTTTCGATAGCCGCTTCCATATTTTTGCGTGTGGTAATATCGCGTAATATGAAAAATATCCTGTTTGGTATTCCCAGGCTGTCATTCAATAATTCGGCATTAACCTCCATAAAAAATCGTGTACCGTCTTTCTTTCTGAGCAGGTATTCTGACACAGGATGATGATTGCCTTTCAGTAAATCATCAATTAATGAATTCAGTTTTTCATAATATGATTCATCAACAAATTCGGTTAATTTCTCTGCAGTAATTTCTTCGATGCTATTGTAGCCATAAATTGCCCTCAATTTATCAGATGCAAAAATTAAAGTACCATCCAATTCCGCAATTGCGATACCATCAGGAGATGTAAGGATGATGCTTTTCCATTTTTCTTCGCTTTGGCGCAATGCCTCTTCATTCTGTTTTCGCTTGGTAATATCCTGAATGGTTCCAATAAGCGAAATAATGTTGCCTTCATTATCAAACTCTGCTTTGCCGAGTCCGCTTACCCAGCGAATTTCGCCATCGGACCAACGGATGATCCTGTATTCCTTATTAAAAGGTTCGCGCTTTGCTATGACATCTCGTTTCAAATGGTTATCCATCATCAGCAAATCGTCAGGATGCACAAGATCAAGCCAACCCTGAATGCTTCTTACGTAATTCTTATCGATACCAAAAATTTGGTCCAGTATTTCGGATGATTCCCATAAGGCTTTTACAAAGTCGGTTTTGTATGATCCAATGAATGCTGCGCGTTGTGTTTCCCTGAAAAAGAATTCACTCTCACGGGATGCCAGTTCGCTTTTTCTGGATTCAGTAATATCTGCAACCATACCCCTTACTGTCATTGGCTTTCCATCGTTGCCGAAACTGGTAATTCTTCCGATGTCGTGAAACCACCTGTATTCTCCGTTAGCGGCACGTATCCTGTATTCGGATTCAAACTTTTCTTTTTTCCCTTCAAGGTGATCCTCCATGGCGGACATTACATATTCAAAATGATCAGGATGTATTAAAGAAGAATAGTCGGCATGAAGTTTGAATTGCTCAGGAGGAAATCCAAGCAGATTAGCTTTTTTTTCATGACGCATCAATTCGCCCGATGGGAGTTTCATCTCCCAGTAAGCTAAATTTCCAATATCCAGAGTTTCGCTCAGGAGATTATTCAAATCTTTTACTTTTTGTAATTCTTTCGACTGAAGTTCCAACTCAACCTTTTGAACTTCAAACTCATGAAGAAGTGTTAATATATTGGCATCTGACAAGGAGACCTCTGAAACAATGTTTGTTTTTGCAACTATTTCTTCGGCTTCGTGGCGAAAACCTGAAGGGATTGTTTGCTTTTGATTTTCGTCTTTCATAAGGTTAATTTGATTTATAAAAACATCGGGCAGAAGATAATTTCAGCGTTTCAGGAATACATTATCCTGAGCATAGCCAAAGACGAGGGTTACATGGTCAAAATCATGTAGTTGTGTAACTACAAGGTAATAATGCAGATTAGTTGCAAATTCGTAATGTTTTTTACGGGCAAAGTCGTGATCTACGCATTCAAATTATTCATTTACCAGGCGAATCCAGGATTGAAATTGGGTTTTAGTAGTTGCCGGGTGGTTACAAGATTAAACCCCAGTAAGGACCTCCCAAAAAATCAAAATACGAATTCAAACATTGATTTGTATTATCCATTATTCCGGAATCCGGAGCTGAGAATGATTACTTTTCGCTATTACCACAAAAGTGCAAAGTTAAGGGACAAAGGGTTACTTTGCTCTGATTTAAACAGATAACTTTTCAGCGCAATTTTTTCTTGTATTTCATGTTTTTAAGATTTTATCAGGCATGCCGGTTTCCGGGTCATGCAACCTGAAGATAAGCCTGCCAAATTCACCTTGCACTCTTCATTTAATTCAGGCGTTACGCCATCCGGAGAGTGTACAGACATCCTCAATAAAAAAGAAAAATACTAAGTGATATACAAGGAGACACTCAAAATTAGGTTGAGCTAATAAAAATGCGAAATATAATTTTAATCCAGTTTTCATCTTTAGGAGTACAGACGGATTTTCCCCCAAATATCCAAATCCAGACTAGCATATTCATGCATTGGTGCAGGCATGTAGTCGTGAAGTCGTGAAGTCGTGCAATCGAGCAGTCGTAAAGTCGTAAAGTTGTGCAGCCGTATAATCGTGAAGTCAATTTACCACATCAAAACGTTCTTTCTGACCTTGTTTCAGTGATTTGGATTTAGGATCGTAATAGAAATACTTCCTGTTGACAATTCCGGCAGGGAGATGATCTCGTATATAATCATTTATAAAATAATCGAAAAGTAATTCAGCGTGTTTTTTACCCAAATCATCAGCCATTTTATAAACATCATTTATTTGAATCGCGCTGCGGTTTTGTGTTGTACCAATAGTGCCTTCAGATAAATTGAAATTTATACCACGCCTGATCTGATCCTGAATGTATCCTTCGAGGAATAAAACCTGCTTATTAACTGTATTGGCACGACTCACATCAAACCAACTGCTCAAATGTACCTGGTTAATACTTAAGCTATCATAATAAGGCTCGCCTGTATCAGCATAATACATTTCATAATATTTATTCAAATGTTCTTCATCGAGTTGCAGCTGCGCTATCTGAACCATCCATTTCGGATCGGGTAACGAGAGAAAAATATCTGAACCACCATCCACATATACATCAAATCCTTCCTTACCAAGTTCGTTGATGAGGCTATTGGTAAAAACGGTAAGAAAAATAGAATCAGAAATATACCTGATAAACATTGATTGAGCCCAGGCCATCGAATCCAGCTGATCCGGATTATATTTAATAGCTGTATCGTAATTTATCGAACGGTTATCTTTGAGCAGTTCATTTAGTGGTATAATCATTATTCCGTTGCCGGTGTGACCTTTCACATATTGACGGGCCAGATTGCGCTCGGGACTACAACTCGCCAGCAGCAATATCAACACAACTAATGTGACCCCGAAATACCTGAGCATGAATAGAATTTTTATAACCGGACAAATAACTGTCCTTTATTCTGAAGCAATGTTCTGCAACATTTGTTCCGCGAAAGCCTTACCAAAAGCTATTCCTTTTTGAATTCCTTCCTCGTGGGGAGTGAATTTAATATACAATCCCTCTCCAAAGTATTTCAGCTTAAGATTACCCAGGTTGGATTCGAGCATTTTGGATGCTTCGCCACTCCACCCGAACGATCCAAACGACGAAGCAAGCTTACCTTTGTCGCGCAACGGGCTGATAGCTGCAAAAAGCTGATAGATAGGCATTAAAATATTCTGGTTGATGGTAGGCGACCCTATTAAAACGCCGGTACAATTCGCCATGTAATATTCCATGTGCTCAAGCGACATATGCTCAATATCATGAATTTCGACATGCACTCCTGGCACCAGGCTTATACCTTTGGCTATGGCTTCAGCAACCTTCGAAGTATTGTGATAAGCCGAGACATACGGAATAAAAATCATGGGCTTTTCGCCCAATGAAAGCGCTTCCTTTGCGTATTTTTCACTGAGATCGACATATTTTTTCCATGTGGTGCGTAAAATAGGGCCGTGTCCGGGACAGATCATATTGATAGGAAGCGGGCGGATTTTGTCAATGGCTTTCAGCATAAATTTACTGAAAGGCTTTAGTATTACATCAAAATAATACCTGAAAGCCTCGTCCCAGTTCCCTACCCTGTCGTCGAACATACGCGAATCGCAATAGTGAGCACCGAAAGAATCGCAGGTAAACAATATATTTTCGTCCTGAAGAAATGTATAAATACTATCTGGCCAGTGCAAATTGGCTGCACCTATAACTTTGATCTTCTTGTTCCCAAGGTCGAGCACATCGCCATCGCGAACCTGAAGATGCTTAAAATCGTGGCCAAGCATATCTTTAAGGTAACGAATAGCATTACCGCTGCCTACAACCGTGGCATTAGGACAAAGTTCAAGCAATTTGCCGAGGCCTCCCGAATGGTCGGGCTCGGTGTGATTTACAACGATATATTCCAACTCAGCCGGATCGGTAAGTTGTTTCAGCTTTTCGAGGAAAACCGGAAAATATTTGTCTTTTACAGTTTCTACAAGCGTTTTTTTCTCCGCGTTAATAAAATATGAGTTGTAGGTAGTACCGTAAGGAGTATGCATAACCACATCGAATGTAACCAGTTCGCGGTCGAGTATGCCTACCCAGTGAACATCTTTGGTAATTTCAAGAATTTTGTCGTCGATCATAATTTTTGGTGTTCAATTAATTTTTCATTGGTAGAGACGCGATGCCTCCCGTCTCAATAAAGATATCCATTTTTTAAATGAGACGTCATAAATCGAGTCTCTACGGAATTTGTTTCCATTATATCAATGAGACGCGAGGCATCGGGTCATATATTTGCCTTTTCCTTTATTTCAATGAGACGCGAGGCATCGGGTCAAACATGCACATTACCGTTTTTTCAATGAGACGTGATAAATCGAGTCTCAACGGAATTTGTTTCCATTTTTTCAATGAGACGCGAGGCATCGCGTCTCTACGGTATATATTTTTACAATCCGTTTTAAAATAAACTCATCTGTATGCCCAACCCCGAATCATCATCATCCGGAAATTCCGGAGGTTTTACAGGAGTTATGACTTTGGGGATTATTACTTTTTCAGTCTTTACTTTTTTAATCTTCTCTTTTACTACCTTTTTTTCCGCAGGTGATTCAATTTCGGTTGTTTCAGGCGACCCATTTCCGGATATATCATCCTCAATAGATTCATCTTTAACTGAATTATCCTCGACAGGTTCATCCTCTCTATTTCCATCTTCGCCAGATTCATCCTCGCCAGTTCCATCTTCGCCAGATTCATCCTCGCCAGTTCCATCTTCGCCAGATTCATCCTCACTTTCATCAAATGATTCATCTTCGTTACCGGCATCCTCCTCTTCCTCTTCAACGGGTATAGGATCGAGCCAGGTGATCAGGCTTACAGGATTATTGCTCAGCTTTTTGCCTTTGGCTTTCACACCCATAACTTCCACGAACTCGTCGAGAATAATTTCCTCCGGTTCCACAGGTTTTTTAGCGCCTTCATTGTTATACTCAATCCTGATCTGCGGACGCTTGTCGGCAACAACTTTCACAAAATCATTCCCATCTTCTTCAGGAAACACACACACTTTCTTATCCGAAGGTTCAGGTATAAATCGTTTGACGAAATATGCCTTTTTGGGATCACTGTAGTATAAAACGGTAAGCGCTTTGGCGGGATTAAATTTCTCAATAAAATTCATATCCTCTTCGAAATGATTCGACAAATCGAAGCTCATCAGCTTGTAAAATCCTGATTTGGTGAGCGTAAGAATCTTATCATCTTCCTTGAACGCGCCAAGATATAATCCACGCTGATCAGTATTGAGACGCATTACAGTGTCGTCGTACCAGATGTGGCGGGCGCCAAGAGTGGAAAACCCTTTTTCCGCCTGTAAAATCTTTTTCACCGGGTTTTTACTCAGCACATTTCCCTGAGAGCTTCGTCCCTTGATGGCGAGTTCGGAAAAATCGAAATCGAAATTGAGTTTTTTAAGTCTTGGTTTCGGTTTCAGGCTCACTTTTATTATTTCCGATTCCCCGTTTGGATTAGCCGTGAAATACATTATCTTCGATCCCGGAGCACCTTTTGTGAGGACATAATCCTTGTCGCGTACCACACCGGTAACAGCAAACCGCTTAATATACACAGATCCCATTCGTCCATCCTGGTATACTACGTGATAAACCGTTCGCGCATCATTCTTTTTGAAAACATCAATGTGGATCACATTTTTACCCACGAAAGCTTTTTCGACAACCCGGGTAACTGCAAAAGTCCCGTCCTCGCGAAAAACAATGATATCGTCAATGTCAGAACAATCGCAAACAAACTCATCCTTTTTCAGGCTGAAACCTGCGAAACCTTCTTCCCTGTTCACATAAAGTTTTTGAGTGGCTGCAGCAACTGCAGCGGCTTCAATGCTTTCGAAGTTGCGTAGCTCGGTTTTACGCTCGCGACCGGTAGCGTATTTCTTACGGATGTTTTCGTAGAAAGCGATTACAAATTCAGTGAGATTTTCGAGGTTATGCCTTACTTCCTTTAATTCCTCGGTCAGTTTCCGGATATGTTCATCCGCTTTAAAGGCATCGAATCGTGAAATACGCTTGATACGGATTTCAGTAAGTTTAACAATATCTTCCTCGGTAATTACCCTGTAAAAATCAGGCTTATAAGGTTCCAGACCTTTGTCGATGGCTTGTATAACTTCCTCCCAGGTTTTACATTCTTCAATATCGCGGTAAATGCGATTTTCGATGAAAATCCTTTCCAGTGATGAAAACAAAAGCGCTTCCATCAGTTCATCCTGCCGGATCATCAATTCCATCCGTATCATTTCGACCGTCCGCTGAACGGATATATGGAGTATTTCTTTTACACCAATAAAATAAGGCTTCCCTTTGTGAATTACGCACGAATTAGGCGATTCGGAACGCTCACAATCAGTAAAAGCATAAAGTGCGTCTATGGATTGATCGGGCGAAACGCCGGGCTGAAGATGTATAAGTATTTCAACATTCTGTGCTGTATTATCATCAATCTTCCGGATTTTGATCTTTCCTTTTTCGCTGGCCGAAATTATGGTATCGATCAGGTCGCCGGTTGTAGTGCCAAAGGGAATTTCCGTTACGACAAGTGTTTTTTTATCCAGCTGGCTGATACGGGCCCGGATACGCACTTTTCCGCCCCTGAGTCCATCGTTGTAACGCGTAACATCGGCCAGGCCGCCTGTAGGGAAATCGGGAACCAATACAAAATCCTGTCCTCTCAATACATTTATTGAAGCATCAATTAGCTCCACGAAATTATGAGGCAATAGTTTTGAAGCAAGTCCAACAGCAATCCCTTCAACCCCCATTTGCAGAAGTACCGGGAATTTCATCGGCAGATTGACCGGTTCCTTGTTACGGCCGTCGTACGATAGCTTCCACTTGGTGGTTTTAGGATTAAAAGCTACATCGAGTGCAAACTTCGAAAGACGTGCTTCAATGTAACGGGGAGCAGCGGAACTGTCGCCGGTAAGTATGTTCCCCCAGTTTCCCTGGGTATCAATCAGTAACTCTTTCTGCCCAATCTGAACCATGGCGTCGCCAATTGATGCATCGCCATGCGGATGGTATTTCATGGTGTTGCCGATAACGTTGGCAACTTTATTGTAACGGCCGTCTTCGAGCTCCCACATGCTGTGCATTATACGCCGCTGAACAGGTTTTAATCCGTCGAGCACTTCGGGAACAGCACGCTCCAGAATTACATATGAAGCATAATCGAGAAACCAGTTCTGGTACATCCCGGGCAGGTAGGTAGTGTGATGCAGATCATCCGCAGTGGGTAATTCTTCACTTACAGGCAATATAACCTCAGTACCTTCAGTGGGTAAATCCTCACCGGAGATATCATCCTCAAAGGTTCCGTCTGCCAATTCGTCGTTCTCGTCCATTGAAAGTACTGATTACTATTTTGAATGTTTTATTTGTTACCTACAATGATATTTTTGCTTTTCAACAAAACGCATTAAATATGGTTGTTTCTAATTGGTTTACCCCTCTGTCCTTCGGACATCTCCCCTTGAAAAGGGGAGAACCTCGAAGTAAATTCCCATTAATTTTATCGTTTTCAGAAATAGAACTGGTAGTTTAGACAGAGTGATTTTTCACCTCCCAATGTTTCCGGATAAAAGCACCATTAACTATTTTCTGTTTTCTTTTAACTTTTCCCTCCAGCCAAATTTTCGTGCAAATTTACTCTTAGTCCGTAATTTATAAAACCTATCGGTCTATTTTTTAAAGAATCTTATCAACAATATTTCAGCCAGCAGCATCAGTAATGCAAACCAGATAAAATATCGCCAGAGCTGGGTTCCGTTGTTTATCTGAGCAATTACTTCGTTTAATGGCTTTTGCCCTGTCTTCATCACGCTGAAAGAACTGAGATTCGCTTTACTGAGCAGTGATTCCAGTTCACTTACGGTATAGCATGACAAATCGCTTTCGCCCCGGTTATAATTGAATGCCAGCGAAGTAATCACATTTTTATCATTAAGCAGTTCGAAGTTCCCTGCCATAGGAATCTGGTTTCCGACAAATACATTCGCCATATTTCCTGAGCTATTTACCTGGGGAATCATTTCAAAATCACCATCCGGCGATTTGATTTTAAATATTTTATCCCCGGCAGGAACAGTGGTTCCAATCCTGATCGCTTTATTTTCGCCAATTATACTATAAAGGCTATGCGAAGGATGGCTGATAAGCGCAATATTGTAGAGCACCGGAACAAAAATAGCCTGTTGCGGAAAATTGCTGAAAGCAGGGTCGAGCGGAACAGCCGATTGCAACACCTGCCCCAAGCCACTGTTGGTAAGCGTAAGGAATTCTCTTCCGTTGAGCATCCCGATCAATGGAACTGTTAGCGTTGCCGATGAAAATACAATGGGGAAGTACTTGTTAACCTTTGGCAAGTCAGTATTTGTAGCGATAAGCTGTTTGCCCTGCTGCCGTTCGAATACGTCGCGAAACAGGTAGCTTTCCTCACTAAGCCTGACCACTTTTGTATCAGCAGTATCAAGCTTTTGGTAGGCGGGCGCCTGCATTGATGAAAGGAAACTGTTGTAAGAATTTAAATCGGCATTCGAAGCCGGAAGAACCAGAATAGTGCCTCCAATGGATACATACCGTTTTATTTCTTCGGCCAGGCCGGAAGAAAAGGAAGGAATTTCGTTCAGAATAATCAGCTCGAATAGCGGAAGACGGCCGTAATTGAGCGACTTCTCATTCAGGTTGGTTAGCCGCACCGACGAATCCTGTGCATACAAAGCATTCAGGAAGCGGTTTTCACTTCCTCCGTTTATAGCAAGTACATTGATGGATGAAAGCACATCGAAAGAGAAATAAAACTTATCATCGTATGTTACAGGATAATCGGTAACCTGCAATAAACCATTTTGAGGGCCGGCCTTGTGAACGGTGAAAGGCAGCTCAACCGTGGTTGACATACCTGCTTTAATATCGATAGTGGCAACCGACTTCTGCTGGTTATTGATCATGAGTTTAAGCGGTATTTTCTCCAGATTATTTTCAGATTTATTCCAGACTCTTGCTGTGAGCAGCGTAGTTTTCTCCGGCTGCTGAGTTGGCTGTACAAACCAGCACGAATCAATATATACATTTGCAACAGCTGACGATTTTAAAGGAACCAGGAAAGTACTGATTGCTGAATCCTGTGTGAAATCCATAGTGTTGAATGATGATTTCTGAAAATCGGAAACAAGGTAAGAGGTTCGGCGCGAAGATGTTTCACTTTTAAGCATGTCGTATTGGCGGCGTACAATTTCCGGAAACGTGTGAACCGATGAGGAGATTTTAACTTCCTCGAGCATGGTAAGAAACTCGTCGCGGGTTACCAGCCGCTGATGCCGGCCTTCGAAATCGCTTGTAAGCAGTTGGAACAAATCCGTTGATTTATAGGCAGATACAATTTCGCGGGCTTTCTGCTTAGATTCATCCAGCAAAGTGCCGTTTGGGCCAACCGCTTCCATGCTGAACGAATTATCAACAAACACGCTTACTGCGTTCCGCGATGCCAGCTTTAACTGCTTATCCGAAAAAGGAATAAAAGGCTGTGCAAAAGCCATCACCAACGCTGTAATGGCGAGAATACGCATTGCCAGTATCAACAAGTGCCTGAGTTGCGACTGTTTCTGTGTTTGCTGCTTGAGTGCTTTCAAAAAACGCACATTGGTAAAGTACACCTTGCGAAATCGCCTGAAGTTGAACAGGTGTATAATTACAGGGATTGCAATAGCCAGTAAACCAAAAAGATATAGAGGATTAACAAATTGCATAGGATAATAGTACGCTCTTAAACGCGGTAATATTGTACAAAAGTAAGGAATTTGAGGGAGATAAAAGGAATCAGATTTTTTACACGCCTCAAACCTTATATTTTGAAAGTAACCGTTAGGAATCAGATGTTAGAAGAAACTATGATATTATTTTAAATGAGTTTTATTTGATACTTGTTGTATCGTTTTTTTATAATTTCGCCTTATGAAACCTATCCGTATTACTGCCGTTTCCTATTATAATACGCTTCCTTTTATTTATGGAATAAAGCATTCAGGCTTACTTTCGGGTTATGATCTGAGCCTGGATATTCCATCGGAATGCGCACGGAAAATTATACACAATGAAGCCGACATAAGCCTGATCCCTGTGGGAGCCTTACAGGGAATTCCTGATTATCAATTGATAAGCAATTTATGCATTGGCGCCGACAAAGTTGTGAAATCGGTTTTGTTACTTTCTAACGCTGCTTTGCCGCAGCTCAAAACCATTTATCTCGATACCGACAGCCTTACATCCGTTAACCTGGTGCGGGTTCTGGCAAAGAAGTACTGGAAAATCAGTCCGCTATGGAAAAGCCTTTCCGAATTAAAAGGAATGCTTGGCGCTGACGAAGGCAAGGTGCTGATTGGAGATAAAACCTTTGGTTTGGCAAAGCAATTCCCCTTTTGCTATGATCTGGCAGGCGAATGGATCAAATTTACCGGCCTTCCATTTGTATTTGCAGCGTGGATTTCGCGCAAACCAATACCCGAAGATTTCAGCAAATCATTCCAATCTGCTTTGGCCTGGGGAGTTAGTCACCGGGAGGATTCCACTATTATGGCCGTAAATCCGCATATTACCGAGCAGGAACTTGTTTCTTACCTCAAAAACGATATCAGCTATACGCTTGATGAATCAAAAATGAAAGGAATGAAATTGTTCCTTGAATTGCTGAATCAATAAGTTTTTTTGTAATATGAACCCCAGATCGCTTGATCTGTTGTCTAAAAGTGATTTTTGCTTCGCTATCCTGAATGCAATAATCAGATTGTTTTCATAATTTTACAATTCAAATAATTTTGAAATGAATCTCAAAGAAAAATTAGCCGCCTTCGACCCTAACGGTATGGGCGATACTAACGGAAATATATACGGATTGCCATTCGAATCCCACGATGCTAACCTCGTAATTTTACCTGTTCCCTGGGAAGTTACGGTTTCGTACCAGGCTGGAACTGCAATGGCACCCGAAGCCATCCTCGAAGCATCGTACCAGGTGGATCTTTTCGATCCGTTTGTGAAAGATGCCTGGAAATTAGGCATCGCCATGAAAGAAGTGGACCTGGATGTTCTGGATAAAAGCAACCTGTGGCGTAAGAAAGCAGAATATTATATTGCTCAGCTTGGCAACAGGGTTAATGTGGATAAAAATCCTGATTTACAGGCTCTTCGCAATGATTTAAATGATGTTTGCCGCGAGAATAACCTGTGGGTTAAAAAAGAGTCACTTGCACTTTTGAATCAAAATAAAATTGTTGCGCTTCTTGGTGGTGATCATAGCACGCCTCTTGGACTGATGCAGGCACTTGCCGAAAAACATCGGGCTTTTGGAATACTGCATATCGATGCCCATGCCGATTTGCGTGAAGCGTATGAGGGTTTTGAGTTCTCACATGCTTCCATCATGTTTAATGCAATTAAAATTCCGCAAGTCACTCATCTGGTTCAAGTTGGTATACGTGATTTTTGCGAAGCCGAAAATATCCTTATTCAATCAGACAAGCGAATTACCACTTTTTTTGACCGCGAAATAAAACAACAGCAATTTGAAGGTACGAGTTGGGCAAGCATCTGTGATAAAATCGTTGAAACACTGCCCGAACTGGTTTACCTCAGTTTTGATAT
>JBBRYZ010000104.1:0-14318 GCA_038237165.1 Bacteroidales bacterium | reverse complement strand
GATTATCGGAGGTGCTGTATGGACACCCATAATGGGAATGATTTCCGACAAAACGCACAGCATGGCACTGGCAATAGTTATTCCTTTAATCAGTTACCTGTTTATAATTTACTATTCTTACATTGGATCGAAACCTTCGGGCCCATTGTATGAAGCTTCGGAAACAGCAGTTTCAGCAAGTCATTGATACGTTTATAGCTGAATCCTATTTTTGATAATTCATTAAAACACTTGTTACAAATCAGCATGACAATTGCTATGAAGGATGAATAAAAGCCACTGATTACGCTGATTACACAGATACACTTGCATGCCATATGACTATTTTTGTTTTGAAACCTGCTGATAATAGTTCTAAATCTGTGCAAATCCGTGAAATCTGTGGCCAAATAGATTATTCAATGGCTGATTAGTTACAAACACTTAATTTCAAACAAATATGAAATCCATTTCCCTTACTTTTATTTTATTGCTCATTTGTGGAAATGCACTTTTGGCTCAGGAGAAAGAAGCGCCATATATTGTTCCGAACGATCCGCTGTTGGTTAAAAATATTGAAGAATGGCAGGACCTGAAGTTCGGGATTTTTATGCATTGGGGCACTTACAGCCAGTGGGGCGTAGTGGAATCGTGGAGCATCTGCCCTGAGGACGAAGGCTGGACACAGCGCAAAGGTGAATATTCAAAGGATTATTTTACCTATAAAAAGGCGTATGAGGATCTACAGAAAACATTTAACCCAGTTAACTTCAATCCCGATACATGGGCCACTGCGGCAAAGGATGCAGGCTTTAAATACATGATCCTTACCTTCAAGCATCACGACGGTTTTTGCATGTTCGACAGCAAATACACCGATTATAAAATTACCAGCGTCAACACTCCTTTTCATACCAATCCAAGGGCAAATGTGGGAAAGGAAACAACGGATGCTTTCCGCAAACAAGGCTTTAAAATCGGAACCTATTTCTCAAAGCCCGACTGGCATTGCGATTCGTACTGGTGGCCATATTTCCCGCCCAAGGATCGTAACGTAAATTACGATCCGAAAAAATATCCTGATCAATGGAATCGATTTAAAGATTTTACTTACAAGCAGATCGAAGAAATTCTCACCGGTTACGGTAAAGTTGATATTCTGTGGCTCGATGGTGGTTGGGTGCGTCCTCAAAAAACTATTGATCCGAATATTGATTGGCAGAAATCTATTCCTTATGACCAGGACATTGACATGGCAGAAATTGCTGCCATGGGCCGCAGCCATCAACCCGGTCTTATTGTCGTGGATCGTTCAGTAACCGGAGATTTTGAGAACTACCGCACTCCGGAGCAGGAAATTCCGGCAATTCCGTTAGCTTATCCCTGGGAAACCTGCATGACTATGGCTACCTCATGGTCGTATGTGCCAGGAGATATTTACAAACCTGCCGGAACGATAATTCATTACCTGGTGGATATTGTGGCTAAAGGCGGTAATTATCTGCTTAACGTTGGTCCAAGTCCGCTTGGTGATTACGATACTGTTGCCTATTCGCGGATGAAAGAAATCGGCGCCTGGATGAAAGTGAATGGTGATGCCATTTATGCAACCAGACCAATCACACCATACAAGGAAGGGAAAATCTGTTTTACACAGAATAAAGACAAACGGGTGAATGCGATTTACCTGGCTTCAAAAGAGGAAACCAATCTTCCGGCAATCATAAAGATTAAAGGAATACGACCAGGCACAAAAGCAACTATCAAATTGCTTGGCTTTGAAAAGAAGTTAAAATGGAAAACGGAAAATGGGGAATCAGTTATTATGATTCCTGCTTTATTGCAAAAATCACCTCCCTGTAAATATGCATGGGTATTTACGATCAGCCAGGTTGAATAAGTTATTTTTTTACCACTGAGGCACGGAGGAAATGGAGGAACACGGAGATGATGAAAGAGCAAGTACCTTTCATAAAACCAAAAACTGTCAGAATACTTTCATAAATAAAATCTCTGTTTCCCTCAGTGCTCTCTTTGCTTTCGTGGTTTAAACTAAGAAATCCTAACCTGGACATCCCGATAGCTATCGCGTCAGAATTAAAAAAGGTTTCCCACAAAGCCACTGAGAACACAAAGCAACTTAGTGAACTTTGCGTCGTAGTGGATAAAATATTCCGCCAAAATGACACCGATATTATTGTTAAGTCACTAAAAACAAAAATCCCGGAGCCGTTAGGTGAACAACTCCGGGATTTTTAATTCCTGATCAGAAATGATCTAAGCTTAGTTACTGTCTTTCTTCTCGAACGACAAAAGTTCAACATCAAATACTAATGTTGATCCTTCGGGAATAGGACCGGTTTTCTTATCGCCATATGCAAGTTTTGCAGGAATGTACAGCATATACTGTGCACCTGGTTTCATTATCTTCAAAGCTTCTGTCCATCCGGCAATTACACCGTTAACAGGAAACTCAATAGGTTCGCCTCTTTCACGTGACGAATCAAAAACAGTTCCGTCAATCAGAGTACCTGTATAATGAACTTTTACAACATCATTATCAAGCGGAGAGTCGCCAGCACCGGCTTTTAAAACCTTGTATTGCAAACCACTTGGAAGCACGATAACGCCATCCTTAGTTTTATTTGCAGCAAGAAAATCTTCACCTGCCTTTGTGTTCTTAGCCATTTCAAGTTCGGTAACAGCAGCTTTTTTAGTACTCATTTCCTGTTGCCATGCCATCATAATAGCACCTATCTGCTCCTGCGAAAAAACAGTATCGATCTTAGCCTGCGCATCTGTAAAACCTTTAAAAACCATATCTCTGTTCAAATTGAGATCATTTTTTGCAAAGCTATGAGCAATATCGGCTCCGATAATATAGCTTATAGTATCGTTGTTGGTAGCAAATAAGGGTTTTGCGGCAACGACTTCATTCTTATCGTCTTTCTTTTTCTTATCCTTTTTTTGAGCAAAAGATGGTGAGGAAACAGCAGCTATCAAAGCAATGATAACTGAGAGTAAAATGTATTTTTTCATAGTGGCTTTAATTGTTTTCGCAAAAGTATGGAAATAATGGAATTGTAAAAACTAAAAGATGTTAAATAGGGGTTGGGGTTAGGATTTAGGGGTTAGAGCTATTCAGGGCTTCACTTAAAGTGAAACCCTGAATAGCGGGTGGACTAGTCGGAGTGCTAGTTTAAGCCGCACACCGACTAATTGTGACTAAGCAAACTACACCACCACCACCTTCTCTTCCTCAATCAGTGCTTCGCCTCTATACTTCCGAAAAATCTGGGCAACGGTCAGCACGTCTTTGGTGCAATAATGAACAATACGCGGCAGATCATTCTGTTTGTAATAAACTTCTGCTACCTGGCTGCCGTCGATATCGTCTTTGGGAGTCGGTATATCGAATATAGCAGCCAGCAGGTCGAGCGAGGTAAAATTCTTATAATCGCCGAATTTCCAAAGCTCCATGGTATCGAGGTGGCTTACTTCCCACGGTTTCTTGCCCGACAAATCAAGTATTTGTGGAATGGGGATTCCAAGAACAAGCATGCGCCGTGCCATATAGGGAAAATCGAACTCCTTGCCGTTGTGGGCACAGAGCAGATGTTGAGGCCGGTTATAGCGTTTGTTCAATAGTTCGGCAAATTCAGTTAAAAGCACTTTTTCATCATGCCCGGAGAATGACTTAATCCTTAATTCTCCTTTCAAAAAAGCACCTACCGAAATGCAGATTATCCTGCCAAATTCGGCATAAATCCCGGCCCGCCCATACAATTGCTCGGGCGAAACAACTTCTTCAGGAGTTGCATTGTAGGCCGAAAGACGATCTGATTTCTTATTCCAGAGTTTCTGCATACGCTCACTCAACTGGTTGTATTCAGGATAAGCCGGAACTGTTTCAATATCAAGAAACAATACATTTTCAATATCTATTTTTTCAAGCATATAATTAAGATTGGAATTTGATTAGTATAGGATTAGTTGAGTGCTTAGTGCTTGGGGCATTTTACTCAAATTTCTGTTCACTTCGAGCATTGGCTTAAGGCAAAGATAAAATTACAATTATTTTACTTTCTAATCGAAGCAAATAAATTAATTTTAAGGACTTTTTAATACTGGCTTCACGTTGAAAACAGTAAAAATCTTCACATTAAAATAACAGCACTCAACTCCTGAGAATTGGATAAACTAATTTTACAAACTACCGCCGATGGATCGCACACTTTATTTGTGCCCACTTTGAATGAGCATTACCATTCCACAAACGGTGCCTTGCAGGAATCAGAACTGGTTTTTATTCATAATGGCTTGCATCATCTGGCCGTGTGCCTTAAAGAAATAAATGTACTAGAAGTTGGTTTCGGAACCGGGCTGAATGCTTTGCTCACCGTGCTTGAAGCTAAAAAACAGCGAAGGAAAATTAATTATGTAGCCATTGAACCCGAGCCGGTGGATGCAGAAGTTATTGAAAAACTGAATTATTCTTCGCTTATCGGCAGCACCGAAGCCATTGGTTATTTTGAAAAACTCCACGAATCCAGCTGGGGATACCCGGCATTTCTTAGCGATTATTTCATTCTCAGTAAGATACAAGCCAAATTGGAAGATATCACTTTGCGTGATGAGCAATTTCACCTTATCTATTTCGATGCTTTTGGTCCGGATGTACAACCTGAATTATGGACCGAGGCAATCTTCGCCCAACTTTATAAATGCATGAAGCCTGGAGGAATACTGGTTACATATAGTTGTAAAGGAACCGTTAAACGGGCATTGAAGGCAGCCGGTTTTTCCATCGAGAAACTACCGGGGCCGGTTGGAAAAAGAGAGGTATTAAGGGCCATGAAAGAAATAGGCCACAAGCATTAAATCACAACTGAAGCATCCGTTCTCAGAATTTAAAGTTGTTAAAACAAAAAGTAAATTTAAAAACAATAAAACAGATATGATACAGCACATCAAATCACCATCGCTAATAGCCGCCGCCGGTACAGGAGGAAAATTAATTGAAGAGTTTTTCGGACGGGTAAATTCCGATACTTCAGAGGTTAGCATTGCCCGCATGACAAGTCCTCAGGGCTGGGTTGAGCCGGGACAGAGACCCGAATTTAACGAATACACGCTTGTACTGAAAGGAACCCTGAAAATAGCAACCGAAAAAGAAGAATTGCTGATCACCGCTGGCCAGGCTATTTTAACAGGCAAAGGCGAATGGGTACAATACAGCAGCCCTTTCGAAGGTGGAGCCGAATATGTTGCGATTTGCTTACCGGCATTTGCTATGGATATGGTGCAAAGAGACAAATAATAAACCTGGTTTTATTTTTATAACATTCTTCCTGCTTTTGCTTTCGCGATCTCAGGTTTGTAGCAGTGTGCCTATGTTCTTTATACTTTATTTCATCATGAAAACTGCATCGCATTGCAAAACAGTTTGCGGTTCAATTTGTTAGATTGTTAATATTAATGCGATTTAACATTAACCTAAAACTTTAAACCTATGGCACTCAACGCGTATTTTAAACTTAAAGGACAGAAACAAGGTGATATCAAAGGCTCTGTAACCCAGAAAGGCCGGGAAGGAAAAATTATGGTTATTGCGGCCAGTCACGAAGTATTATCTCCCCGCGATGCGGCATCAGGACTTCCTACCGGAAAAAGGATGCATAAGCCGTTTGTTATTACAAAAGTAATTGATAAGTCAACCCCTCTTTTGTATAATGCTCTTGTAAATAATGAGAATATCACAGAATGGGAACTTCAATTCTGGACTCCAAACAGTGGAAAAGCTGGGGGAACGGAAAAACAGTATTACACAGTGAAACTTACCAATGCCAGCATTAGCGATATTAGTTTCCATATGCTGAACAACAAAAACCCGGATTTGGTTAAGTATGCTGAGTACGAAGAGATTTCATTCACTTATCAAAAAATTTCCTGGACCTGGGTTGATGGCGGAATAATTGCTGAGGATGATTGGTCAATGATAAATCCATAAGTGAATAGCCTGAAAGTGTCCACATATCTTTCAGGCTTTTTTTTACTATTAAATTATTACAGGCATTGCTCTGTCAAGATTTGTACAAAAAAAAAGACCGGTAACATAACGTTACCGGCCGGGAATTATAATAGAAGAAAACAGCCTTGATTTGTTTAATCTAAAGTACTAATCAAAAACTACTATGCTTAAAAAAATTGGCAGGCCGTCTTCCGGGTTATTTTGAAGGAGGTAAAAGGACTTTGTCAATTACATGTACTACACCGTTTGAACCCTGCACGTCGGCGTATGAAACATTAGTATTGCCATTTAATACAACACCCTTACCAACATTTACAGCAATACTCTTTCCTTGCAAAGTGGGTACGCTTCCATTAGTTAAACCCGACGAAACATTATTGCCTGCAACTACATGATAAAGAAGGATTGGTTTAAGTTGTTCAGCAGTAAGATCGGCAATACCGGTGACTTTAAGATCGGTGAATAATTTCTGAAAAGCTTCGTTGGTAGGAGCAAATACTGTCAGTGGGCCTGCTCCGTTCAAAGCATCTACCAAACCTGCTTTTACAACAGCCGAAACCAAAATACTAAAGTTGCTGTTCTCGATAGCAATACCAGCTACCGTTGGTGGCAAAAGCACGTTATCAATTACATGTATTACTCCGTTGGTTCCAACCACATCGGCTATTATAACTTTTGCTGAGTTGTTTATTTTTACGTCTGAAGCTTTATTTAAATAAATATCCATAGGCTTTCCCATGTATGTGCTTAGGGTTTTAGCATATCCGTTAGTTACCTGTGATGCGTAAACAGTGCTTTCTAAAACATGATAGAGCAGAATTGGCTTCAGATCAGCTGGGGTGGAAGTAAGTTTAGCGAAAGCCTCGTTTGTTGGTGCAAAAACTGTAAGTTTAGCTTTTGGGTCGCTGAGTGCCGGAACCAAACCTGCTGCTGAAACAGCTGATACCAAAGTTGTAAAACTGCTGTTTTGAATAGCTAGGTCAGCCACTGTAGGAGGCATTAAAACCTGATCAATCACATGAATTACACCGTTTGAGGCCATAATGTCAGCTTTGGTTACCATTGCTGAACTATTTAATTTAACTCCGCTTGTTACATCCACTTTGAGCGAAACAGTTTTTTCGCCTGTTGAAGGACTCAAGGTTGAAACATAACCACTGCTGAGTCCGGTAGAAATTGTTTTGGTTCCGAGTACATGATAGAGTAAAATCGGTTTCAGGGCATCGGCTGAAAGCTGATCAATTCCTGAAACGCCTAACTTGGTAAATAAGGCAGTAAATGCAGCGTTTGTTGGCGCAAAAACGGTAAAAGTACCTGCCTGATCAAGAGTTGAAGCCAGGTTAGCTTTTGTAAGCGCTTGCACCAGGATGGAAAACTGCGGATCAGCAGCTGCTGTATTCGTGATGCTTTTAACTTCATTATTCATCGGGGTGTTGTTGTTATCATCTTTCTTGCATGAGTTCAACATTAGCATTCCTATGGCGATCACGGCCATCAGGGTAAAAATGGTCTTGAAATTGGATTTTGTTTTCATGATAATTTTGTTTTAGATTAGATTAATGATTTGTTTAATGTTTTGATACAAATATTAAACATAGACTAAATGATATTGTTTAATGTTTTTTAGTTTTTATTAAACATTATTTTATGAATAAAACTTATTATACTGATTATTTGTTATTTACAATAATATATTTTTTGAAATATTTTATTTTTTATGATTTCATTAACAATTTTTCAATAAAGTAGAATCAAAATCCCCAACATTAAACATCAAAATGAGCTTTTAATATCGGGGAATTATGATCATTCAGATATTTTAATGACTACATCTCAACAAATGAATTTGGAACGCTGCGTATTTTCTGTTAAACATACCAGAAGCCAAAAGGATGTTGATAGTTATGATACTGATGTTCTTCCTGATATAATTAATGAAATCAGTTCTGTAAGAACTACTATATATTTTTGCTCTTAAAAATCCAATAAATAATATACAATTGCTATTTAAATATAAAAACCTAACCTGTTATCTTTTATCAAATTCCTTAAAACCCTGTACCGGGCATTCCTGTATATCAACCTTTTCGACCCAGGCATGAGATGGTCCTTGCCGGCAAAAGTGTAAAAACAACTCCATTTGCTCAGCCTCACCTTCGGCTTCCACATATACAATTCCGTTCGAATGATTTTTAACAAAACCAAAGATCTGAAGGGAATCCGCTTTCAGTTTTACAAAATAGCGAAACCCAACGCCTTGCACACGGCCATGAATAGTGAGGATTGCTGCTTGTTTCATTTATTAATTTTTGGGATGTCGGATTGCGGATGCCGGATGTCGGATGTTAGATTTTGAATTTTGGAGATTTGGGCTTGAATTTTGAGATTTGGAATTTTGAATTTGAAATTTTATCCTCCGAAATCATTAAGGATTAAGCCTACGTGTTATAAGCTGCTCCACAACCGAAAATAATTTCTGAGGAGAAACCGTGCGCCATGGAAGATCATCAAACTGCCCACCCATTGCCATATAATAATCGAGGTGTCCGGCTTCGAGTTCCTGTTTCACATGTCCACGGAAATTAAGGCAAACAATCCATCCCTCCTCCAGCTCATCAAACCATTCCTGGTAGTAATCGTCGTCGGAATAATGAAAATTCAATACATTTTCACCAATCAGTATAAATTTCCGGATGCCATTTTCGAGAAGTGATTCTATCACATTGCGATACAGAAACATGATATCGTTATACAGGCAGTCGTTCCATTCCCCGATCAGCTCAATGATGCAAAACGAATTGTCGTAATCTGCATACAGCAGTTTTATATACAGCGTTTCGGAACCAATGTAATCCCACTGAGGGTGAAGCAGGTAATTGTAAACCTTGCCGGTGAATTCGAACTCACTGTTCTCGTGGCCATAAAAAGGTGAGCGTTCATCCTCTGCCGCTATATAAAGGCTTTGCCAATTGTAATAAGGTTCAATATCGTGCATTAATCATTAAAGCATTTAATTTATCCAACTAATGTAAATCTAAATTCCAGACAGTGAAAACCATTCGGGAATATAAAAGTTCAAAAACGAATTTATAGAAATCATACGTTTTTTTTATTTCTTAATTTAAACGGTAAAGTTCGATATTTACGTCCTTTCAAATTCCGAAAGTTTTCTAATTCGAAACCTCTCACTTAACTGCCGGAGTAACCGTGGAGGACCGCGTAACTGAATATGCCGCAAAATATCCGATTGCCCCGTTACTGATATTTCCTTTTACATTAGCCGGAGGTCCGCTGAACAATGGATTTGAACCCCTAAGCTCAGCCTGGGCATCCGTTATAAATTCAAAGTATCCCTTACCAATATTATTGACGGTAACCGTAATAATATCTCCCTCTTTCAGTCCCTGTTCGGGTGAACCCTGATCGAGGTATCCTATGCCGATACCGTTGGTATAATTTCCATTTAATAGTTTGTCGTCGGTAACAAACCACTCCCTGAGCGAATCCGTTAGCATATAATTATTCCTGGAGATCAGAAACCTGTAGAAATCAACTGTAGGCGGCTCCAGAACATAGCATTTCACTTCCCATGTCCCATGTTTCGACCATTCAGGATGGAACAGCAGACTAATTGAATCCAGTTTCGTTACCGGATAAAGTTTCGAAGTCGCAGTGTAATCAGAGAATCCGCCAATGGGACTTTCAAGCTTTATATTCAGAGTATATGTGTGTCCGTCAATACCATGAACCGAAGGGTCAGTTTTGTAAACTCCAGGATCGGTTTCGCTAAGATCATAAATAAGCGTTCCATCGGTAATGCTTACCGTTGCACCTGTTACCACAGGCGATGGCTGATTGTAATAGTAACTTGATGTAGAAGAAAGAATTACGGTTTGTTCTATCGTATCCGTTGTGATAGCACCATCGACTACCAGCCTGACATAGCTCGAATCCAGCTTTACATCAATTTTTTCGGTGCACGAAACTGCCAGTGCCGATATCAGAAGAATTATAATGAGTGATTTTATGTATTTCATTTTTTTGATCAGGAGTTTGTGATTTGGGGTTGTGTTTTCTGGTGTGAAGGTTAGCGTGATTTTATTCCATGGGCTGCTCTTATGGTTGAT
The DNA here is from genome assembly GCA_038237165.1 of Bacteroidales bacterium. Lineage (GTDB taxonomy): Bacteria > Bacteroidota > Bacteroidia > Bacteroidales > UBA4417 > UBA4417. The sequence continues at coordinate 4,181 of JBBRYZ010000104.1, read as the reverse complement.
TCCCATGGGCTGCTCCCATGGTTGATTGATTACGCCCTTGCAGGGCTTCAAATGCTTCAAACTTTTTAAACATTTTCAGTCATTTCAAACTGTCACACTGATCGAAGTCGAAGTGTCAAACTCTTCAAACATTTTTAAAACTTAAAATTGTAAGTCAATGCTGGAATTATCGCAAACAAATACGTTTTCTCCGCATAGGTTATATTCGGATCCTTTGCATCGGTTTTAAAGTTAATTGACCATGCATTATGCCTGTTGTAAGCATTGTAAATGGAAAAGTTCCATTCGCCATGCCATTTTTTGCCCGGCTTCTCTTTCCCTTTTAAGGTCACGGACAAATCAAGGCGATGATAATCAGGCATACGGTATGCGTTTCGGTTCGAATAAATTGGGATATTTTCACCCCCTATCACAGCCCTTCCTGTAGGGAAAGTAACTGGAAGACCCGTTGCATAAACCCATGTAGCCGATGTAGAAACACGCTTTGAAATATCATAATTGGCAACAATACTGATTGAATTTGGTTTATCGTATGGAGCAGGGTACTTATCTCCACCCGTAATATCTGGATCTGAAATCTTACGGAATGCCCTTGAATAGGTATAGCTGATCCAGCCTGTAAGAAGTCCATCATTTTTTCGGACCATAGTTTCAATTCCATACGCATAGCCGGTACCTATACGCAATTCACCTTCAATATACTGATTCAGCAGCAATTGAGCATGATCACGGAAATCGATCACATGGCGCAGATCCTTATAATAAACCTCGGCTGAAGCTTCGTACATGTTATTTTTCAAATTTCGGAAATAGCCTAATGCGAACTGGTCGCACAACTGAGGTTTCACATTCGGAGTTGCCGGAAACCAGATATCCAACGGGGTTCCGGCTGTCGAATTCTGAGCCAGTGTAATATACTGTGCCGTATGCGAATAACTGCATTTTACAGAAGATAGCGGGTTAAGAAGATAAGTGAAGGCAAACCTGGGTTCCAGATTGAAATAGGTGTTAAATAAATCGCCTTTTGCATACACAGTACTATCAACAGGATTGTGACCTGCATCAAAGTTATAGTATGTTCCTGATCCTACATTCTGAAAAATGGCAAAACGCAGCCCATATTTAATCGTAAATTTTTCTGTGATTTTATATTCATCCGAAGCATATAGGCTATGCTCATAGGCGTATTCGGCAGGTAGAATAAATTCGCTAAAATTAGGTTCGGCACCAAACCCGGTTGAGCCTGGAAAGAACTCATGATACATTGTTGTGCCGCCATATTTAAGGGTATGTTTTGCTGAAAGATAATGGGTAAAATCGAATCGGGCCGAATATTCACGCATTTTGGATGTCCATTTGAAAGAACTGGAACTACCTTCGGGTGTACCCAGCCCATAATTATAGTTCGAAAATATCAGACTCAGGTTAAAGAAAAGTTTCCTGGTAAAAAGATGGTTCCAGCGGGCCGATGCTGTCTGGTTTCCATATTCCAGGCCTGCAAACTCATTCTTAAATATATCTTTCCCGGCATATCCTGAAAAGTAAAGCCGGTTGCTTTCGTTAATAACGTGTGAAAGTTTCAGGTTGAAATCATAAAAAAACAGCTTGCTTTTCCTCACATTCTCATCCTTGGCAAGCGGCAGGAATAAATCGGCATAGGTGCGTCGTGCCGAAACCAGGTAAGTAGTGCGGTCCTTAACAATAGGACCTTCGAGCGTAAGCTTGCTCGATACGGTGCCAACACTACCGGTCATACTGAATTTCTTCGAATTGCCATCTTTCATCCTCACATCAAGCAGGGATGAAAGCCTTCCGCCATAAGCAGTCGGGATATCGCCTTTATACAAAGTCACATCCTTTACAGCATCATTATTAAATACCGAAAAGAATCCCAAAAGATGTGAAGCGTTAAAAATGGTTGCTTCATCGAGCAGGATCAGGTTCTGATCAGCACTGCCGCCACGCACACTGAACCCGGTTGAACCTTCGCTGGTTGACTGTACTCCGGGTAAAAGGAAAAGCACTTTTACAATATCGATTTCGCCGAGCAAGGCTGGAACTTTACGTATAGTTTTACTATCCATCTTCACCATGCTCATTTCGGTGGCCCGCACATTCTGATCCGTGCGTTTACCAGTAATAACAACTTCACCCAACTGCATCTGAATCATTTCAAGATTGACATCAAGCGTAATGTTTTTATCCAGCACAACAACTTTTTCCTGAGTAACAAACCCTATATAAGTATAGCGGATTGTATATTTCCCTGGATTGAGACTAAGCGAATAAAACCCATACAAATTGGTTACAGCGCCAGATTTTGTATCCATGCAATAAACAGTAACACCTGTAAGGACTTCGCCATTCGACTGGTCGTGCACATATCCGCTCAGGGTAACTTTACTCTGGTCGGAATCTCCGGAAGTTGTAGCAAAGGCAGTCTGAAAAAACAGAATAAAAAAAACTGAAATAAATATATAAGTATGGACAAGTATTTTCTTCATTGATTTCTATGCTGTATGATAATGGATTGATGAGGAATGGATAAAGAAACTGGTTATGAAAATTTGTTGATGGATGTTTTCCCTGAAATATCAGGCTATTTACGCTAAACCAAATTTATGCCGGTCAATTGCGGAATTAACAGATTAACATTTTGCAATTAAATTCAGATCAGGAAAATCCCATTCAGGCTGGAAACACAATGAATAAACTTGTTATCCTACCTGAAAGCAGCCATCAGAAGGTTAATATCCTGAAACGGAAGGTGGAACGAATCGCTGAGGTATTTATTGGTCGAAATCCCGTTAAAAAGATAAACGCCCTGCCTTATTCCATAATCTGAATGTAAAACCTTTTCGGCTCCGCCTTCTTCGCCAAAGCGTAATATTATGGGCGACAGGAAATTACTCAGAGCATACGACGCTGTATGAGGAACTTTTGAAGCGATATTAGGCACACAATAATGAGTTACTCCGTATTTTTTAAAAACAGGATTGCGGTGATCGGTAACTTCGGATGTTTCGAAACAGCCACCCTGGTCGATGCTTACGTCGATAATTACGGCTCCCGATTTCATCTGCTGCACCATATCCTCGGTAACAACTACAGGCGTGCGACCATAAGCTGTATGAATAGCACCTATAACCACATCAGCCGATTTAAGAGCATTCAGCAATACACGCGGCTGAATCATCGAAGTGTAAACCCTGGTATTCAGGTTATTCTGAAGGCGGCGTAATTTATAAACCGAGTTATCAAAAATTTTCACAAAAGCTCCCATGCCAAGGGCGGCTCTGGTAGCATATTCGCCAACGGTGCCGGCGCCAAGTATAACAACTTCGGTGGGCGATATCCCCGAGAAACCTCCAAGCATTTTTCCCCGGCCATATTCGGGATTACTCATGTATTCGGCTGCTACCAGCATCGAAGTATTTCCGGCTATTTCGCTCATGGCACGAATCATCGGAAATGTACCAGCTTTATCCTGAACATACTCAAAAGCCAGCGCAGTAATACGTTTTATCAGCAAACGCCTGAAATACTCCTCGTTTATTGTTGATGTATGGATGGACGAAATAAGGGTTTGTTTATTTCCCATCATTTCAATTTCCTCAAGGGTGGGAGGCGCGATTTTTAGCAAAATATCAGCAGTAAATATCTTTCGGGTATCATATACTATTTCGGCGCCCATTTCGGCATATTCGGTATCCGTAAAATGGGCGGCCTTACCGGCATCAGCCTCAATAAGCACCTGGTGCCCGTGATGAACGAGCAAGCTTACTGCATCTGGATCGAGGGGAATGCGGTTCTCCGAAAACGCAATTTCCTTTGGAACGCCTATCACAAGGTTTTTTTGCCCGCGCTTCACTTCCAGCCGTTCTTCCTGAGGTATAAGTTGCCCTGAATGAAAAACGCCGGAATAGTTATTTTGTAGCATAACTCTTTCTTTTCAAAAATCAGAATGTAATGGTGCGCATGCTGCCATCCGGCGAAACCACAATATCAACATGCACCGTTTCTTCAGGTAACAAATTTAAGATTTTTTCGGGCCATTCCAGCAAACAGTAATTCCCGCTATAAAAGTAGTCCTCATAACCGATTTCGAGCATCTCGGTCCAGGCTTTAATACGGTAAAGGTCGAAATGATAAATGGTACCCGAGTTTTCGGTAACGTATTC
>JBBRYZ010000103.1:0-14756 GCA_038237165.1 Bacteroidales bacterium | reverse complement strand
CGAAGTGCCAACTGGCTCGATTCGTACCAGAAAGTATAGTTACCCGGAAACTGCTGAACCCGGTTAAAATCAATATCGACAATATGTGTGCAGATCGAATCGAGGAAGTGCCTGTCGTGCGAAACAACCAGCACCGTATTATCAAAATTCGCCAGGTAACTTTCGAGCCAGTTTACAGTATCAAGGTCAAGGTCATTGGTAGGCTCATCAAGCAGAAGATTATCGGGTTTTCCGAAAAGAGCCTGCGCCAGCAATACTTTCACTTTCTCTTTCCCACTCAATTCACTCATGAGTGTATAGTGGATATCTTCTTTTATTCCTAAACCACTCAGCAAATTAGCCGCATCACTTTCTGCATTCCAACCATCCATTTCAGCAAACTTCTCTTCCAGTTCCGAAGCCCTGTGACCATCTTTTTCCGAGAAATCGGTTTTTGAATATAAGGCATCCTTCTCAGTCATTACATCCCACAATTTCGAATGGCCCATCATCACAGTAGTGAGTACCGTAAATTCGTTAAACTCAGAGTGATTCTGCCTCAGAACCGACAAGCGTTCGCCCGGACCGAAAGACACATTTCCACGGGTGCTTTGCAAATCGCCCGACAACATCTTGATAAAAGTTGATTTTCCTGCGCCATTGGCTCCGATAATTCCGTAGCAGTTGCCAGGGTTAAACTTCATATTAACATCCTGGAATAATATCCGTTTTCCAAATTGAATAGCCAGATCCGAAACTGTAATCATTTAATTTTGTGTTTATTATGTGTGATAAAATAATCCCTGAAAAGGGATGCAAAAGTATGTATTTTTTGCTTAGGGTTTACAGGGAATTGATAATGCGTGAATTTTATCTGTTTCAAAGACGATTTGACATAGAGTGCCCTAACCCCGAAAACCTAAACCCCAACTCCTTCCTACAAATACCTTCTATCTTTTACAAACGGCAGTTTCGCCATTTTCTCCACTTCAATACTCGGAAAACCAAATTCCTCCACAATTTTTCCTTTTATCAGGTACACGCCTCTGCCTTTAAATGGATATAGTTTTGATGATTGAGGAAAATGAACCGTATCGAAAAACTCACCATCGGCATCGAAGAATGTTCCGAAATGCATCATCTCGTTTCGGATAGTGCGCACGTATTTAATAGTAACCAGCGAGCCGAGCATTCGCACTGTTTCGCCCACATGTGAAGCAATATCAATTGCCCGCAACTCGCCCCGGAAAGTAGTTTGCAGCAGATCGAAATAACTCATCGTTACCGGGAAACCAAGCAGTTCAATTTCATCAAAGGCATCATCAACTTTGGAATAATCGAGCACCGGCATCACGAATTGCCTCGCCGGAGTAGCAAAAAGCGAACCGTCAGTGGGCGGTGGTGTGGATTTTCGCAGCAGCAGATGTACTTCCCAAAGCAATTGTTGTTTGCTTGTGCCTGTATACCGCAAGGCATTAAGCCGGATTAGCAGTATGGCTTGCTCAAGTGTGATAGGAACACGGCTTACAAAATCAGCCAGATTTTCAAATGCTCCGTTGCTGATACGTTCGTCGATAATGGCATGTGCAATATTGCTTTCGAGGTTGGCGATATACACAAACCCAAGCCAGATGGTAGTTCCGGTAATTGTTGTGGTATAATTGCTCTGGTTTATACAGGGCAACTCGATGGATGCGCCGCATCTTTTGGCTTCGTTGATATACACCCATGCCTGATAAAATCCGCCGAAGTTATTGAGTACGGCGGTCATAAACTCAAGCGGATAATATGATTTCAAGAAAAGACTCTGGTAACTTTCCACCGCAAAAGAAGCCGAATGTGCTTTTGAGAAAGAATAACCGGCAAACGACTCGATCTGTCGCCACACTTCCTTAGTAATTTCTTCGGAATGTCCCTGCGCATAACAGCTTTCGAAATATTTATCCACAATTTTCTGAAACTCAACCCGCGAACGGTATTTCCCGCTCATAGCCCGGCGAAGCACATCGGCATCAGCCAGATCAAGACCTGCAAAATGATGACATATTTTCAGCACATCTTCCTGATAGACCATTACGCCGTAAGTTTCGCCAAGTTGCTCTTCCATTATCGGATGCAGATATTTGAATTTATCAGGATTATGAAATCGCCAGATGTATTCCTTCATCATTCCCGAGCGGGCAACTCCAGGGCGAATAATACTGCTTGCAGCCACCAAGGTGAGATAATTGTCGCATTTAAGTTTTTTCAGTAGTCCGCGCATGGCAGGGCTTTCGATGTAAAAACAACCAATGGTTTCGGCTGATTTTAATTGTTTTCTGATTTTATCGTCTTTCTTAAAATCACTTACACGGTGAATATCAATGTTAATATTCCGGTTTTGTTTGATGATCTCCACAGCTTCCTGAATATGCCCCAATCCGCGCTGGCTCAGTATATCAAGTTTTTCGAAACCCAGATCCTCAGCCACATACATATCCCACTGAGTGGTAGGAAAAGCCTTTGGAGGCATATCGAGGGCGGTGTACGCAGTTAGAGGCTCCTCCGAAATCAGCACACCGCCGGCATGTATGCTTCGGATATTTGGGAAGTCCGTCAAACGGGTGCTTAAATTCGTGATATGCCTGCAAATATCGTTGTCGTTGAGCGGATTCAGCGGTTCTTCCACCAATATGTCTATTTCCTCCTTTGGCAGGCCATATACTTTACCGAGTTCGCGCAGTGTCGATTTCCCTTTAAAAGTAGATGTTGCGCCAAGCAGAGCGGTATGTTTGTGACCGTAGCGCTTGAAAATATAATCGAAAACTTCATCGCGGTCTTTCCACGAAAAGTCAATATCAAAATCCGGCGGACTGCTCCGCTTCGGGTTTAGGAAACGCTCGAAATACAAATTCAGTTCAATCGGATCCACATCGGTAATACGCAGACAGTATGCCACAATGCTGTTGGCTCCGCTGCCACGTCCCACATGATAAAATCCGCGGCTCATGGTGTAGCGGATAATATCCCAGGTGATTAGAAAATACGATGAAAATCCAAGTTGGTCGATAATTTCGAGTTCATGCTTTATCCGCTTTTTAGCCTCTTTATTATTTTTGCCATAGCGGTAAACGAGTCCGTCCATGGTGAGTTTTTCGAGCAGCAACTTATCATCGTAAGCGCTGACCGAGAACAGTTTTTTGTTTTTTACAGTTGAAAAATCAAACGAAATGCTACAATCATCCAGTAATTTTCGGGTATTCGAAATTATTTGGGGATAGTTTTCAAACATTCTTTCGAGTTCTGCTGGCGGTGCAAAAAGTTCGTCGGGAGCAGCCACCTGCGATGGGATAAGCATGCTCAGCAAAATATTATTGTCGATGGCGCGAAGGTGGCGGTGCAGTTCATACCCTTGTTCGCTGTCGAAAGTCACCGGACATAAAGCCACCAACTTATGTTGACTGTGCCTGTATTTAGACGACACCAGACGATTTAAATCAGTACTCCTGACTCCAATAAATTCATTGTCCCTGAGTTGATCAGGCAGCTTGCCTCCGAACGGATAAATAACAAAACTTTTGTTGAATGCAGGTGCATATTCCGGCAAAGGCAGGTGATTAATAGTGTGATGGCTCAGGAATTCGTTCAGTTCCATGAAACCATCATTAATAAGGGCTATGCCAATATACAAAAGTTGATTTCCATCGCGGAATTCAATGCCGGCAACAGGTTTTACGCCGTTATTAGTACAGGCTTTTACAAAATCAACAATGCCCATACTGTTGTTGATATCAGTAAGAGCAAGTGTTTCAATACCATTCTGCACAGCCATTTCGACCAGTTTCCTGACCGGAAGTGTGCCATAACGAAGACTGAAATATGAATGACAGTTGAGATACATTTCAATTTAGGATTTGTGAGTTAATTTGTGCTTGTCCTACTTGATTAATTCACAAATTCAATTTTGCGGATAAAGTTAGGTCAAAATTTTAATTCTGATTGTTTTCAAAAATTCTAGGATATTGAATATACCAAATTTGTACCTTCGCAATAGAATATCTCAACCAATTTTATCATGGTTTATACCAACAAATATTTCAATTTCAGATTTTTAGGATTAGTAAGCTTATTTGCGATTTTAATAATGCAGGGATGTAGCCCTGAGTTTAATCTGGCAAAGCGATATATAAGGAATCATAAGGATAACAGAATTGTTATCATACCTTCATATCAGCTCTTTAAAGATAATCTAACCATCAGTTACAACACATATCAAAAATACAACCCGGAGCAATTTGATTCTATAGCCTGGGTTCAATCCTGCTATATAAAGCATGTTTCAGATTCAGTTTTCCTCACAAGGTTTACCAACAGCCTGATTAATGAACTTGACAGGGAAGGATATGATGTTTATGTTGATGGCGGCTCTGATATTAATAATACGATTCCAGATCCAAAATGGGTTGTGCGAGTAGCTCAGCTTCAACTCAATGAAAATCATAACATTACAAACTACGAAGTATTAACCGAGAAAGTTTCGGGCATTGAATATTCAATTGCATCTTTACGCTTGAACATGCTCACTTTAAGCAGTTGGTTTGAGGCCGGCCGTGCAAATAAAGGATATAAGCAGCTGTTGTTTCTCGAAGAATCCATTATGGATAACCGTACGCATGGTTTTGATTTTATTCTGAACAGAGGGAACAAAGGCCTGCAGCAAAACCGAGATTCAATTCAAATGAATGATGTGTATTACATGGCTGATGAATCAGGACGTAAACATGCCGAATTGCTGTTCGACCATTTTATGAATGAATACATTGCCGAAAACCTGCCTGCCGGAACCGTCGAAATAAAGTATTATTTTTACGATCGAAAACGAAATACCTTAACACAGGGATTGAATGAATGGACAGAAGTAGACAAGGAGAAGGGCGACTAGACGACTACGCGACTGCACGACTGCACGAACAAACGACTGCACGACAGAATTTTGAACGCGTAGCATTGAAACCTTGAACGCGAAGCATTGAACTTTTAAACCAATAACTCCCCTTAACTACTGCATGACTACCGTATGACAATCGAATGACCATCGAATGACCATCGAATGACCATTGCATGACCAAAAAGAAATAATCATCTTATAAACAGAATAAATCTCCAACTCTACCCCCTATGTTTAAAACTAACGAATACTTCGACGGACACGTAAAATCAATTGCATTTGAAATGCCTGATGGCCCTGCTACTATTGGCGTAATGGCTGCTGGTGAATATAATTTCGAAACATCCTCGGTTGAATATATGACCGTTACCTCAGGCGAATTGAGCGTAATGCAGCACGGCGAAAGCGAATGGAAGTCATACAAACCTTTCGAAACTTTTGTGATAATCAAAGGCGCGACATTCAAAGTTAAAGCAGTTACAGATACAACTTATCTCTGCTTGTATCGTTAAATTCCTCCTCTCGAATAAGGCGTAACATTTTGTTCGGCAAAATTACCTTCGAGGAATTTGAAATAACCGGCAACGGCAATCATAGCTGCGTTATCGGTAGTAAACTGAAATTCAGGAATGTGAACCTTCCAACCTGCTTTTTCCTGCATGTCCGAAATCGCTTTGCGCAGTCCGGAATTTGCCGATACTCCACCTGCAATGGCTATTTCAGTTATGCCAGTCTGTTTACTTGCCAGTTTTAGCTTGACCATCAATGTATTAACTATTGCTGCCTGTATAGACGCACAGATATCGGCAAGGTTATTTTGCATAAACATTGGATCCTCTTTCAGCCTGTCGCGCAGAAAATAAAGAATGGAGGTTTTCAACCCGCTGAAGCTGAAATCAAGGCCAGGAATGTTAGTTTTAGCGAAAGCGAAAGCAGCGGAGTTTCCTTCTTTGGCATACTTATCAATCATCGGTCCGCCGGGATATTCGAGTCCGAGTATTTTTGCCGATTTGTCAAACGCCTCCCCTGCCGCGTCGTCAATGGTTTGTCCGATAATCTGCATTTCGTTATATCCTTTTACCATCACAATCTGGGTATGTCCGCCCGAAACCGTGAGGCATAAAAAGGGAAATTCGGGCAAGGCTTTTTCTTTGCCAGGCTGAACTACAAAATGTGCAAGAATATGAGCTTTCAAATGGTTGACTTCGATAAGCGGAATATTTAATCCCAGCGAAAACGATTTGGCAAACGAAGTGCCTACCAGTAACGAACCAAGTAGTCCCGGTCCGCGTGTAAAAGCTACCGCACTAAGACTGGATTTGTTTATATTTGCAATCTTTAGTGCCTTATCAATTACAGGTATTATGTTCTGCTGATGCGCTCTTGAGGCAAGCTCAGGAACTACTCCTCCAAAGTCCTTGTGAACCTGTTGGTTAGCAATAACATTGGAGAGTACAACGTTATCCATCAGAACGGCAGCCGATGTGTCGTCGCAGGACGATTCAATACCAAGTATATAATCAGGCATATGTGTTTAGGAATTTTTCCTGCCGGAATAAGTACTTTAAAGCACTTGTGTCAGGCAGGGTTTAGTTATCAGAATTAAGTTGCAAAAGTATCAAAAAACCAGTTAGCATATTATTAATCATACTCTTTACGCTGCTGATGACTCCGCTGGCTGCTTTCATCATGCTGCGAACTGCCCCTGTTCAGACTTACCTGGCTCATCGTGCTGCAATTTACCTTTCGAAACAGCTCAATACCGAGGTAACTATCGGAGCTTTCAGGCTTAACTGGTTTCTGGAAGCTGTAATTACTGATATAAAAATATCGGACAAGCACCACATGGTTCTTCTGCAGGCAAAAAAAATCAGGGCTGATGTAAAGTCTGTTAGTTTCGAAAACAGGAAACTGGTTCTGAATGAAATAGCGTTAAGCGATGCCAATGTAAACCTTATTTATTACAAGGCCGACAGCAATCTGAACCTGCAGTTTATCGTTGATTATTTTTCATCGCCTGTTGTAGATACTACTTATTCAGCGCCATGGGTACTCCGTATCAATAATGCAAAACTCATCGCATCCCATTTCGCTTTTCGCGACGAACGGTATATGAGTCCCGTCAAAGGCATCGACTTCTCAGATATGGATTTCTCGGATCTGAATCTTGAAGTAAAAGATATTGAGTTAAAAGGCGATAGCATTATGGCTGATATCAGAGGTTTAAAATTAAAAGAAAAGAGCGGTTTCAGGCTTAACGATTTTAAAACCAAAGCTACCATTTGTCCAAGAGGCCTCACTGCGCAAGGTCTGCAGATTACCACCGAAAACAGCAGGTTATCGATGGACCTGAAGTTTGAATACAACAATTGGGATGCCTATAATTATTTCCTCGACAGTATCAATATTAAAGCTAATATTCTGCCTTCACAGCTCGATATGCGCGATATAGTGACTTTTGTCCCCGATATCAGCGGCATGGCGGAAGTTTTCGATTTCTCGGGAAAAATAAAAGGTACGGTTTCATCGCTCACAGCAAAGGATTTTGAACTTGCTTTTGGCAAATTTACTTCTTTCAAAGGCAATTTTAATATAAACGGGCTTCCGGATATTGCTGAAACTTTTGTGAATTTAAAAATTGATAAGTTCATTTCGAATGTGTCAGATATACAATCATTTACATTGCCGTCAGCCGATAGTAACAGACATATTGTATTGCCTGTGCCCATACTGAAGTTTGGAAACATTGGGATAAACGGTAGATTTACCGGATTTTATAACGATTTTGTTTCGAAAGCAACTTTCATAACAGATGTTGGAAAGGTTACAACAGATATTTTGCTCACAAATGATAAGGCTCATCACAACTACGAGTATGATGGTAAAATTCTGGCCGACTCATTTAACATCGGCAAGGTTTTCGATATCAAGGAATTAGGAACTCTTAGCCTTTATGCATCAATCAAAGGAAAAAACTTTTCATTCGAAAAGGCCGATCTCACCATGAAAGGCGAAATAACCAACTTGCATTACGAAGACAACCGTATTGGCCTGATTAATTTTGATGGCGACTTCAGGCAAAAAAAGTTTACCGGTGGAGTTTACATCAACGACAAATTAGTTGGACTCAACTTCTTAGGGTCGGCCGATTTTTCCGAAGAACTGCCTGCCTTCGACTTCCAGGCTGATATTGTAAATGCCAACCTCTCAAAACTCAAGCTCATGACTGGAGATTCTATCGTTATCCTGTCGACCAGTACCGATTTTAAATTCAAGGGCAACACTATTGATAACCTGATCGGGGGATTACGTTTCAGGAATACCAGCTTTACAATGGGGTCAAAGACCCTCCGAATGAAAGACTTATCGCTGGTTACCACCTCCCTTGCGAATGGCGGTAAACGGATGCAGCTTAACAGTGATTATGCAAATGCGGTGTTTTCGGGCGAATACACATTTGATGATATGTCTGACTACCTGAAGATGGTTTTCACCGAATTTCTGCCCTCACTTTCTCCGGAGGAAAGGCAGTCGGTGAGGCAGCAAAGAGGTAGTTTCGACTATACCATCCAATTGCATCATACCGATTCGTTAACATGGATGTTTATGCCCTGGCTCAAAATCAATTCCAATACACTGATATCAGGAAAATTTGATCCCGCCCTTGGCCAGGTAAATATTAACGGACGTTCACCCCTCATTGTTTTAAATGGAATTGCACTTCACGGTTGGTCGCTCACTGGCTCAACGGTTGATAAGAGTTTGATTGTAGAAATGCTATGTGATAAAATTAACACTTCCGCTGATAACAACGAAACCAGCTTAAAAAGAGTTGAGCAATTCAAACTTCAGGCTGTAGCCTCCGATGATAGTGTTAAGTTTGGGATTTCGTGGGATGATAAGGTTGTTCCCGATCATAACAAAGGAAATATTACTGGAGCCGTTTCATTTAAAGAAAATCCACGCCTTTTGGTGCGGATTGATAATGCCTCACTCATGATTAACGATACAGTCTGGAATTCGGTTCCCGGAAATCTGTTAACCATCGATAAATCGTATTACGAAGCCAGGAACTTTGGATTTACCAGCAGAGATAGTCATGTAATATTGAATGGCACAGTTTCAACCGATCCACTCAGCCAGATGGTGCTCGATTTAAAGGATTTTAATGTGTCGCATACCGATTTGTTAACACAGGAAATAGGTATCGATTTCGATGGGTATGTTAGCGGAAGGGTTACTTTTTCAGAACTGTTTTCCATTCCACACCTTTCGGCTGATATAACTATTAAAGATTTTGGTTTCAACCACGAAAACCTTGGGGATGCCATCATAAAGAGTTACTGGGACAATGAGAAAAAACTGATTGCGGTTGATTTACAGATAAAATATGTAGGGAATGCAGGAATACATTTCCCTTTAAAAGTAGCAGGCAATATTTACCCGGAAAAAGAACATGACAACTTTGATCTGAAAATTGACGTCGATAATCTGAAAGTACACACTTTTGAGCCATTTCTTACCGGAATATTTTCGCGGATGAAAGGATACGGAACCGGTGCCATTACTCTTACCGGCGACTTTGCAGATCCGGTTTTCAAAGGGTCGCTTAAACTGATGCGTACTGAATTACTGATAGATTATCTGCGGACTTCCTATTCCCTGACCGGCGATTTCAACTTTGATAAAGGAAGGATGTGGTTTAAGGACATTCAGCTGATGGATTCTACTTTTGGCAAAGGCTTGGTATCAGGGTCTATTTATCATAAAGCCTTTTCGGATATTTCTCTGGATATCGAATTAAAGGCTGACAACCTGGTTACACTCAATACCCCTTATAATCCTAACGAAGTCTATTATGGAAGGGCAAAAGCAACAGGAACCATGACTCTTAAAGGCCCGGTTGACAACCTGGTAATGAAAGCTAATGTTCGATCGGAGAAAGGTACGGATGTGGTGATTCCGATCAGTTTTTCGCGCAGCATATCGGAGAATAGCTTTATACAATACCGGCAACACGGAGATACGAATAAAGTTTACAGTACCAATATACCAAGGGAGTCATCCATATTCTCTCTACAGCTGGGGCTCGATGTAACGCGCAATGCAGGTATAGGCATTATTCTGCCTTATCAAATGGGAACCATAGATGTGTTCGGCGACGGATTGGTAAACATGGGAGTAGATACCCGCGGCGAATATTCGATGTATGGAAACTACATTATGGATAACGGGAATTTTATGTTCAACTTTCAGAATATACTGAAGAAAAATTTCCAGATCCAGAAAGGCGGTTCTATTACATTTAATGGTAGTCCTTATGATGCAGACATACGGCTTCAGGCTGTTTATAAAGTAAAGACTTCGCTTACAGGACTTCCCATAACACAGGAACAGTACAAGGGAGCCCGTGTAAATGTGAACTGCATCATAAGTTTAACCGGAAATTTATACAATCCTGATATCAAATTCAGCCTCACCATGCCCGATGCAACTGAGGAATTGCAGCGCGCCATATACAGCCTTATTGATACGACTAATGCGCTTGAAATGAATCAACAGATGATTTCGCTGCTGGTATTAAATACATTCAGTTCATCATCAGGCCTTAATTATTCAGGAGCTTCGCTGGGAATTTCGTCGTACGAAATTTTAAGTGCACAGCTAACCCGTATGCTTTCACAGATTTCGAAAAATTTCGATATCGGGGTTAATTACCGTCCCGGTGATCAGCTTACTCCACGTGAAGTTGAACTGGCATTGTCCACCCAATTGTTTGATAACCGTGTTACCATCGATGGGGCTGTGGGTACAAATACATATAGCACGAGTCAGACAACCCAAATAATTGGAGATGTGCTGGTGGAAGTAAAAATTACGGAGGATGGAAGATTCCGGTTTAAAGCATTTAACAGAACTAATTCGCCTGGTGATGTATTATTTTCGAATTATTCGCATTATACACAGGGAGTTGGTATTGTTTTCCGCAAGGAATTCAACAAATTAGATGAACTCTTTAAACGGACAAAAAAAGGTATGACAAAAGCAGATAAAAAAGCTGCGAAAAAATAGCCGATAATTGATTCAGGATTCATTTTTGCAGATTAACACAGCTATCAGGTCAGGATTGTAAGGTATTCCTTTCAACAAATTATCAATTTCAACAAGGTGAACACAGACAAAAACTTTTCGGTATATAAATCTTCGGCAGGATCAGGTAAAACATACACGCTGGTGCGCGAATACATTGCACTGGCCCTGCAATCGCCTGCCTATTTCAGGCATATCCTGGCCATTACCTTTACCAATAAGGCGGCCAACGAAATGAAGCAACGTATCGTTCAGGGCCTTGCACAACTTGCTGATCCTGTAGCACATGCCGATGGAGCAGTGATTAAGTTTATGCTTCCCGACCTGGTGAAAGCAACCCGCTATTCCGCCGAAGATGTAACAAAACGAGCACAATTCGTACTTACACGGATACTGCACGAATACGACGATTTTTCGGTCCGCACCATCGATAGTTTTGTGTCGCGCATCATACGCACATTCGCCCACGACCTGCATTTACCAGTTGATTTCGAAATAGAAATGGACCGTGACCTGATGCTCGATGAGGCTGTTGATCAACTGATCAGCAAAGCCGGTATCGATAAAGATCTTACGAATATACTTGTTGATTTTACTGAGGCCAAAGCCGACGATGAAAAAAGCTGGCAGATTGAAACTGATATCAAGAAAACGGCTGGGTTCCTTTTTTCGGAAGGCAGCCAGCATTTCATCAGCAAATTACATGATATTCCTCCTGCCCGATTAAACGAAATTGCAGTTGAAATACGAAATACCCGTAAAAGCTTCGAAGACAGCATTACCACACTTGCTCAAAACGCTAAAAAACTTATTGTTGACAATCACATCGACAATGCCTCATTTGCAAGAGGAACCAGCGGAATAGGCGGTTATTTTTTCAAACTTGCCAGTGGGATCATCGAACGCCCGAACAGCTATGTACAAACAACGATTAATGATAACAAATGGCACTCAGCCAAAGCTGATATTATACAAGCTTCGGCAATTAACCTGATTAAGGATCAGCTGACGGATATTTACCTTCAATGCAATGCGCAGTTGGAAAAAGGTTCGTCGAAGTATGAATTGCTCGGGATGATTGAAAAGAATATCTTCCAGATGGGTGTACTGAATGCCATGGAACTCGAAATTGATACCATTCGCCGCGAGAAACGGGTAATTCATATTTCGGAATTCAACAAACGAATCACCGACATTATTTTAAAAGAACCGGTTCCTTTTATTTATGAGCGTATTGGCGAAAAATATCACAATTATCTGATCGACGAATTTCAGGATACGTCGGAGTTGCAATGGAAAAATCTATTGCCTTTAATCGGCGATTCCCTGGCTTACGGGCGATATAACCTGGTGGTAGGCGATGGGAAACAGGCCATTTACCGTTTCCGCAACGGGCAGGTGGAGCAGTTTATGATGCTGCCGGCTTTACCCGAAAACTATGAAAAAGAAGTATTTGGAGACACCGAACAGGCATTGGAATTAAATTACAACCCCAAAGTGCTAAGTAGTAATTTCCGGTCGTTGCCTGAAATTATTAATTTCAATAATGATTTCTTCAGTTTTCTATCGCAACAACTTAGTGCCGGTTTCCAGTCTATCTACACGGATCATGCACAGGAAATATCCGCTGGTAAAAGCGGAGGGCTGGTTTCGGTCGAATTTCTTCCATACGATTCGAGAGCCGATTTTGATGAAATCAATATCAAAAGGGTTTTCGAACTGGTTAACGAACTGAATGATAAAGGCTTTGCCAAAGCCGATATCGCCATACTTACCCGCTCCAACCGCGAGGGAAGTATTATTGCCCGCCACCTAATGTCCAAAGGAATCAGTGTGGTATCGGCAGAAGCTTTGCTGCTGGCTGCTTCGCCTGAGGTCAATTTTGTGATTACCATTCTCCAGCATATCAGCAATCCACAAAACCTGGTGGCAATTGCAGGTATCCTGAATGAACTTATCCGGAAAGGGAAGTTAGATACTTCGTTGAATCAGCATTTCCCCGTTCAGAAAGGGCAATGGCTTTCGCTCGAAAAAGTGTTGTCAGAAGGAAATATTGATTTCAATATCACGACATTAAGAGGATTACCTTTGTACGATTTGTGTGAAGAAATCATTCGGATTTTTGATTTAAATACCAGTAAATATGACATTTACCTGCAGTTCTTCCTGGATTTCGTAAACAAGGTTTCCGCCCGGCAAGGCACGCATCTCGCAGATTTGCTCGAAGCATGGGACGATAAAAAAGGAAAGATTTCGGTGGTTGTTCCCGAAGGAATTGATGCCATCCGCATCATGACCATTCACAAGGCAAAAGGACTGGAATTTCCGGTTGTAATCTGGCCTATGGCAACCGAAAAACTTAAAAGTACATTCGACCAGTTGTGGGTTGATCTGGCTGAGGATGTTGTTCCCGGACTTCCGGTGGCTTTGTTACAAACAGGCAAGGCAATGGAGGAAACCGTGTATGCGGAGCAATACGAAAAGGAAAGGAACAGCTCGCTGCTGGATATGATCAACCTGATTTATGTGGCTTTTACACGGCCAGCCGAGCGCTTATATATACTTACCCGCGAACCGGGAAAAGGGGATTCCAATAATTTACCAACCCTCCTCTCGAAATATATTGAAGATGCACTTGACACGTGGACTCAAACCGGCTCTGTTTTTACACAGGGAACGGATGAACCAGTCCTAAAGGCACGAAAACCTTTACCCGAAACAGGAATGCTTTCCGGAATGATTTCAACACCCTGGCAAGGACGCATAAAGATAGCGCGCCGGGCACCCGTATACTGGAGCACCGATCCATCAAAAAACAAACAAGCCTGGGGAACGCTGATCCACGATACGTTGGCATCCATCACAAACAGTAACACAATTTCTGATGCAGTTTCTTCTAAAGCCGAAATCAACCAACTAAATGATGAAGATAAAGCATTACTGCAGCAAAGAGTAACTGCAACGGTTAATCATGAATTATTGAGAGAATATTTCAATACTGATTTCAATATAAAGCCAGAAGCCGGAATTCTAACTCCCGAAGGCGATGTGTTTCGTCCTGACCGTGTGATTCTTTCTGAAAAGGAAACAGTAATTCTGGAATTCAAAACCGGTTTGCCCGAACCCGAAAAGCACCGCAAACAGCTGGATAATTATGGAAATCTCCTCGAACAAATGGGCTATAAAAATATCAGGAAGTTGTTGGTATATATTGATGAGAAGGGAAATGTGGAAGTGCTATAGGGAATGGTTGAAAAATTGGTTCAAGGGTTCAGGGGTTCAAAGGTTCAATGTTGCGCGTTCAATGCTTCTCGTTCAAGGGTTCAATGCTTCGCGTTCAAAGGTTCATTGCTTCGCGTTCAAATTCAATGTTCATGGTTGTTCCGACGTTTTTTCGTGCAGTCGTGCTGTCGTGCTGTCATCATTCGCAAAAATATTCATTCGTAAATCGTAAATAACTTTGACTCCCAAAATCCTCACTCCCGAACAATTCCTTCTCCAGGCCGAAAGCCTTCCTGTTATTGATGTGCGCTCTCCCGGCGAATTCCGGCAGGGACATATTCCTGGGGCTCACAATATTCCCATTTTCGATAACGAAGAGCGTGCCAGGGTTGGGACCACTTATGTTAAAATCGGTAAGGAACCGGCTATTGAATTAGGAAAATCCATTGCCGGTGAAAAGACGGATTATTACCTGGACGCCATACAGGCAGTGGCTCCTGACAAACAGATTATTCTCCATTGCTGGCGTGGCGGGATG
>JBBRYZ010000102.1:0-14798 GCA_038237165.1 Bacteroidales bacterium | reverse complement strand
TCGGCAACCTGATTTTTACCCCATGATGGGTAAAGCGGTGATTTTACTTTGAAATTATCCCAGTTTGCAAGTATTTCGGAAGCCTGTGGGCAAAATTCCTTTGGATCTTTACCAAAGAATCGGGCTGATCCCATTTCATTTTGCAATTT
This sequence comes from Bacteroidales bacterium, assembly GCA_038237165.1. Taxonomy (GTDB): domain Bacteria; phylum Bacteroidota; class Bacteroidia; order Bacteroidales; family UBA4417; genus UBA4417. Next base: position 14,649 of record JBBRYZ010000102.1, on the reverse strand, counting down.
CAAAAATTTAGCCCGTGGATTATTGGCATCCAGCCCAAGTGCCATTCCTACTGCCTGAGCCGAGAGTGGGCTGTATTTACGACCACGTTCCATGGGGCTTACAACTAACCGGGCCGAATAGAGCATGGATTGCAACGCATATACTTCGGATTCCTTTGGCGCAAGTTCAATCAATTTGGTCATTGATTTTTCAGCTTCATCCAGGTAACTGTCCTTTTTTGCAGCATCAGTGGGTTCCATAAAACTCATCATTATATAACAGAATGAATGGTAATAAAAGGGCAGCCATTCAGTTTTCTCGGCATTTGCTATTAAACTAAACCGGTTTCCTGCCGATTGGTAATCGGAAATGCTCCTGCAGTCACCTAATTGTGTTAAAGCTTCGCCCATGGCACCTGCAAATTCTTTACTCTGGCTCTTGCCTGATAATGTTGCTAAAAAAATTACGATTGTAAGGATTGTTGTTTTCATGATTATTGATTTAGATGGTTACTAATTAGATATAAGTTGTAAGAGGTAAGGTGTAAGGTCTAAGCTTTAAGGTGTAAGAGTTGTCAATTTGAGGATTGATCTTGGTTCTTGGATTTTGAAACTTGAAATTTGGAACTTGGCCATTATTCTATCTTATCAATCTGATTAGCCACTCCCTTTTTGGTAAGTGTGATGAAACATGCTACGAGAAAAAACCTGTCGGCACCCTGAGTGATAGGTGCACTTCTGTAAAAGCCTTCTGAATCGGGCATGGTGGCATATGTATTTCCATAGCCTTGCTTGAAACCGAAAACATTAGTAACTGCAGCATACATGATTATATTCTGCCGAAATAGGAAACTCCAGCTAACGTCGAAACTACGGTAAGGCTTTGTGTGTGCATCGTTAAATACATTCGAATTCGGATTGTTATAAACACGTGGAGAAGAGTATTTATAGTTTGCACTTGCATACGATCGCAAACCACCGAACCAATGTTTGTAAACTATGGCAAGGTTATGTTTGCTGGCGAAACCTGGTATTGCTGTCGCCGGATAGTTCCTGTAATCGCGTTTAGTGTCAATGTAGGAATAGGATATCCAGTAGTCACCATTTTTTATAGTTTTTTTATCGCGCCAGAAGATGTCGATACCTTTTGCATACCCATTTCCAGTGTTGGAATAACTGGTCGGAAGGTAGAAAGCCTCACTCTTATTGAGCTTCGCCAGGTTTTTGTAATCCTTATAATAAAGCTCTGCCCGAAATGTAAGATCATTTTTCGAAACCTGGTAGCTGAAAGTATAGTGGTCTGCTCGTTCATAATCAAGATTGCTGGTGTACAATAAGTAGTCATCAGTTGGATCCTGGTAAAACCAGCCATATGCAGCCGAAAACTGACTTGATTTGGTAATTTTATAGGCAGCCGATATCCTTGGAACAAGATTCGCGCGTTGCAGATAATCCGAGTATTCAAAACGTGTGCCCAGGCGGGTAACAAATTTTTCGGAAGCATAAATTTCAGCTTCGGCAAATCCTGAAACTGTATTGTTTGTATAGTGATTGGCAACTGAAACAACAGAACCAAGGTATTTCTGCGAATACGTTCTGGTGAAAAATTCGGCACCAAACCGCAACGAGATCATATCACTGAAGTGATGCGAAAGAACATTCTTCATATGCGCACCACTCAACAATTTATCAAATTTAATCGTGTCATAACCCACATTATCCGTATTACTGGTATATGAAGCGGCAGATGCTATGCTCCAGTTCGGACCAAGGTTGCTTTTCCAGCTTGCATTAACGAAATAATTATCATTCTTCAGGGCGTAGTCGTTTAACTTTCCGGGCTGGTTCAGATCTTCCTGGGTAATTGTGTAGCGACTATTGGTATAAGTTGAATACAGTTTGAACATTCCTGTCTTGCCTGTTTTTTGTCTGATACTTACAGCGCCTTCCGAATTTGACGGATACCTGACCCAATTGTAATTTTGTGGTATAAGCAACATATAAGGACCAAGGTTATTGTAGGAAAGCGTTGCCGTAGCCGCTCCGGTTTTCCACATTTTTGTGCCAGCCACCCCAAGTCCAACCGACATAATTGAAAGATCAAGCTGGTCCTCGGTCGGCATATCGTTGGTATTCAGCAGTAGCACTGATGATAGAGCCTGGCCGTATTCAGCCGAGTATCCGCCGGTGCTAAAAATTGTTCCCTTGAACATAAAAGGATTAAATCTTCCCCTTACCGACATATTTGGTGCGGATGAACTATAAGGCGCCAACACAAGTGAACCGTCGATATAGGTTTGGGATTCCTCGCTGTCGCCGCCTTTTACAAATAGCTTACCCGATTCGCCATTGGTGGTTGTGCCGGGCAGACTTTGTAATGCTCCGAATACATCACCCTGGGCGCCGGCAGTGGTGACCATATCTAAAGGAGTAAGAATATTTGCCTGCTTTTTATCACCAGCTTCAAACGTGCCCGCAGTAATTGTAACAGCATTTAATTTGTTAAAAGCTTCTTCGAGCCGGATTTCAAGTTTTACAGCCGCGCCCGATAATTCAATTTCTTTCGAAAAAGTCTCATACCCGATAAATGAAGCCTTCAATAAAACTTTGCCGGATTTTAAAGTTTTGAAACTGAATTCACCATTGGCATTTGTGGATGTGCCATCATAGGTTCCTTCAATATAAACATTGGCACCGGGCAAACTGCCTTCTTTTGTCGAAACCTTACCTGTGATCAGCATCTGGCAAAAAGCCTGTGAGCCAATAAGTAAGATCAGAAAAGTAAATATGTATATTTTTTTCATTGTGTGTGCTGTAGGTTTGAAATGTATTTGATGATGCAAATTTGTACCAGGAAAAGGCACATTCATAATTTTAGTTGCTCAATCGTCGAAAAACAGAGATGAATTGTATAAATCAGTTGATTAAAATTTAAACTCCCATCCAAATATAAATCCCTATAGCTTTTCGCTTTTACTACCTTTGTCGCAAAGATTTTAATCCAATCTCTTCAACTAATTGTTGCTGACCTCTTAGCACTTTGAAAATAGTCCATAATCTTAAAAATAAAATACTTATACCATTCCGGCTGATTCCTAAGGAGGGACTTACTGCCGAAAGTCTTGCATTTTCTATAACCATAGGAATTATCGCCGGACTTTTTCCGATAATGGGAGCCACCACCCTAATAAGTTTACTCTTTACATTTCTTTTTCGTCAGAATGTACTTGTAGTACAATCGGTGCAATGGCTGCTGGGAATCGTACAGATAGTACTGATCATTCCTTTTATGAAGTTTGGTGCCTTTATACTGAACCAGAATGCCATTCCAATAAATATGCATCAGATTAATCTTGCCTTCCAGCCGGGGCTTTTGTCCGGGATCAGAACAATTGGCATTTTCCATCTTTATGCCCTACTCACCTGGACTATTCTAGCTGTACCTGCCAGCGCTATTTCCTATTTTACTTTCAGGACGCTTTTTAAAAGGAGGAAAGCTGTTACTGAAGTGTAATTATTCAGCCATTACCTATGCATAAAAAAAGGAGCCGAAGCTCCTCTATTTATTAAATTCATTAACCTGATACTAACGCGGGTCAACTACAATGTCTTTTACTTCATCCATTGTTACTACACCGCCATGGTTGCCAAAACTATTCAGCACATAGTTAATAACAGCAACAGCTTCCTCTTTATTATCAAGCTGCGGAGGCATTGGAGCGGGGTACTTAACGGTTTTATTTCCAACTCTTGCTGAGCCATCAAGCACTTGTTCAACAGCCAATACCTTATTGTTCAACAAGAATTCAGATCCAACCAGATTTGGGAAAACATTAGCGATACCCTGGCCATTTGCCTGGTGGCAAGTGATACATTTTCCGGGTGTTTCGTAAATCTTTTTCCCCATTTCCATTTGTTCAGCTGTCGGCACAGCATCTGTTGAAGGAGCTGCAGCTACTTTTGTAGTGTCAGTTGTCGTTTTGTCGGCAGTTTTTCCACCTCCACATGAAGTCATCATAGCAAGACCGAAAAAGCCTGCCATTGCAATAGCAATAAAGTTTCTGGTTTTCATAGTTTTTTTTATTTGAATAAAAATTAATGATTTGTTAACAAAATTTTCCGTTAAATACAAAGGTACGAAGTTTTTTACTGATCAGGATGACAACATTTATCCGCTTTTTCAATTACCGGTGTAAGTGCCTCTGCTTTAGGACTTATATACGGGATTCCAAGTGAAAGTCCTCGCAAAATAAAAAGTATACCAAGTAGAACAATAATATAAGGCGAAAGTTTATTGACAAATACTCTGAGTTTTAAACTTATCATGGTCCCGCCCATATAAACTGCCAGCATAACAGGGATAGTGCCAGCACCAAACAAAGCCATATAAAACATGGATGAAATCACATCGCCGGTATTTATTGCGCATGCAACTGCGACATAAACCAGTCCGCAAGGCAATATCCCGTTGAGCAAATCTATACCAAACAAGGATTTAGTATCTCCTTTGCGGAACAAATTACGGAAACCTGTCATCAGCCTGGCTGAATATCCTTCGAACACATTGTTCAGCGAAGGCATCTTCCTGAAAATCATTGGAACCACAACCATAACAATCATAAGTATTCCGATAACGATGGATGCCCACAACTGGAAACCGGCCATATGCAATCCTTTTCCCAGCAATCCGAAAATTGCACCTAAAATCATATAGGTTATTATCCTTCCTGAATTATATACCAGGCCACCGCTTACACGTGTAAACCAGTTTTCGCTCCTGAGCGGAAGTGCCAGTGCAATTGGGCCGCACATTCCGGCACAGTGCGCGCTGCCTACTAATCCTACTATAAATGCGGTCCAGAGGAACATGGGGTGGGGGCTTGTTTAAAGGGTTTAAAGGGTTTGAAGGGTTTCAGAGCTACGGGCCGCTGAGCGGATCCGAGGCGCAGAATTTCAGGGTTACAGGGTTACATGGTTACAGGTTTTCAGAGTTTCAGGCGGCTGAGCGAAGCCGAAGCGCAGAGTTTCAGGGTTTCAGGGTTTCAATGCTACGAAGCTATAGTTTTCTGAGAGTCGAAGAGCAGAGTTTCATGTTTCTGGCTGATAACCGAAATCCGAAATCAATTTATCCTCACAGTACTTTCATGAGCAAATTCCTTTCCATCCATAGTCCAGAAAAATTTAGCTATATACTTGCCTTTCACCATTCTCTGAACCGGAATTTTCTGAATCATTGCTGTATCGAATGAAATACTGTCCTAAAAATCAGCCTTTTCGTCTGAGGGCCTGAAAAATACTACCTGCCCTATGACCGTCTTATCTTTAAACTCCGAAGGATAAGAAATAATAAGTTCGCCTGCTTCCTCAGTAATCTTTATTTTCCCGCTTAAAGCATTTGCATTTGCAAATCGATCAATCTGTTTCTGGTATTCGAGTCCCTGCGGATAAAATTCTTCGGTAACAAGATCATTCCTTTGCTGAAAACTTTTGTAAATCACAAATGCATTTGTAAGCAGAAACAATGTTATAAAAATGAAAATACCTTTTCCCCAGTTAAACTTAATCTTCATGTTTAAATACCTAATCTTTTACCTGAGGGTATTGGGTCCTGCGAAAGTGGATTAATCTCTTATTCACAGGATTCAGACGGTATTACAAAAAAAATGCCCCCTTCCGGAGGCATTTCTCAAAATATTCAAATATATATTATTCTTCAAGTGCAATCTGATCGTTTCCAAAGCTGATCCCAAGTCCGCGGGCAGTTTTCATAAGTGCGGTATCAAGTGTAACCAGGTTAGGTTTCTGGATGGCATCTTTAAGCGTAACACTTGTAATATAAGGATGCTGGTACGAAACCATACGGCCAAATTCTTCATTAAGAACCATTTCGAATGCTTTTATACCAAATTGTGATGCAAGCACACGGTCGTAAGCAATGGGAACACCTCCGCGTTGCAAGTGACCCAATACGGTAACCCTGATATCCGGCTCACAGCCAAGTTTTTTCAGATCGTCCTGTAGTTTAAATCCTATACCGCCAAGACGCACATGTTCGTAACCAACTTCAGTACTTTTAGCGCCTATGATTTCGCCATCTTTGGGCTTTGCACCTTCGGCAACAACGATAATTGCAAATCCGCGTCCTTTATGGAAGCGCGCATTAATTTTCGAAAGCACTTCGTTGGTATCGTAAGGGATTTCGGGGATAAGACAAATTTCAGCTCCACCGGCAACAGCGGCATTTAATGCAATCCAGCCTGCATCACGACCCATAACTTCGAGAATAAAAACCCGGTTGTGACTTGCAGCGGTGGTAACCAGTTTATCAACTGCCTCGGTGGCAATTTCAATAGCCGTCTGAAATCCGAAAGTGGAATCGGTGGCAGATAAGTCATTATCAATGGTTTTAGGAACCCCAATAACATTTAAACCCTGCTCAAATAATCGCTGCGAAATCCGTTGCGAACCATCGCCCCCAATGCTGATTACTGCATCAATACCCAGGTACGAAATTTTACGGATCATTTCCTCCGAACGGTCAACATACTCCCATTCGCCTTTTTTATTTTTAACCGGCCATGCATAGGGTCCACCTTTGTTAGTGGTTTGAAGGATTGTTCCACCCTGGTAATGAATGCCTGAAACTTTTTCCGCATCTAAAACCATAAGTTCGGTTGGCTCGTTCAAAATTCCGTCGAAAGCTTTTACGCTGCCTAAAACTTCCCAATCCGATTCCTGCGACGAACGCTTTACAATTGCCCTGATAACTGCATTTAATCCCGGACAATCGCCACCCCCGGTAAGGACCATAACTCTTTTCATATATTTATATTATTGATTACCAAACTTTTATGGTAAGTATTTACATTTTTCGAAAATCGGTGCAAAGGTATAAAAATTATTATCCCTTTCACTAATCATTATGTATGAGAAAAATTGCGCTTTTAACCTAAAATAGTTTGAAATACAGATACTTCCATACATCCAGCTTAAAATCCAGGTTTGGATCAAACTAGAATTCGATTTTTAACTATATGATAATATGATACTTACATCTATATTTAAGTAATATACTGAATTTCGATATAAAAAGGTTTTATCAGCGAAAAATAAACTGAATAATGTAAGCATCTGCTTCAGAAATCTGACAGAGCAATTATTTCAGATTCGCTTATTTACTTTTTTTTAATGCAGATCATAATAGCCTACTCTGATTAAAAAAAAACTAATCAGCAACCATTAATTAATCCATATTGTCGAACTCAGCGATTTCGTTGGTTGTAAGGTTTGCGCCGGAAATTAATTTTTCGCGGGTTGGCTGGGTCATCCAGAATAAAATTATGCCAACAATCGGCCAAACCAAAAGTGTATAAATCCCAAGTAAAAGAAACAAAACCAAAGCGAAAAATGACGGTGCTTCAATAAGTGCGCCCTGTAAAATACATAACTCGCGCCAGGCAGCCAGCTTTTTATCCAGGGTAGGTAAAACTTTAATTGCCTCCATTTTCTTAGGATATATAGCAAAATATACCAACAAAAAACCTAAAGTGAGCACAACAAGTACAACAATAAACGGAACTCTTTGCGAAGGAGTTATTTCATTTTCGGCAAAAGGACCCGACAGCCTGTTTAAAAACAGAGTTACCATCATAAAAAATGCGATCCCCATTGCCAGGGCGAAATAAATAATTCTCAGAGATTTCATGTAATTTGAATTCATTTGAATGGTATTTAAAAAGTTACAAACTGTTAAATTGGATCAGGGATTCTCATTCCTGGCAAACAATAAACCAAAAGTATGGATTGATTTCTTAATTTTGACGCCAGATAAATTAATTTTTCAACAATACATAAAGCTTATATGGTTTTAATCTTCGATATGGACGGCGTAGTAGTCGACAATCACCAATGGCATTTTGAATCCTATATTGAGTTCGGTAAAAGACACAATCTGAAGATTACCAGAGAAGAATTTGGCACCTATTTCGGCAGAGCCAATCACTTTATTATGAAATCAATCTTTGGCGAAAATATTTCGGAGGCTGATATCATTGCATTTGGCGAAGAGAAGGAAGCCATTTATCGTGAAATGTATCTGCCTGCTATAAAGCCTTTGAAAGGGCTGCCGGAATTTTTGCAATATGCATCCGGACTTGGCATACCTATTGCTTTAGCAACCGCCGCTCCTAAGGAAAATGTAAAATTCACACTCGGGGCTACCGGTTTAGCACACTATTTCAATGCAATAACTGATTCATCAATGGTAGAACGCGGAAAACCCGATCCACAGGTTTATCTTGTAACTGCAGAAAAACTTGGAGTTCAACCATCGGAATGTGTTGTTTTTGAAGATTCCATTCCCGGAATAACAGCGGGCCGGAATGCCGGAATGCGCGTAATTGGGGTAGCAACTACCCATAAAGTTTCTGAATTATCACTATATGTAAATGAAATTATTCCAAATTTTAATGAAGCAGCAAAACTGCTGAACATTTAAGTGATTCTGAAATCAAAAATACCCGGATCCATAAAAACAGATAAATATCTTTACAATTCAATAAACTGGAAGAAGTTTTACAAAATGTAACGATCGAATTTACTGCGGAAACAAAACAGATAAAATCAGTCAAAAGGCAAACATTATATCTGCATTCATAAATATCAATAAGGTGTAAATTAATAATCCTCATAACGTTACAAGATGCTTTATAGAATGAAGGTGATGTTAAGTTTCTGCCTTATCCAGATTGAATATACCTCTCAGATATTTTATCTTACCCAGACGCATTTTTACTATCCTATTTCAAAAGGATATTTGTATATTTGAACCCAGTATAGTGAAAGTCCTTTCAATTTGAACAATGAGTATCTTTACCCAAGGTGATAACAAGAATACTTTCAGTTGTATTTCAATAAACATCTTCTTATCATGAAAGATTTTTAAAGCAAGAAAATCGATTTGAAACATGAAGAATTTAAAATTGATTCCTGAACAAAAAATATCGAATATCACTGATAATCATTTATTTGTAACCTGCATTTATGTTTTATCTGTACAAGCATATGATTAATATCTACACCGCTAATTACCAAACTGAAGCAGTTACTAATAAGTCTTTGTGTATAATCAGGATTAAATCAATTTTATTGAATTTCAACAATTCTTTTTCTTTAAAGAAAAATCATCCGTTGCGCTTTGCTACTTTAAGGTTCGGAATCTTATCAATACTTTTCTTTGCTTTTGTGCAGGAAGTATCCTCACAGCATTCTAATCTGGTTAATCATACAAACCATTTTACAACAACTAACTGTACTGCTCTTACTCCAACCGTCACAGCAGGAGGTGTAACTACATTTTGTGCAGGAGGAAGCGTAACACTTACGTCAAGTTCAGCAACATCCTATTTATGGTCAACAGGCTCCACAACGCAAAGCATTAGTGTTTCATCCACAGGCAGTTATACCGTAATAATAACTGATGCAACAGGATGTGTAAGTGCGCCATCAGCGGCCACAATTGTTACAGTTTACGCTCCGCCTTTCGCACCGACTATAACAGCCGGAGGGCCAACTTCATTTTGTTCAGGAGGTAATGTGAGCCTGACATCAAGCTCTGGAATAACCTATTTATGGTCCAACGGTGCAACTACACAAAGCATTAATGCAAATTCTTCAGGAAATTATACGGTAAAGGTTACAAATGCAAATGGATGTCAGAGTGCAGTTTCCACTGAAAAAATTATCACAGTTAATGCCTTGCCTCCGCCTCCTGCCATAACTGCCAGCGGCCCCACATCTTTTTGTACTGGAGGAAGCGTTACGTTAACATCAGATGCCGGAACCAATTATTTGTGGTCAACAGGAGCAACTTCACAAAATATAAATGTTGCTGCTTCGGGTAATTACACAGTAATGATTACGGATGCAAACGGATGTCAGAGTGTGGCATCGGCAATTACTGCAGTCAGTGTAAATTCACCGCCGGTAGTGAACGCCGGAACAAATGTTACAATTGCTGCAGGAACAAGTACAACTATTGACGCCACTGTAACAGGAACCGGACCGTTTACATATAGCTGGTCGCCATCAGGACAACTTTTAAATGCACTTATTGAAGATCCAAAAACTATAAACCTTTCAGCAACAACCTTATATACATTAACAGCAACTTCATCAACAACTTCATGTTCCAATACCGGCACCGTAATTATATCGGTAAGCGGAAATGCTCTTAGTTCAAATGCTACAGCAAGCCAAACTACCGTATGCGCCGGAACAAGTGTACAATTAAATGCTCTGGCTAGCGGCGGCACAGGTTCTTACATTTACTTCTGGACCTCAACACCAGCCGGATACTTTTCATTTAGTGCTAATCCTGTAATAAACCCGGCTGTTTCAAGAACCTACAATGTATCTATTAATGACGGTTCTAATGTGGTTAATTCATCTGTACTTGTGAACGTCAATGCTTTACCGGCAACTCCAACAATAACTGCAAGTGGGGCAACAACATTCTGTGCTGGTGGCAATGTAACTCTTACCTCAAGCGTTGGAAGCAGTTATTTATGGTCGAATGGAGCCACTACACAATCTACAACTTTAACTTCAGCAGGTAGTTATACTGTGAGAGTTACCAATGCAAGCGGATGCCTGAGTGCGGCTTCAACAAATTCAGTTATTACAGTTAATTCTTTACCAATTACACCTACCATTACTGCAGGTGGTGCAACAAGTTTTTGTGCCGGAGGAAGTGTAACACTCACTTCAGCTGCTGCAACAACCTATTTATGGTCGAGCGGGGAGATCACACAAAGTATTAACACTGGAACGGGAGGTAGTTATTCGGTTATTGTTAGGAATGCCAGCGGCTGTGCGAGTGCAGCATCGGTTCCAACCATCGTCACGGTAAATGCTTTGCCACCAAAACCAACTGTTACGGCAAGTGGTGTTACAACTTTTTGTATGGGTGATCGTGTAAAATTAACTTCAAGCCCGGCAACAACCTATTTATGGTCGAACGGGGCATCCACTCCCGATGTAAATATTACAACATCCGGAAGTTATACCGTTGTAACTACGAATCCGAGTGGTTGCCAGAGTCCTACTTCGTTAGCAACAGTAGTAAATGTAAATGCACTTCCATTCACGCCAACCATTACTACAAGTGGCCCAACCACCTTCTGTGCAGGTGGAAGTGTAACTTTAACCTCCAGCCTTGGATCCTCTTATTTGTGGTCGAATGGAGCCACGACCCAAAGTATAAATATTACTGAATCAGGTAGTTATTCAGTAATGATAAAAAACGGAAGTGGATGTGAGAGCGCAGCATCCACTGCCACCATCGTTACAGTAAATAACCTTCCATCAATACCTTTACTAACAGCAAGCGGACCTACCACATTTTGTTATGGAGGAAGCGTTACTTTAACATCCAGTCCGGAAGCGATTTATTTATGGTCGGATAATTCAGGCAATCAGGATCTGGTTGTAACGTCGTCAGGAAATTATACCGTTACGGTAACAAATGCTAACGGATGCCAGAGTGCAGCCTCTCTCGCTACGCTGGTAACCGTAAATCCATTACCGGCCACACCTACTATAACTGCCGCAGGTCCTACTACCTTTTGCGCGGGCGGAAATGTGAATTTAACTTCAAGTTTAAATACAAGTTATTTGTGGTCGAACGGGGCAATAACTCCCGGCATAAGTGTAACTACATCAGGTAATTATACCGTAAGAGTAACTAATACAAACGGATGCCAGAGCATTGCCTCAGCTCCAACCCTTGTAACCGTGAATGCTCTGCCGGTAACACCAACTATTACTTCGGGTGGTCCAACAACTTTTTGTGCCGGTGGCAGTGTAAATCTTACTTCCAGTTTAGGAACATCCTATTTATGGTCAACAGGAGCCACTACTCCAGGCATAAACATAACGGCTACAGGAAATTATACAGTACAGGTTACAAATGCCAACGGATGCCAGAGTGTTGCATCAGTGCCAACCATTGTTACAGTGAATACCTTACCGGTAACTCCAACAATAACTACCAGCGGAACAACTACATTCTGCGAAGGCGGCAATGTGAATCTAACATCATCTGCAGGTACAACTTACATTTGGTCAACAGGTGAAACTACTTCAGAAATAAATATTATTATCTCAGGAAATTATTTTGTAAAAGTAACCAATGCCAACGGATGCCTGAGTGCGGCCTCAATTGTCACACTAGTAACTGTTAATCCATTGCCTGCAAAACCAACTATAACTGCTGGTGGTTCGACCACCTTTTGTGCCGGGGGGAACGTAACATTGACTTCTGTTCCAGCAACAACTTATTTATGGTCGACCGGAGCAACGACTCCCAACATTACTATAACTGAATCAGGAAGTTATTCTGTAAAAGTAACCAATGTTAACGGATGCCAGAGTATTGCTTCGGATCCTTCGGTTGTTACAGTAAACCCTTTGCCTGTGGCGCCAACTATAATTGCAGGAAGTGCTACAACCTTCTGCGATGGCGGAAGTGTGAACCTAAGCTCAAGTGCAGGCGCATCATACCTGTGGTCAACCGGGGCAACCACCCAGGGAATCACAATTGCTTCATCAGGAAGTTTTTTTGTTCAGGTTACAGATGCTAATGGTTGTCAAAGTGCTGCCTCTGATGCAACTTCAGTAACAGTAAATCCATTGCCAATAACGCCGGTAATTACACCCGATGGCTCTACAACATTTTGTGCCGGAGGCAATGTAATTCTCACATCTGGTTTAGGCACAACTTATATATGGTCAACAGGAGCAACAACACCGGGGATAAATATTACCGAATCAGGCAGTTATTTTGTGAAAGTAACTAATGACAACGGTTGTCAGAGCGCCGCATCATTATCTGTAACCGTTACAGTAAATCCTTTGCCAGTCGCACCAACAATTACACCGGGTGGACCAACAACCTTCTGCGAAGGGAATACTGTAATATTAACTTCGGGTACCGGAACAACCTATTTATGGTCGAATGGAGCAATCACTCAAGGCATAAATGTTTCTTTAAGTGGAAGTTACAGTGTACAGATAACGGATGAAAACGGATGCCGGAGCGCTTCATCGGAGTTGGTTTCAGTAACTGTGAATCCTTTACCTGAAAAACCAATCATCTCAGCAAGCGATGCAACTACTTTCTGCGATGGTGGCAATGTTACTTTATCATCCAGTTCCGGGTCAGCTTACTTATGGTCAACTGGAGCTGAAACAAAGGATTTAATTATCAGCACAACAGGAAATTACAGTGTAATAATAACTGATGCAAAGGGATGCAAGAGTTTGGTATCCTCACTTTTAACAGTAACAGTTAATCCTTTGCCGGCAACACCAACAATCACAGCTGGTGGTGCTGTTTCATTCTGTATCGGTGGAAATGTAACTTTAAGTTCAAGTGCATCAACAGGGTATCAGTGGTCAACAGGAGCTGTAACGGGTAGTATAAATGTTGCTCAAACAGGAAATTATTCTGTAATAGTAACGGATGCTAACGGCTGCCATAGCGCCCAGACGCTGGCGATGCAAGTAACGGTTAATCCATTGCCTGTGCCTGTTATTGCAACGAGCGGATCAACAACCATCTGTAAAGGAGCCACTGTTACGTTAACAGCTTCAGGAGGCAGCAGCTATCACTGGTCGTCGGGCGAAACCTTAGCAGCTATCACAGTTGGTACCGCAGGAAATTTTGTAGTAACCGCAACGGATGATAACGGTTGTACGAACACCGCTCAGAAACTGGTAACGGTTATTATAACCGAAGCAAATGCAGGTAGTGGTGGAGATGCGTGCGGTAAGATCTTTAAACTTAATGCAACATCAGGACCCGGCACCGGTAAATGGAGTGTAAATTCGGGAGCCGGAAGCGTGACTTTTTCACCCGATGAAAATAATCCTTCGGCTACAGCCCGGATTACAGAATATGGAATCTATAATTTTGAATGGAAGGTTATTAACCAAAATTGCCCCGACAGTTCAGCCGTTACAGTTACCTATCATGCAATTCCGATTGCCAATGCTGGCGTCGATCAATTGCTGAATTATACTTTTAATTCGAAAATGGAAGCTGCATTATCCTCCTCCGAAACAGGAGTATGGTCCTTGATATCGGGTTCGGGGAGTATTGATGGCATAGATTCACCTGTAGCCTCAGTTTCGGGCCTATCGGTTGGATATAATCTGTTTTTGTGGGAAGTTACTTCAGAAGGCTGTTCGGCATCGGATACGGTTAACATTAAGGTTAATGATCTTTTTGTTCCACAGGTTATTACACCAAACGGAGATCAGAAAAATGACTTTTTTGTTATTAAAGGCATTGAGAATAACGGCCCGGCAGAACTAACAATATTAAACAGATCAGGGAAGCAGGTGTATTACAATCCCAATTACACCAATGACTGGGACGGAAAAACCAATAAGCGGGAAGAGCTGGCAAACGGTACTTATTTCTTCGTTTTGAAGCTTTCGGATAATACAATAACCAGAGGATATGTGGTCATTAAAAGATAAAACGATGCGGTTACTTGTCAGCTTTCTTATCTTTCTAAGCCCATTTTTAGTATTCGGGCAGCAAAACTTCATGACCGACAATTTTGTGCATGACGCACTCGCAATTAATCCTGCCTATGCCGGAAG